>NVUL01000015.1 GCA_002401885.1 SAR86 cluster bacterium
GGCTTGATCATCTTAGGCATTCTGGTGGTGTTCATTGGAGGCTCATTGGGTCTCTATGCATGGCGCGCTCCTGCCTTAAAAGGCGGTGGTTTGTTCGCGATCGGGGTTTCTCAATGCGGAATCGATGAATCGGTGTTGGAGCATCGAGCCATATTAGCGTAGAAAGGCAGGGCGTGGAACCATCTCGCCCGCGGTGTTAAAGCGACTGTCCGCTTAATCGAATCGAGGAAAGTTAATGTTTAGATCATCCGCCATCGTTTCGCTGTGCCTTGTGTCTACGGCATTACTCGCTCAATCTAGCACCGATCCCTATTTTACGACCTACCACGTTGCCGGCAAGGTACACATGCTGCAGTCACTCGATGCCGCCGACGTGTTGCCGATAGTCTATGATGAGCTGACGCAGTAATTGCAGAATCCAGGAAGGCTTGCGCTGTTGCCTTCTCGGTCCTAAACTCCTCAATTCGCAATAAAGCTGTAGCCGAGCTTAGACAACTCTTTTTGGAATCCCTATGATCAAGCACCTCAACACCGTCTGGCTGGTCGTGGTGGCTGTGATTCTGGGAATGATTGTTATCAATCCTGAGTGGCTGACTCGCGAATCGATATCGCAATTGCTCAATCAGATGGGCTCAATGGCACTCATTATCTATGTATTGATGTCGCTAACCCGTTCGATACTGTTGATTCCATGTACGCCGTTTGTCTTGGCTGGAGCGATTTCCTTCCCGCAATGGCCCTTTTTGGTGTTCGCTATATCCCTTGCAGGAGTTGTGGTTGGGGCATTCCTAGTATACAGTTTCCCCTCTTTTGGCGGCTACGATAGGTTGCTGGAAGAAAAGTACCCAGAAAAAATCGCTAACTTGAAGGCCAAAATGCAGCATAAGAATGCGTTTTGGTTTGTAGTTGGTTGGTCTTTCTTCCCCTTAGTACCCACCGATGCAGTTTGCTATGTTGCGGGGATTGCTAAGATGCCGCTGAGGAAAATGCTGACAGCATTATTACTCGGCGAACTACCATTAGTAGCCGTGTACGTTTTTCTCGGTGCGGAAATTGGCGAGTGGCTTAGAATATGAATGCAAGATTAAAATTTAGTGATTCGCTGAATCTAATCAAGAGCTTTAGGACTTCTGGGACAATTACGCCCAGTTCTAAGGTCTTGATTAAGACGCTTCTTGCTCCTATAGACTTCACTGCGGCGCGCTGCATTATCGAGCTAGGCCCTGGCACCGGTTGTGTTACACGTTCTCTTTTGAAACGAATGCACTCCGACTGTATTCTAATCTGCTTCGAAGTGAATAATGACTTCGTCGATCAGTTGGCAACATTACAAGATCCTCGCCTGCGGGTGGTCAATGCCTGTGCATCGTCCATTCGATCTATTCTCGATGAGCTTCAAATAAAAGAAGTCGATCACGTTGTTTCCAGTCTACCGTTGGCTTTGATTGATGATGAAGTGGTTAAAAACATTCTCGAATCGGTGCGATCGAATTTACGCGAAGGCGGCCGCTTCTTGCAATTTCAGTACAGTTTGAGTAACTACTCAGAACTAAAGCCAATCTTCAAAAACGTGAAATTAGATTTTACGTTCCGAAATATGCCTCCGGCATTTGTCTATGAGTGCACGAAGTAAGTTGCCTCATATTCTAGTTAGCCAGCTCGATCAGAAAATTGAGACCACTCAGCATCCAAACCTCTTCGCACGCATCGTCTTATCATCACGTAGCGAATAATAGTGAACACTAGGAGACCACCATGTCATTAAGAATCAACGATACTGCTCCAAATTTTCGGGCACAGACCACCCAAGGCGAAATTGACTTCCATGAATGGCTTGGGGAAAAATGGGGTGTACTCTTCTCACATCCTAAGGACTTTACCCCAGTCTGCACCACCGAATTGGGTTATATGGCTGGACTTGAAGATGAGTTTACCAAGCGCAACTGCAAGATCATTGGGCTGAGTGTCGATCCGGTAGATAACCATGAGGCTTGGGCTAAGGATATAGAAGAGACCCAGGGTCATGCCGTTAACTTCCCGATGATCGGTGATAGCGACCTGAATGTGGCGAAGCTTTACAATATGCTCCCTGCCGATGAGCCGGGTAGCTCAGACGGTAGAACAGCGGCAACGAACGCTACGGTACGTTCGGTATTTGTTGTGGGCCCTGACAAGACGATCAAGTTGATGTTGACCTATCCGATGACCACGGGGAGAAACTTCGACGAAATACTGCGCGTGCTCGATTCCATGCAGTTAACCGCAAAACATAAGGTGGCGACACCAGTGAACTGGAAAAACGGGGATGATGTGATAATCGTTCCTTCCGTATCCGATGAGGATGCGAAAGAAATGTTCCCGGAGGGCTTTAACACTATCAAGCCTTATCTGCGCACAGTCAAACAGCCCGACTGATCTTCGAAGATAAGACTCTGGATGCAGTTAGAGAAGCTGACGTGCGATGCACGTCAGCTTTTTTTTATGGAAGTTTGAAGGCGACGAGCTCGGGGCTGTACTCTCGGTCACCAATCGCGACGAGTATGTACTGCTCTCCCTCGTGGAGATAGCTGATCGGGGGTCCGGATGTCCCAGCTTCCAATTCAACTTCCCAAACAATGTCACCTGACTCTTTGTTGTAGGCTCGGAACATCGGGCCGCCGCTATTTGTTGCAATCTCGACAGGCATATCAACAGGGATTCGTCCGCCCGGTCGCTGATTGGTGAGTCCCTCGCCGAGGAACAGTAAAGTCTTGGTGAGTAGTGGCGTGGGTCGTCCTGGCATCCCAAGTGGGCCTAAGTCTAAATCCACGAGATCAGGATGCTCGGTCGGGCCATTTCCATTCGGCACCATCCACACATGCTCGCCAGTATTCATATCGATAGCCGTAATACGCCCGTACGGAGGCTTGAACAGGGGTAGTCCGCGAGGTCCCGCGATCCAGCGTCTCGAGCCTTTCACGTAGCTGAGATTCGTAACCTCCGGGTCGCCAGGCAAAATATCGGCAACGAATGGCGATGTTATTGAAGGAATGTACAGGTATCCCGTCTCCGGGTCGAAGGCAGCGCCCTGAACGTCTGCGCCACCCTGCGAGCCTGGTAATTGAATCGTTCCCAAGGTTCCATTTGGGTTGTCGCTGCTAATAGATGGTGGTGTGAAGAGGGGGCCTGTCACATAGTTGTTAAAAATCTCTAGCGCTTCCGCGCGTAACTCCGGCGTAAAATCGATCAGGTTATCAACGGTTGCCCCCTGACGATCGAAAGGAGCGGGTCGAGTCGGAAAGGGCTGTGTGAGTGAGGTGATTTCTCCCGGCACGTCGGACTGCGGCACTTCCCGCTCTTCTATTTCCCAGATAGGCTCGCCTGTTTCGCGGTTGAAGACGAAGGCGAAGGCCTGCTTGGTAAGTTGCGTGATCGCCTTTACCGGTTCGCCATCTACGGTGATATCCATCAAGATTGGTGCCGCGGGCGGATCGTAGTCCCATAGGCCATGATGAACCGTTTGGTAGTGCCAAACCCGGTCGCCGGTCTCTACATCGACAGCCACTAGAGACTGGCTAAACAGATTGTCGCCGATGCGATGGCCGCCATACATGTCGTTAGTTGAGGAGGAGATAGGCATGTACACGAGGCCTAGCTCTTCATCGGCACTGAACAGCGCCCAAACGGGTGAGTGACCGGTGTAGGACCAGGATCGGTCCTGCCAACTAGCCGTGCCGAACTGTCCTTCCTGTGGAATGGTGTTGTAAGTCCAGCGCAATTCGCCAGTGCGTACATCGAAGGCATGTACGTCGCCGCGGAAGGCTTCTTTGTTAGAGAACGTGTCCGACATGGATTGACCGATGAGGACTATGTCTCGTACCACAGTTGGCACGCCGCCCCAGCGAAATCGCTCGGCACCCTCGGGCATAAGTTGCAGATTGGTGCGGCCATCGATACCGAAGCCCTCTATCGGTTCTCCATTGCCGGCATTCAGGGCGTATAAATAGACGCCGCGTTGCACCAAAATGCGTCGGTCGTTGCCTTCGCTCCAGTAGGCGACTCCCCTGGTATTTGCGCCAGGCAGTCCATCTACCCCGCCAAAGGGCTCCTGAACCCAAATCGTCTCGCCAGTGCCGGGATTGAATGCCTCGACTAGGCCTACACCATTCGGTACATAGGCGATGCCATTCTTCACTATCGGCGCAGATGTCCAGGTGGAGGTATAGCGCTGCGCTGGATTCATGGTGGAATAGTAGGCATCTAGCGCAGGCCTTCTCCAAGCTATTTCAAGCTCTGCTACATTGCTGGCATCGATTTGATCTAGGCTGGTATATTTAGACTGGCCATTGTCGGCGGCGTAGGCTCCCCATTCGCCCTCGGGGGACGGGTTGGCCTGTTCTGCAAGAGGCGCCACAGCGGCCATAGAATCGGGCGCTTCAGGGGCTGCAGGCTCCGGCTCTGGGCTGCAGCTAATCAGCAGAGCAGCAAGAGCTGCCAGGCTAAGTGCGCGCAGAGAGTGCGAAGGAGTTGTTATTGGTGTTGACCAGCTCATGGGAATTACCTCTTTGGGTAGTAATTTCTATCGATGTCTCGATTCTAACCAATTACTGTGTACATAAGGAAACAATTCTCAGAGCTGTGGATGCGCATGGAGTCTTATGTTAGAAAGCATAACAATTACTGACTTTCGTATGGGCAGAAGAAAGAGAAATGGCGCTACAAATAGCGGGAGAGAATCTCAGTTCAGTAGCGCGCCAAAGCGTAAATCTCTAAAGAAAGACTAGGTAGGCAGCGAGAGCCACCATCAGTAATAAAGATAGATTCACTTTATGTTGCGAATCGGTAGGGTTTTTCACGGGTTACTCCTTCTCGTTAAGGATTATCACTAGGTCAAGTTCACAGTTTTAAGGTTAGTCCACTATGAAAGTATTTAATATGCGTCCAGCGTTCCATGGATATTCATCCAGTAGTATTGTGGCTTGGTACTACGAGCGCGCTTGGAATACTTTGACCGGAGCGAAGCGGGCGATCGTGGCTCGTGCTGTAGATTTGTATCTTCAGGAAATCGTACCGGAACACCGAACGATTAGGTTCAACGTTCCAGAGAACCTGGAAGACGGAGATCAGTTTCTCGAGTGTAATAAGAAAAATATAAAAATCATCGATGATTTCTTCGCCGACAATTCAGTAAGGTCCAAACACTTCCGCGACAACATGGAAATATTCGTAGCACGGGCTATCGATCAGATATTTGAAACGGGTATTTGTGAAATTCTAAAGCAGAAACTTTTCCCCGAAGCGGTAATTCCTTATACGGAAGATCAGCTAGATAATTTGCTTGTTGAAACGAATTCAAGTTACACGGAGGCCGTAAATGAATGCGTCAGAGTCTTCCGAAATGGACTAAGCGATGACACAAATGAAGAGTTGGAAATATTAGAAAGTAAGCTGCTATCGGCACGCGAACTATTAGACAAGAACGTTGGCGTTATTGAGAATGAGTTGACGCGCCGCAAGGAAAAGAAATAGTTTCTTCACATGTTAAAATGTTATGGAATGGCTTTGGATGAACTACGCGGTCCGGACATTGCCTATCGGGAGTTTAATGTATGTTGCATGATTCACTAGTATCACGGCGCCGAGTGCTCGCAGGCATGGCCGCCAGTAGTTTCTTGCCCTTCGGTAGCCTCTTGGCTGCTACAGCCGACAAGCAGATGCGCGGCGCGCTGATGATTCTCAGTACACCCTATACTGAATCGGGCGATGTGGACTACGAGGACCTAGCCAAAGAGGTCGCATTCTGCGAGCAGTGCGGCGTGCAGGGAATCGTCTGGCCGCAAAACTCCAGTGAACAGCGCTACCTAACAAAGGGCGAACGCATTCGCGGATTCGAAGTGCTTGCCGAGGCGAGTCGTGGCCGCAGCCTGTCCCTAACTCTTGGCGTGCAAGCCGATGATACGGCAGGCATGTTGGAGTATGCGCGCGTGGCCGAGTCACTCGAACCCGATGGCATGATCGCAATTCCGCCGACATCGGCCGATTCTCTTGAACAGATTCGTGCCTATTATGCTGCGCTCTGTGAAATCACCGCCAGACCTATCTTCGTGCAGACCAGTGGTGGTCCAGAGATTGAGCTACCAATCGATTTTCTTGTGCAACTTGCCCGTGACTTTCCGCAGTGTGGCTACATAAAGGAGGAATACGGCAATGTGCATGCGCGTATGTTGGCATTGCAAGAATTCCAGCCGAATCCGATTCGTAGTGTCTTCGGTGCAACTCTAGGAAGAGGCTGGCTGTATGAGATGCGCATCGGTACCGATGGGGTGATGACCGGCGGCACCATGTATGGTGATGTCTACGCGCGCCTCTGGCAGCTTCATCTCGAAGGAAATCAGGAAGAGCTCCGCGAATGTTACAGCAAGCTATTGCTGATGCAGAATCTCGACACGTTGATTCCAGGCGTGCGTCTGTATGTGCTGAAGATGCGCGGCGTATTCAAAACCACGAAATCGCGCCGCGGGGAATACAGTTTCTCAGGGCAGCAGATCGCGGAAATTGACTATCGCTTCGAGGCGCTTAAGCCGTATATGAGTGTCTAGCCAAGCTCTCCAAATTTAATATGGCGACTCCTAGGTTGGCTTAGCGTTACGTTTATCCACTTGGGGCGCGCAGCGTAATTTTCGTGTGCTTGAGAGTCTAGTTGTCACACAATTGTAATATACTGCTGGTTAAATAGGCGCTATAGAGTCGACTGCTTGGCGCAGTTTCAAATTAATTTCTAATTAGTACTCCAATGCATCAATCCACAATTCTGATCGTTGATGATGAAGTCGCCATTCGCGACATGGTTGCTGTCACTTTAGACTTAGCAGGCTATCGTAGTATCAGTGCAGCGAACTCCCATGACGCCCACGTATCCATTATTGATCAAAAGCCAGATCTGGTGCTGCTGGATTGGATGTTGCCGGGAGGCAGCGGTATAGAGTTAGCGCGCAGGTTGCGACGCGACGAGATCACGAGCAATCTCCCAATCATCATGCTTACTGCAAAAACCAGTGAGGACAACAAGGTGCAGGGCCTCAGCGAGGGCGTGGACGATTATGTGACTAAACCCTTCTCGCCGAGGGAATTGATCGCACGTATCGAGACCGTACTTCGACGTGTGCATGGCAAACAGAAGGACAAGCCGCTGCGCGTATTCGAATTGGAGCTGGATCCATCGAGTCACCGAGTTTCGTTAGAAGGTCAACCGGTAGAAATGAGCGCCACAGAATTTCGGCTATTGAAGTTCTTCCTGTCGAATCAAGAGAAGGTGTTCAGCCGCGACCACATTCAAGATGCGGTATGGGGCAGTAATGTCTATCTGGAAGAGCGAACTATCGACGTGCACATACGTCGCCTGCGCAAGGCCCTGTCTTCAGTTGAAGGCACCTCGATTGACTACGCCAAATTGGTACAGACGGTGCGCGGGGCAGGATACCGCTTCTCAGTACGTTAATTCTAGCTCTCGCTCTATTATCTAGCTATCAGCGAATCCCTTTCACGCTTATAAGTAGCATAGTCCTTTTGGTATTGGGCCTTGCAGCCGGCTTGCTGGGCTATGGGGATCTCCTCGCAGGCGCGTAGACCATTCTGCTGAATCGATTGATAGATGGCCTCATTGCTGCACGCATTCAAGCTGAGGGCTAGCAAGCCAAGCGACAGGGCTGCTAGGCGACCAGTAAAGTGCCTAGGGCGCGAAAGCGGTCTCTCAGGGATGTGCATCGTATGCCTCTTTGTTGTGTCTCTCAGGCTTGCTGCGTGACCTGCCAGCAATAGCCAGCATCCGGGGTCGATTCTAGCTCTAATTCACTAAGTATGACGAGAGTCGTCAGTCATGTTTATTAGAATGCCCTCATATGGCGCATTATAAACGATCCCAGAAGCCCGCAGAAAACTCCTACAAGCCCCTATTTAGGGGAAATTACTAGTAATCGGAAAGTGAAAGCGTCAAAAAGGGGCAGGAAATGCCCTAAATATATCAAATTGTTACAGTTGTAACTGTTTGTTTCCCTATAACAGGTGTAGAATCCGCGCCAAGTAGTTCATAAGTTTTGAATTGCATAAATCATAATAAGAAATCTGGGCACAGAACTTAGCTATAAATCGCGACAGTTTTGGTCTGGATTTTCACTTATATAAGGGGGAACATTTAAATGTTCAAACTAAACCGAAAGGCATCTGCCTGGAGCATGGCGTTCGCCGCTATTGCAACAGCAGCTTCAATAGGCACGGCTCCTACCGTTTACGGCCAAGAGCAGGTACTAGAAGAAGTGATCGTGACGGGTTCACGTATTCGTCGTCCAGGACTTTCCTCTTCAAGCCCAATCACATCAATCGGACTGGAAGAAATAGAATTTGCCCAAGAAGTAGAAGTCGAGCAAATCCTACGTGATCTACCTTCCACAATCCCAGGTGATGGACAAAACGTTAACAACGGCAGTGACGGAATCTCAACTGTTAACCTTCGCGCCTTAGGACCAGAGCGTAACTTGGTTCTTCTTAATGGCCGTCGTATGACTCCAGCCAACTTCCGTGGACGTGTGGATCTTTCCACTATCCCAACTGCATTGATCGAGCGAATCGACGTAGTGACCGGTGGCGCATCTGCCGTATACGGTTCTGACGCTATCGCTGGTGCAGTAAACATTGTGCTTAAGCAAGATTTCGAAGGTTTCGACCTTCAAATCAACAACACAACTACCGGCGACAACGATGCCGACACAGACAACATCTCGTTGACTCTGGGTTCTGCATTGGAAGGTGGCCGTGGCCACGTAGCTCTTAACTTGAGCTGGTCTGAGCGCGAAGCTGTTTTGCTTGGACAACGTGAGCTTGGCAACATCGGTATCGAAACTGGTTCCGGTGCTGGCTTTGATAATTTCAATGCGGGTCTTGGCCCGCAGCCCGCTCCAGGAAACTGTCAGGGTCCAGGTGCTGTGGCCACTGGTGGTTCAACGACTTCCATGCCAACTCGTGCGAACATCGCCGGTGCTGGTAACGTAGGGCAGTTCCAGGAAGACCGCACACTATTTACTGGTGATGCAGGTACTGGTCTTGGTCCTCGTGGCGGTTGTTCGGTATTTAACTTCAACCCGTTCAATTTCTATCAAGTGCCTAGTGAGCGCTACAACGCGTTCTTCATGGGTAACTTTGAGTTTAATGAGAACCTAGAAGTTTACTCAACAGTCACATACAGCAACATCACTGTAGACGGGCAAGTAGCTCCTTCTGGTACTTTCGGTGCGCGTTTTGATGTGCCAATGGCGAACCCTTTCATCGGCGATCAAGCGCGAAGCGAAATTCTTTCTTTCGCTAATACTTCAGCTGCAGCTGGCCTAATCTCACCGGGTGGAACTGGTGATAACTGGAATGACGTGAATGGCAACGGTATTGTCGATAACGCTGACTACCTGAAGATGCAACTCCGTCGTCGTACTCTTGAGCTAGGACCACGTTCTGAGCAATACGATACTGAATATTTCACTTTCCTAGCTGGAGCCCGCGGCTCACTGTTAGGTGACTGGAACTATGACGTGTCTTTTCAGTACGGTGAATCTAACCGAACTACGGTTCGTGACGGCTACACTAACTTGACCAATATCCAGAATGCACTAGACAGCGTCGATGGCGTGACTTGTGCGAATGGTGATTCGTCATGTGTGCCTATCGATCTATTCGGTGGCTTCGGTACGATTACTGGTGCTATGGCTGGCTATGCTCGAGCTGTTGCTTTTCAACAACAGAAGTATGACCAATCAATCGGCCAGATCATCTTAGATGGTCCTGTTGATTTCATTCAGGTTCCTTCGGCTTCAACTCCTCTAGCGTTGAGCTTTGGTTTTGAAACTCGTGATGAATTCGGTTCACTTAACCCTGACGAATGTCTGAAGCTTGCTCCAGCATCGTGTCAAGGTGGTGCCGGCGGTAACCTCCTGCCAATCGCTGGTGGCTTCCGTGTTGACGAATTCTTCGTAGAGGGTTTCTTGCCTTTAGTTGATGGCCTAGACTTCGTTGATTCTCTGAACCTCGAGTTTGGCTATCGTGATTCCGACTACAACACTGTTGGTAATGTTGATACGTGGAAAGTTGGTTTCAACTGGACTGTTAACGATTCATTGTTGCTTCGTGTAATGGAGCAGGAAGCGACTCGTGCACCTAACATCGCTGAGTTGTTCTCGCCAATCACTACGGCACTGCGTAACGCTACACAGGATCCATGTTCTATAGCTAACGCGGGCAACATCGATGCGAGACTGCAAGGTCTTTGTGAGTCTACTGGTATGTTGCCAGCACAGGTTGGTGTTCTTCAGGACATCGTGTCTGGTCAGGTTAATACCCTTGAGGGTAGCAGTCTAACTAGTGCGCCTGCCGCTGAAACAGCTGACACTTTCACTGCTGGCTTCGTCTGGACTCCAGATCTGCCTATCTTTGAAAATGCGATGCTTTCTATCGACTACTATGACATTGACATCACTGACGTAATTGGTGAGTTCTCTGCTCAGGAAGTTTTGGACCAGTGTTATGTATTAGGTAATGCAGCATCATGTGCGAACGTTGTGCGTGTTGATGGCGACCTGACTAGCCCAGCATCGGGTATCCGTCGTCTGACTACTAACCTGGACTACGAGAAGTCTACTGGCTACGAAATTGCCTTTAACCTTGGTTACGACCTAGGCGAATACGGCGACCTATCTTTCTCAGGTATGATCAACAAGTACTCTGACCAAGAGAGCCAGAGCTCTTCAACTAGCCCGGTAATCGATTGTTCCGGTTTCTTCGGTACAAGCTGTGACCCTGTTTCCGACATGCGTTGGACTCAGCGTACATCTTGGAACTGGGGTGACCTGACTGCTTCACTGCAATGGCGTCATATTAGCTCTGTTGATATTGAGCGTCCAGAAGCTGCAGCGACTTTCGCAGCCTTCCGCAGCATCGATGACTACGACTACCTTGACCTCTACGTAGGCTACAACCTTTGGGATGATCGCGTACGTCTCAGCGTTGGTATCGACAACATCACTGACGAAGATCCACCTGTAGTAGGTAACGAAGCAGGCGATACTTCTTCTAACTCTGGTAATACGTTCCCAAGTAACTATGATACTTTGGGTCGTATGTACACTTTCGGTGCTCGTTTGAGCTTCTAATACCGAATAGAGTAATGTATCGAAAAAAGGCGAACCTCGGTTCGCCTTTTTTTATTCCTCAGATTTGTATTGAGCGACTCGCTCTTTAAAGTTCTAACAGTTAGCTTAGGACATGCCGAGTAGTTTTCTTGCCGCATCCGCCGACGCGATTTTCCTATCGAGTGATGTGGCTCCATCACTCACCGCCTTAACCAGTGCGGCGTTGTTTTCAGCCTTCGAACCGTTGGCCATTAATAGGTTGTTCTCGAAACCGACCCGACAGTGGCCCCCGCGCTGAATAGCTTCAAGCATGCAGTCTGCCTCACTGGCGCCGAATGCGCAGAGTGACCAGTGCTGAACATCCGGAAGGAAGGAGAGAAGAGGGGCAAGGTCTGCTGAATCCGATTGCTGATTTTCCGCATAGCGACCTAACACTAATAATACGGAAACATGCTCATCTGGAACTATTCCTCGCTCCAACAATTCATTGAAATGCAGAATGTCTTCTTTGTCGTAGAGTATGTACTGTGGCGCGATACGTTCTCGTTGTAAGAAACTGAAAAATTCGGCGGAGATTTTCTCATCAACCCCGACAGGGCTTATCTCTCGAATCGCGAGTGATACTGCTTCTGGCCGAACCTCATGGACAGTCTGAATCTGCTGCTCTCTGTTATAGATCCCTACAGCTTCCGTCGTGATCTGAATGATTAGATCCTCACCCACCTCCAGACGAATCGTCTGGATAGCCTCCTTATAGTGCTGCGCATCGAGGCTATGCCGTAGATTCTCATCGCGAACATGCAGATGCAGCATGCACGCGCCGGCATCAACACAGGCAGCCGCGGCATGGGCAATCTCCTTCGGGTTGATTGGCAGCTGAGGGTGATCCTGCTGTGTCTTCCTCGCACCGTTTGGTGCTACTGCAATCATCACTTCATCGTTGTGAATCAATACGCCATTCCTTATCGACGGGTGACTAAGTCTTGCATGGTCTCAAAGCCGTGAAGCTACTACAAGTCAGGCAACTGTCGTATGCTGGAGACAAGCAATGCACGATACTTGGCTAGGTTCGGTCTCTTCTTGGTACATTACTAAGTTATCGGCTCTGGGAGAGAACATGAACATCGCTCAACGTTTAATCAAGCTATCCATCCTGCTAGCGGCCTGCGCATCCGGATACTTGTTTGCGGCTGAGGCACAGGACTGGGAGTTACGACGGGATAGAGACGGCATACAGGTGCACACGCGCCCTGTAGAGGGTTCGCCTTATGATGCCGTGCGCACGACAACGCGTATGACGGACGTGCGACTGTCCTCTCTGGTTGCCTTAATCGAAGACGCGCCAGCCTGTGCGGACTGGGCAGATAGTTGCGCCGAGTCTTATCTGGTCGAACGCCTCAGTGATTCTGAGTCTCTCGTGTATACCCACAACGACATGCCATTCCCGGTGAAGGACCGCGACGTGCTTGCGCAGGTTAAGTGGACTCAAAATTCTGCGACCTTTGAGGTAGAGATGAATAGCGTCGCTACCGTGGGTAAGATAGATGACGTGCGCGGAAGGCTGCGCCTGACGAAGGCGGTGGCCAGTTGGAACTTCGCTCCACAAGCGGACGGCTCTGTCCTAATAAGCAACCAGGCCCACATCAACCCGGGTTCGGCGCTGCCTGGTTGGGTGACGAATATGTTGTTGATCGATGCCCCCTTCGAGACTATGAGATCCTTTGTAAACGAAGTAAGGAACTCGAAATATGTCGATGCGCAGCTGAGCTTTATTCGGGAACCGGCACCGTAAATCGATAAGGAATCTAGAAAATAGGAGTATAAGCGTGCCCCACGACCATCATCAACACGACCATGAACACACCGATCCACCCTCTGATCTTGAACTTCGAGTGAAGGCTCTCGAGAGTCTGTTGGTAGAGAAGGGCTTGGTGAGGCCGGAAACGCTTAACAGCATCATCGAGACTTATGAGCACAAGGTAGGCCCACGCAACGGCGCACACGTAGTCGCGAAGGCATGGACAGATCCAGAGTTTAAACAGGCGCTGATGAATGATGCGACAGAGGCAGTAGCGAGCCTCGGTTACTGTGGGCGTCAGGGCGAACACTTAGAGGTGGTTGAGAATACCAATGAAACACATAATCTAGTTGTGTGCACTCTATGCTCCTGCTACCCATGGACCGTGTTAGGTCTGCCTCCAGCCTGGTATAAGTCGGCACCGTATCGATCACGTGCTGTGAGTGATCCCCGTGGCGTGCTAGAAGAATTTGGCACAGAGCTGGATGATAAGAAGAAAATCAGAGTCTGGGATTCCACTTCGGAGATGCGCTATCTGGTTCTACCTCAGCGACCGGTAGGAACAGAGAGTTGGAGCGAGCACGATTTACAACAACTAGTGAGCCGCAATTCCATGATAGGAGTAGAACTGGCACGTTCTCCCGAACAGGAAGATGAGGGTGGCAAGTGAAAGGGGGTCATGACCTAGGCGGCCAGCCCGAGATGGGCCCGATAAATCCTGAGCCCGAATCGAAGGAGCCTGTGTTCCATGCCGAGTGGGAGCGTCGCGTGTTCGGCCTGACGCTGGCGACGGGCATGTTGGGTAAGTGGAATATCGATGAGTCTCGCCATGCGCGGGAACGTCAGGACCCTCTCGCCTATGTAGAGAACAGCTATTACGAGAACTGGTTAGAAGGGTTAGAGAAGCTGCTAGTCGAGAAGGGCTTGGTAGATATTGAAGAACTAGGCCAGACGGCGAGCACGCTGCCTCAAACGACGGAATCACTCACAGTGCCGAATCCAGAGATTGCTCAGAAGATACTCAGCGCCGGCGCGCCCAGCACCATGGGCACGGATAGCGAGCCGCTGTTTCGCAGTGGCGATAGCGTCTTAGTTAGAGCTAGCGAGATCGCAGGCCACACGAGAGCACCGAGATATGCGCAGGGGGTGATAGGCACCGTTGCAGCACAGTTAGGCTGTCATAGCTTTCCCGACAGCAATGCGCTGGGCATTCATGAGGGAAAATTTCTCTATAGAGTCATCTTTAGTGGAGTTGATCTTTGGAGTCATTCTTCCACACAGACCGAAGTATTAATTGACCTTTGGGAACCTTATCTAGTCGCGGCTGCAAACTGATGCAGAATTTTCCCAATCAACCACAGGACGAACAGGGGCCGGTATTCAATGAGCCCTGGGAAGCGCAGGCTTTCGCCTTAGTGTTGGCATTACACGAGGAGGGCCTGTTCAGCTGGCAGGAATGGGCGTCTGTATTGAGCGAACAGATCGCGCTAGCACAGGCCGGCGGTGACCCCGACCTCGGCAATACCTATTACCAACATTGGTTAGCGGCGTTAGAGACGATCTCGCGGCAGAAGAACCTCTCCAACGAAGATGAGTTGAAAAAAAGAAAATCAGAGTGGCATGCAGCCTATCTAAACACGCCCCACGGGAAACCGATCGAGCTCTCTGCGGGGAAAGTCTCCTGACGGTTACTACCGATAAGCGATGGGAGTCATGGAAAAATTCCCGTGCCAATCGCGTTGAGTCTTGGCTATGCCGCGTAAAAACTAGCAATGTAGGTTAAGAAAAACCCATGACAAAGTTTGAGAAGATCAAGGAACGTGCCGAGCATCGTAAAGGTGGCGGCGCGGAGTTGAAGAAACTACTGCCTAAAGTCGCGAGTAAAAAAAAGCTTGTTGCGCTGGGAGACGATCGCTATCTCGCCATGATGACCAAGTGCATTAACCAGGCGGGCTTTAGCTGGAAGGTGATCGAGAACAAGTGGCCGGAATTTGAGGAGGCCTTCTTTGGTTTCGATCTCCGGACACTCGGTTTTCTATCGGTGGAGCAATGGGAAGCCTATGTCAGTGATAGACGGGTGGTGCGTAACTGGCAAAAAATTAGGGCCCTGCAAGAGAACGTGTTTTTCGTAGCGGATGAGTCGCGCAAGAATGGCAGCTTCGGTAAGTTCATCGCCGAGTGGCCTGCCTCCGATCAGATTGGCCTAATGGCTTATCTGAAGAAACACGGCTCGCGCTTGGGCGGTCAGAGTGCGTTGTGGTTCCTCCGCCGAACTGGCAAGGACTGCTTCATACTATCAAAAGACGTAGTAGTTACCTTGCGCGGCAGTGGATTGGAGATAGCGGAGCAGCCGACAAGTCAGCGTGACTTGAAGAAGGTGCAGGCGCAGTTCAACGAGTGGCACGCAGAAACCGGTCTTCCCTATAGTCATCTCAGTCGCATTGCAGCCTGCTCAGTTGGCGAAAATTATTTGCAGCACGCCTAGGGAGCCTCTGATCAGGGGCTCCCTACTTCTTTCGTTACGATTCGTGGATTGTTCTCGAGAGTTAAGTGCACCGGACAGCGATCTGCAATTTCCATTAGCCTTTGGCGCTCCGCACTAGTCAAGTTTCCCTTCAGCGTAATATTTCTCTCGATCACATCGACGAATTTACTCTTGCTTTCGCAGTCCTCACAGTCTTCTGCATGGCTGCGCTGATGATTCAGCTGCACCTCAACATCGTCCAGAGCTAGATTCTTCCGATTCGCGTACATGCGCAATGTCATCGAGGTGCAGGCGCCTAACCCGGCTAACAGATGTTCGTAGGGATCGGGCCCCAGATCATGGCCGCCCACCGAGACCGGTTCGTCGGCGATCCAGACATGATTGTCGGTCTGCACATCGCGCGCGAAGTGTTTGTTACGCTCATCGACTTTCACGTAGCCCTTGCTGAGCTTCGATTCACTTTGCTTTATCACGTTTGGCTCCGGCAGAAAACGGCTCGCCCAAGCGCTGATGCAGGCGGCGACGTATTCAGAATCCTCGCGACGGCTCAGTAGATGATCTGCCTTGTCCAGGCTAATAAAACTCTTTGGATGCAGGGCCTCTAGATAGATCTTCTCCGCCTCGACAATATTCACCGTCTCATCGACAGGGGAGTGCAGTATCAGCAGGGCGCGTCGCAGCTTAGCGATGTGATCGCTATTCTGGCCGCGGATATCATCGACGAATTGTTTCTTGATCTTGAATTTGCGGCCTGCGAGATCGACTTCTGCCTCGCCATCGCTGGATATTTTTTCCAGATCCTTCTCGAGCTGTTTACTGACGTGCTGGGCGTTGAAGGGAGCGCCGATAGTTGCGATGGCTGTGACCTCATCAATACTCTTCGCCGCCTTCAATACAGCGGCACCACCCAGACTGTGGCCGATCAATAGCTGTGGCGCGTGATAGTCGCTGCGCAGAAAATCCGCTGCGGCGACGAGATCTTCCACGTTAGAGGAGAAGTTGGTGTTGGAGAAGTCACCGTCGCTATTACCGAGGCCGGTAAAGTCGAAGCGCAGTACTGAATATCCCAGTGCTACGAGCGCACGGGAAATGCGCGAGGCGGCCGCGATATCTTTACTGCAGGTGAAGCAGTGGGCAAATAACGCATAGGCGCGCACGGCATCCGAATCGGACGATTCCAACAGTCCGGCTAACCTGATGCCATTGCTTTCGAATTCAACTTTGTTGCGTTTCACGGCCATGAGTAGGGCTCCTGATTTTTGTGCTAGCTAATATTTGGACGTTAGCAGCTAATTTATCAAATAGCTGCTTGAGCTGTGAGGATGGACTAGACCCGATTACTCCAATTTTTGTTCAAACGTATTCATTCGAAGACATGACCCTAGTGTCCAGATGCCGCGGAAATAGCCACTGACAGCCTGCCAGCGCTGTGCAATAATTTCTCTATGCTCACTCGCCGTCGTGCCATAAAATCTCTAGGAGTTGGTCTAAGTGTTGCTGGCTTGGGATTGAGTCCTTGGCTGCGCGCTCAGCACAATGCAATTAGTCAGCAGCCGCTTAGTATCCCCTCGCTGGATTCGGGCACATTTTCTGCCGGCATCAATAAGTTTGATCTAAATTTGCAGCGCGGCAAGCATAGCTTCCTGCCCGGGCTTAGCACTGAGACACTCGGCAT
Organism: SAR86 cluster bacterium; assembly: GCA_002401885.1. Lineage (GTDB taxonomy): Bacteria > Pseudomonadota > Gammaproteobacteria > Pseudomonadales > Pseudohongiellaceae > UBA9145. Next base: position 17,106 of record NVUL01000015.1, read on the forward strand.
TAACGGCAACTATCTCGGTCCGACGCTGCGCTTCAAGCGTAATCAGAAAGTCGCTCTGCAGGTGAGCAATAAGATTGGCGAGCCTTCCAGTCTGCATTGGCATGGCTTCCACCTGCCACCCACCGAGGACGGTGGGCCACATCAAGAGATCGCTGCTAACCAAGTCTGGAACCCCTCGTTCGATGTGGTGCAATTCGCCGGTACCTACTGGTACCACTCCCACGTTATGCATAACGCGGGTTCTCAGGTGTACCAGGGTTTGGCCGGCATGATTATCGTGGAAGACGAAGAGCAGGATGTCCCGCTACCGACAAACTATGGCGTAGACGATATCCCCGTGATCCTGCAAGACCGACGTTTCGGCGACGATGGCTCTCTGCTGTACATGAACCGCTACGAAGATCAGGTCATGGGTATGCAAGGGGACACCATTGTGGTGAATGGCACGGTGAACCCTGTTATCACTACCGCTACCAGGTTACTGCGTCTGCGTTTGCTAAACGCCTCCAATGCGCGCACCTACAATCTAGGTTTTAGCGACAACCGCGAGTTCTACCAGGTCGCGAGCGATGGTGGATTCTTAGAATCACCCGTCCCGTTGACTCGCCTTACGCTCGCCGTCGCGGAGAGGGCAGAGATTCTTGTCGAGTTCGACCCCTTTGATGAAGCAACACTGATAAATATCGCCTTACCACCAGCTTTTCCAGACTTTCCCGGTGCTATGAGCGAGATGATGCGGGAACTAAATACTCAGGCATTCGACATTCTTCATTTTCGTGCCCAGTCGACTCTGCAGGATAACGGGGAGCTCCCAACACAGTTGGCGGATATCTATAGGCTGCCAGAGGCAGCTGCAACCAATACCCGTAGCTTCAGGCTCGGCATGGGCAACGGTATGCGCAGTGGAGATGATGCTGGTCCGGGGCGCGGCGCGCGCAACGGTCGTGGAGGTGGTTTCGGTGGCGGGCAATTCTCCATCAACGGCAGGCTCATGGCTGAGAATTACATTAATGAGAGAATAGAATTCAACACGACCGAGATATGGGAATTAACTAACACATCTCCTATGATGCATCCCTTTCATGTGCACAATGGACAATTTCAAATTCTAGATCGTGATGGTAGCCCACCGCCTGACAATGAGATGGGTTGGAAAGATACAGTACAAGTTAGGCCCGGCCAGCTCGTGCGCATCGTCATGCGCTTTACAGATTTTAGAGACGAAGAAAACCCCTATATGTACCACTGTCATATACTCGAGCATGAGGATAGAGGCATGATGGGGCAGTTCCTAGTCGTCTAGCCCACAATGTGTTGGACAAGGCGAGTAAATAAAGTGACTATTTGCTCACAATAGAAAACTAGCAGGCAAACATTATAATGATGATAAAAACTGCAAAGCCTCTCGGTTACTCAGCGATAAGAGCACACTCCATTTTATTGCCGCTCGCCTTCCTGCTATCGGCTTCATTCTCTACAGCGCAGATCGAAGACTTCGCCTCTGTTACCGATGAGATGCTAATCAGCCCGCCTACAGGTGAGTGGCTTAGCTGGCGCGGTACGCCCGCCGCTTGGGGTTACAGTCCCCTCGATCAGATCAACACCAACAACGTCGATCAACTTCAGCTCAAATGGTCCTTCGCCCTAGACGACACCGGCGCGGTACAGGCCGCACCGCTAATTCACGCTGGAATTATGTTTATTCCGTCGGCCCGCGGCGTAATTCAGGCATTGGATGCCGTTAGCGGCGATCTGCTCTGGGAGTACCGTCCCGCACCACCCACCGAAGAATTCATCAATTCCGGAGAGGGTACTCGGGCAGCCGTATTGCCACCGGGTGCCTTCGCAGGTGTCGGTAGAGGTGTACAGAAGAACATCGCGCTATACGGCGACATGATCTATGCGGCCACAGAGACTGCGAGCATTCGTGCTATCGATGCACGCAGCGGTCTGTTGGTCTGGGAGACTCAGGTTGCCGATCCTACGCTTGGCTATTTCTATACCGCGGGCCCAATCGTCGCCAATGGTACTTTGGTGACTGGCATTACCGGTTGCGATCGTTACAAGGAAGACGTCTGTTTCATCACCGGACATGATCCCGAGACGGGTGAGGAAAAGTGGCGCACCTCAACTGTGGCCAGGCCCGAAGATCCGGGCGGCGATACCTGGGGCGATCTTCCCCTTAGATTTCGCGCCGGCAGCGATGCCTGGGTCGCAGGTTCCTATGACCCTGAAGCAAATCTGATCTACTGGGGCACGTCACAGGCCAAACCTTGGGCGAGAGCGGTGCGCGGCAGCGACGGCGATGCGCTCTACACCAACTCCACACTGGCATTGAATCCAGATAACGGCCAAATGGCTTGGTACTTTCAACATCTACCTGGCGAGACGCATGACATGGATGAGGTGTTCGAGAATATCCTTATCGATGTCGATGGCAGGAAATCCCTGTTCAAAATGGGCAAGCTCGGCATCCTATGGCAGCTGGACCGGGAGACGGGCGAGTTCATCAAGGGTACCGATATCGGCTACCAGACCATCGTGAATCTTGACCCTATCACCGGGAAAATTAGCTATCGCGACGGCATGATTCCGCGCATCGGCGAGGAACTAAACATGTGCCCAAGTACTTCAGGCTTCAAGAGCTGGCGCGCGATGGCATACTCACCTGACACCAGTGCGATGTATATTCCGATCACACTCAATTGCGAACTTGCCACTTTTGGCCCCACGGAACGACAGTTAGGCGGCGGAGGCACCGGCCCAGTACGGCGTGTCAACTACCATCATCCAGAATCTGATGGGAACTTAGGAGAGCTGCTTGCACTAAATATTCCCAGCGGCGAAGTTAAGTGGCGTTACAGAACAAGAGCTCCGTTCAATACGGCAGCGCTTACTACCGCAGGTGGACTGGTTTTCATCGGAGACTGGAACCGTACCATGTCGGCATTGGATGCGGAGAACGGAGATGTGTTGTGGCAGGTAAGGCTCGCGACATCGAACCAAGGATTTCCCATCAGCTATAGCGTCGATGGTACGCAATATATCGCTATGCCCGTCGGTACCGGTGGCGCTAGTTGGTCTGGTAGTTTACCGAACGAACTTGCGCCGGAGCTGCACCGGCCGCGCAATGGCAGCTCAATTAACGTGTTTGCACTACCGGAATGATAATTAGTATGGACTCATCACTCAAGAAAATTACTTCGCTTTTTACGCTACTTAGTTTAGCCGCAGTAAGTCACGCAATCGAGGCACAGTCGGTTTGGGATGGAGTCTATTCCGACGCACAAGCGAGTCGCGGCGAATTCATTTACAGAGAAGCTTGCCTGTCATGCCATGGCCAAGATCTCGGCGGCAACAGCAATTCGCCCGGGTTGGTGGGAATGGGTTTCATGTTTCTTTGGGAAGGGAAAACTCTCGGCGAATTCTTTGAAAAAATTCGAAGCGAGATGCCAACAGATAGACCGGGGCAGCTGCCAGCAAAAGACTACCTGAACGTAGTCGCTTACATCCTACAGGAAAATGCAATGCCCTCGGGGAAGGAATTATCTTCTAGTGCCGCTGCGTTAGATGCCATAGCGATCTCATCCAAATAGTTTTTCCAATTAGATCGCGATGGGCGGCAGCTATTCTGCCAGTTTCAAAACCGCTACCTAGCGGTTTATGTATTCTCATCTTTTTCTACTAAATTGATGAGCTAGTTATTGTGACATCACTCGTTATAGGCAGTCGCCACATCGAGATCATCGACATACTCTAGTCCCGCTGGTAATAACAAGCTGTCACCACTAAATGCTAAGAATACTGTTCGGGAATTGGTTCCAGGGGCTGTAGAACCTGAGGCGAAAATAGCAGTACTGGTGCTATTTGCCGGAATCAGAAGGTTATGGGTCTGCGGCACTGCTGTAGAATTAATATTACTAGAACCGCTGTCCCAGACTGACGTGCCATTCAAGGCTACACTGGCGCGCTCACCCCAACCGTGGTACGAAGTGTGGTGTGCAGTTACTGGCCACAGAATTGCCGAGCTCGTCGTATTCTTAATGCGGAATAGGGCCAATGCCATCTTCCCATTGGTAGACGATACCGATGTCCATGTGTCCGCAATGATAAGAGCGTTTTTCGATGCATAACCTTTTTTGGTAAAAAGAGTTTGCAGCTCCTCGATAGTGCCCAGACTGTCGACAGTGGCACCATTGTCGGTCCAGTTAGAGGGTTGAATGCCTCCAAAAAAGCTACCAGAATTTGCACCTATCCATCCGTGGTTCTGATCGTAACTCGAGAAAACGCTCCAGCGGTAGATTGCTCCTGAGTGCGACGATCCTCCCGCAGCGCCAGTTGCCCCTGTTGTTCCGGTCGCACCCTGAGTGCCAGTTGCTCCTGCCGGACCTTGAGGTCCTTGTGCTCCTGTCGACCCCGCGGGGCCTTGTGGTCCCGGTGCGCCAGTAGCTCCGGTTAAACCTTGTGCTCCAGCGGAACCTGCTGAGCCTTGCAGTCCTGCAGCTCCCGCGGGACCAGGGTTACCTTGTGGTCCTGCAGCTCCTACAGTGCCCGCTAATCCAGCAGTACCAGCGGGCCCCGCAGCTCCAACAGCTCCAGCAGTTCCCGCTGGTCCAGTCGGTCCTGTGGCTCCCTGCGGTCCGGCAGGTCCTCCCGAACTGCCGGATCCTGCAGGTCCTCTTGGCCCGGCAGGTCCTTCCGGTCCGACTTCACCTCTTTCACCCTGAATGGCAGCAGTCGCTGCTCCAATCCAGCTACTACTTTGTCCTAAAATATCGAGCCTCGTCTGTCGAAAAATTGCAGGGTCTTCAGAGACAAGGTTGAAATCAGCTGAATAGGAAACGCCATTGAGTACAAGCATTGGAATAGAAAGCGTGTTTCCACTGAAAGTAGCGATATTGTCGCCACTCACATCGAAGATTTGTTCACCAAGTTCAATCTGTAGCTCTATAGGGTCAGTGTTTATCAATCGCAGTTCTACCCGATAGAAGTCATCTCCCACAGCGACAGCTGGAACGGACAATTGGTCTCCGCTGACAATTGCTTGTTGGGCCATGATTGAAGCTGGGGTTGCAGCTATTAGAAATGTCATGAATATGAACTGGGGGAAATATCGATACAATAAATTCTTATGAGTGCTGGTTTTCTCTATGGACATCTTGAGTCTCCTTTGTGCTTTTTATGTAAGCTACTCTAAGAAAAATAGTTAGAGATATTCTAGGAAGGAATGTACGGAGTATCTAGAATTCGCACATCACGCAAATAGGTGAGTTATGAACGTTATCAGCAGAAGAAGCGCAGAATAATGAATGGTGGTTCTGAAAAAATAGAGCTGCAGGGTATTTCTATTCCGTATGACTCGATGGATCTAATAGAGCGTAGATGTGAATATTAGATCCATCGAATTGAAGCAAAGACGTAGCGAAAGAGACTGAAGACTAGAAGTTGAATTTAATTCCTACATATATCGCGCCATCACTAGTGTCACCAAAAGATTCGTCTGCGGTCCATCCTTGCGAGTAACCGACCTCTGCAAAAACATTTTGATTGACACCTTGAAGCTCAATGCCAAACGAAGCCATAAATACTGGCGCGCTTGAAGCCGTGGGTAAAGTGGTCATATTTCCGGCATTGTCTGATACCGAAGGGCTTTTCGCGGGGGTGCTCAGGCCGGCACTCAAGATAGGTCCCCAGCTATAGTCCTTACTGCCGAGAAAACTGCGATGCCATGCGATTGAAAGAACTTCCAGCGTTACGTTCAAGCTACCATCCACGAACAGATCTATCTCATCCTCGTCATCGGATCCCGTATCAAAGTAAACTCTCGTGCTCGGTTTCAACCAACTAATCTTAAAGCATTCAAGTTTGAATTCGCCGCCGATCGATTCTCCATTGTCACATTGAAATTGTTCTCTTTCTTCCTTATCACTATCTTCAGTTTCTTCAGTCGCCACTTCTTGAGCAAAAATACTTGCTGAGGCCAACATCGTTAGAATAATCATGAGTAGATTTTTCATTTCCTGCTCCCAATATTTGGTAAATTGACTAAAAGGTAGTTACATTGATAATCACGAAACATGATTTCATAGATCAATTGAGTCGAATTCACCTAATTAGGTGATCCAGCATGCATAATTGCGCCCTATACTCTGAGCATGGGAAATTGGTGGCGTTACTCCGACGAGTCGGCCGGTATAGGATCGAGAAAAGAGAATGCTGTCCCCGAAACTGACAATCAATGCGCTCCTGGCTATAGCTGTTGCTCTGACTTTGCTGTTTTTTAGCATCATCAATTCGACTCCTTATTCTGGGTTTATGTTGCAGTATCAGGACGAGACAGGGGTTATGGTGGTTAGCAACGTGGATGACTGGGCAAGGGCCGCAGGACTAAATATTGGTGACCAAGTCATTAGCATGGGTGTTGCCGGTGGGCCGTACATGGAAGTGGAGCCAAGACATATTATGACGTCGCCTGGCGACAATGGGCTGTATTACCCAAACGAGCGAGATCGCAGGCCGACGCGGTTTGAGGAATTTGGGAAACTTCACACTATCCTTTCAGCGCCAGAGATAGAGGTGAACACCGCGGCGGGCGACAGAATCCGCTTGGCAATGAATCATGCTCGTCCTCTTCAATCGATTTCTAGCTTAGTTTGGGTAGAGTATATTTTTGCGTTGGCAGCATTTCTAATGACGGCGTTTGTATGGGCGTGGAAACCAAAAAATAGAGAGTGCCAATTCCTCCTTCTCTGCGGAATCTCCTATTTCTTGATCGTAATGCCCGCCGCTGTATCTGTTTACGATATTGATATGTTCTATCCACATCTTGGCGTCTATTGGTGGCTTAGAACTAGCGCCGATATTGGTCACAGCCTCGTGGCTATAGCAGGGGTTTGTGTGGTGCTCTACTACCCGACAAAACTCAAAAACGCGGAGCCAATTTCTTGGCTGTTGCTAGCAGGCTTGCCGGTATATGTACTGGTTCTCTATATGGACAAGTGGGTCGATGGCAAACCTTTCTCAGAGCAGTTTTTATACTTTGAGCCTTACCAAGCCGATCTTCCACTGGCCTTATTATTCTGCGGTGTAATAGTGGCCTCCGGGTTTCAATGGTTTAGCAACCAAAGGAAGCCTGTGGAACGAGCGCAAACACTCTGGGTAATACTGGCCTTTACTACCGGTCCTGGCATTGCTTATGGATTCTATGTTGCACCCAAATTGGTCGGCGAAGTGCCGGGTATGCCTGGGATTGTCGCGAATCTCATGATGCTCAGTGTTTTTGCAATGTTGACTCTCGGCATAATGCGTTCGAATCTTTTTCAGATGGAGCAATATATAGGTGTTGCCTACCAGTGGGCGTTCGCCTCTGTCATATTTTTTAGTCTCGATAGCATCCTGGTTTCTACATCAGGCCTCTCTGCCGGTGAGTCATCTTTCATCCTATTGGCGTTAGTTCTTTGGGTGTATTTGCCATTAAGACAGTGGTTTCATAATAGTTTTGTTACCGCTCAGCAAGACAAGCGTCAGCAACTGGTAAACGAGTCACTAGTACTAATAGCGGAAGAATCGCTGACCAAGTCTGAGTCAGCGGATCAAGTTTGGAAAACCGCATTACAGATGGTATTTAGCCCGATAAAACTGGATAGACTACATCATGGGGAAGAGAACGGTGTCTCCGATAGAGGGCAATCTTTGGCAGTAGCGGCAAACAAATACAGTCATGGACTAAAATTGAGTTTCGCTGAGAAAGGCGCCAGATTGTTTAACAGCAAAGACACAGAACTAGTCATCACCCTCAATTTACTTTTCGAAAAGCTCTACGACTTACAAGATGCCTATCTGGCAGGCCTTACCCAAGAACGAAACAGGATTCGAAGGGATTTGCACGACCAAATTGGTCACAAATTGCTGTCTTTAGTTTATTCGGCGAACGATGAAAAATCTAGAACATTGGCGAAAGAGACAATGGCTCAGCTAAATGAGTTGATTCAGGCACTCAAACAAGAATCGGTAGACCTTTCTGATCTCAGCCTTCAACTGAAGATGCTTGGAGAGGAAAGCTGTAGACACTCCAGTCTGAGTTTTCAGTGGTATGACAAGCTACCTGAAGGTCTTGAAATTAAATTGAGTCCCAATCAATACTTAAACATTCTAAATATCCAGCGTGAATTATTGAGTAATGCGATAAAGCATTCTCACGCCCACACCATTAGATCATCTGTAGATATAGATTCATCAGTTCTAATTATTTCTTTATCCGATGATGGGGTTGGGTTCAATCACAATAATATCAAGCCAGGAAATGGGCTATTCAATATCCAAACGCGAATAGAAGAACTTCAGGCAAAAATTGAATGGCTAACTAGCGAGGGGACGAAAGTGGTATTTCGTGTACCAATACAAAGGACGAGGAATTCGGATGAGTGCTAGCGAACTACCAGAAATTGGCTCCGTCCTTATAGTGGAGGATCATCATGACGCTATCGAAGTCTTGAAAACAGTCGCTGCCTCGGCATTCAATCAGCCTGATATTGTTACAGCCTCGACATTGTCTCAGGGTTTGGAAATTCTCAAATCTCGAATCTTCGACATGGCTCTTTTAGACTTAGGCCTGCCCGACGGCAGTGGAATTGAGCTGGTCAAGTATATCGGGGCACACCACCCTGGCTCGCTAATAGTTGTAACAACTATCTTCGACGATGAGGAGCATTTATTCGATGCTCTTCGATCTGGCGCTTGTGGCTATCTTTTGAAGGGGCATTCGCCAGATGAGCTGCAGAATTACCTGGTTGACGCCGTGTCGGGTAGGCCGGCGCTTTCCCCTAAGATCGCTCAATCCATGCTGGGGTTTTTTCGTCAAAGCGGGGCCGCGATAGATTCGAATCAATTTGAACCCTCTGAGCCGCTCACCAAGCGAGAAACAGAGATTCTGGTTTTAATCGCTAAAGGTTGCGGGGTTCGGGAGGTAAGCGATTTATTGGAGATATCCCCCAATACGGTTTCTCATCACATAAAGAATTTGTACAGCAAGCTCAATATCCACAATAGAGCCGAAGCGACCGCGGCCGCGGTTCAACTCAAGATTTTCATACCCAACTAGCTAACTCACTCGTAGTGTAATTTGATCTTAGGAGAGCGTCGTGATGTCATTTAGATATGTCTTCCTGTTCTTGTTTAGTTGCTTTTTTTTTGGTGAAGATGTATCCGCTAAACAGCTGGACGCCTATTCAGTTTGTCCAAGCATACAAGGCCCAATGGATAGACTGGCGTGTTTCGACAGCTATTCTGATCAAGGCTTGTCCAGCAGAGATATTCGTGACGAACTTGTTCTCGCAAGTCTTGAGCCTGTCTCCCTCATTGCGTCGGCTGCTGCTGATTCACAGGCAGCCAAGGTAAGGGGCTCGAATTGGGTGCTACCGACCCTGCTTACAAGCGATGGCCCAAATCATATACGAATAGCAGGACCCCTCGACAATTCAGAACTGGAAGATGATAAGCATTTAGAGATAAGTTTGGCAATTAAGTATCCGCTATTTAGGGAAAATTTACGTAACTTGAAGAACAAGGTGTCGAAAGAAAAACGCGGCCTTGTTCCGGATAACTTATTTTTCACCTATCGTGGGGAGTACGATTTCTATGCGCTTGGGGGTTCAAGATACGATTCAAGCCCCATCGTTTCTCGCAATCAAGTGCCGGGTTTCGTCTTTGAATGGGAGCTTGACGAGAAAAGTCATCATTCGATTCGATTTGGTGTTTTTCATCAATCGAATGGTCAATCCCTGAATAATAAGCCTAGCAACCTTGATGAAAGATTCTCTCTTTCAGCCGATGTGCCGACCATGCCGACAGATTGTGAGCTCTTGCTAACTGGAGAGGAATTTGCGACTTATAATATAGGCCGGAAGAGATATGAGGCAGAACTATGCCGTTCGGGCAGTAAGGATTTTTCGTTGGCACAAGTCAGCCGAGCATATAACTATTGGCAGTTAAAATACCGTTACTCCAATACCGAAAAAATACATACAGAAAACCTTTTTCGGTTTCAAATTGAATTGAGAACTTACGACGATACTCACGATGAAATATTCTGGGACCCGAACAATCCTTCTCAGATCGAAGATTATGACGGATTACGTCTTAGCGTAGATAAAGCGGTCAAGCCTTTCGGTGCTATTCCTCTGCTTTTGCGGGCCGAACTAAAAGCGGGAACGAGCTCCTTTGATGCCTTGGGCAATGTTGGCGGAAAAGTTTCGGTTGGCTCGGATAAACTTGGTTTTGGAACTTCATTGTTTTACTTCAGTGGATTCGGCAAAGAGCCGTCCACGTATCACAAGCGAACCAAATATTGGGGTCTGGAATTCGAATTGCGTTAGTTTGATGCGATTACAATAGAAAGAGAGCTAGTATGGAATCGAGGAGCGATTGATTGGAATTCACTAGTAAGAGAAGGATGTCACTGTTCTCCTTATTGCTTGTAGTGTTGCTGAGTACAGGGTGTGCGAGTAACTCCACGAGTCGCGCCGGTTGGTCCGATGTCAGGCAGGCCGCTAGTGAGGCGTTCATGGACAGATCCACTTGGTTACCACTTGTTGCTGCCGGTGTATTTGCAATGAATGACTATGATGAGCAGGTAACTGAATGGGCATCTGAGAAAACTCCTCTGTTTGGGAGCACGAAACGAGCGGACGATGGCAGCGATAGGCTATCCCAACTATCTCATGTGACTTTGGCAGTTTCCGCTATGCCCTCGATTAGTAGCCTAAAAGAAGATGGAATGTGGAAAAGCGCAACAGCAACATTTAAAAGATTAAGGCCAGCTTTGGGGGCTCATCTGGTTAACATCGCCTTTACGCAAACCTCCAAGGACCATATTAATAGAGAAAGGCCTGATGGCGAGGGTAGTGAGAGTTTTCCATCTGGGCACACTTCCTATTCTGTAGTGTCTGCAATTCAGGCTTCGAATCTAATAGATAGGATGGATATACCTCAAGCAACAAAACGGAATTTGCGACTTGCTAACTATTCTGTTGCTGGGCTGTCCGCTTGGGCCCGACTGGAAGCGAATCGACACTACCCATCGGATGTACTGACATCATTCGCAGTGGGAAACTTTGCCGCTGGTTTTGTCAATAGACTACTAGAGAAGAAGATGAATGATCGAAATGAACTGCTATTTCTAGATACAAATGGAAATACTGGAATCAGGCTTACTTACGCTTATGCATGGTGATTGCTCTTAGGCTGAACGCTCCAATATTCCGGTATATTGCTAGACTGTTCGAATTCGTCGACCAAATATTTAATGGTTTTTATTCTGAGTGGAGATTACTCTAAGTGGCAGCCACAGATGGAGAGCCAATATGCCAAACACTTCAGATCTCCTTTCACCCTGGTCACTGCCCCAACCTATAGTCGTCCTCGGGCTCTCCTTGCTTACGGCGAGTGCTGCTATCAACGGTTGGGCTGATCTGTCACGGCTCGTACCGTTGTTCATGTTTGCACCAATTCCTCTGTTATGGCTAGCAGAGCGGCTACTCCCGAAGAGGGAAGATTGGTTGCTCAATTGGAAGGACCTCGCCGAGGATCTGTTCTGGTTGGCCGGTACCTATCTGATCTGGGCCCCTATCTACGACCAAGCCTATGACACGCCCATATCGAATCTGTTTGAATCTGTGAGAGATGCATCGGAGTTTCCGTTTCGGCTAGAAGCAGAGACAACGGGCGGCCTGCTAATAGCAGCATTCATCGGTATACTCGCCGCCGAATTGATTGGCTATTGGGCGCATCGCCTACAGCACCGCTTCATGTTTCTCTGGCGAATTCACGCAACTCATCACCATATAACGAAGATGAGTGTGGCCAGGGCAGAGCGTACCCATCCGCTGGAATTCCTCGGGCTAAATTTAGGTTCTGCAGTGGCCTTGGCATTTCTAGGAGCTAGCGCTGAGGTGGTGGCAGTGCTCGTCGTGTTTCGCCTCAACACCGCACATCTATGCCATAGCAATTTGCCTTTGGTCTCTGGTGTGTTTGGTTGGCTGTCGAACACACCCGAATGGCATCAACTACACCATTCCTGCAACTACGAAGAGAGCAATACTAATTTCGGCTGCACGGTAATTCTATGGGACCGCCTCTTTGGGACGTTCTCGGGGAAGAATCATATTGAAAGATTGGGCAATGGCACCGGAGAAAAACTCTCGTTAGCTACTCAGCTCCTTATTCCTTTCAAGTCAGACCAAGCGCTACGAGAACTCTGAATCATGAAAAGTCTACTGAAGGTAATCGTTCTAGTAGCTGGCTTGCAGGCCTGCGCCATTGCTGGCAACTCGCTTTCTCCTGCTGACACTGAAGCCCTGCTGCCTATAGCCGAATCCCTGATTGATGACTTCTATTCTTTCGACAGCGTGCGTCTCGAGGAAGCACTCGCGAATGCAGAGGATTCAAAAGAGTCACTCCTGTATTACCAGGGTTGGGCCGAAGGGGGGAACTATGAAGTCGTCGAACGCAAACGCTGTGTAGTCAAATCATCCAACATCGTCAGCTGTCCAATTACGGTAAAGGATGATCCGATGCTAGCGCTTGGTGTCGACTTCTTCGTCACCGATACTTTCGAGATTGCGTTCCAGGATGAGAGAGTCTCTTCGGTGGAAACCAGCTCAAACGATCTACCGATCTATTATGAAGCGCGCGATTGGGTACGTAGCAACATGCTTGAGCTTATTGCCGAGCCGTGTGAAGGATTTTTTGCTGGGGGGCGCACTCCGGGTGGCTGCGCGCGTGCCATGGCCGAAGGCTATAGACGCTTCGCGGCCAGCGATGATTTTCCAAACCCTTAATGGTGAGTGCTCAAGGGAGCAAGACCGGGCAGCAGCTTGCTGCCCAGCTCGTAGTCTAAAGCTAGCGTCGCCTGTCGAACTTAAGAATCTGATTATTCACTTGGCCGCCTAGGTTCTGAATCACTATCGTAAGCACACTCCCATCTGGGGTAATAGACTTGGCGCCTATCTGTGTGGTTAGTCCGTCTACGCGAACCGTGTATTCCACAGTCTTTTCGTTTACCTTCCTATAGGAGATGCGGGCCTGCGCGTCAGGATTGAGACTCGCTATCGTGTTCTCCTGATTGTCGTACTTGTAGGTCGCCGAGCTTCCACCAATGCTGCCATCTTCATTTATGGTGACAAGCAAATACATGAACGCGCCATCGCCTGCATCGGCATAGGTGCGAATCATATTCGCTGGAACTGCGGAGCTGCCGAAATTTGAATCTGGCTTATCTAGATCCCAAACACCGATAAATGGATTCTCGTCCTGAGCCGAAGCCACTAGGGGTAGCAGTAATGCGAATACGGCGACTACTATTTTTCTTGTATTAATCCTCATAGGTATTCCTCACATCCAACTAACTAGTTTACCGCGCTCACTGAGAAGGGGTTTTCAATGTGTTCAATCGGCCAGCCACAAATGTCTGCGTTTTAACTACAAAAACCTCGATCTCTGCTCATCAAACTACGCCAAACTGTAGTCAAGTCAAGTGACGATGATTCGGTGTCAACGTAGATGAACTGATGATCGACGTGACGACAGTGACTGAAGTAAGGCCGTTAGGATTGTAGGTCGCGGGCGAATTAAAAAGTCGCCAAAGCATTAAATGGACTCGCCGTACCGCCCTTGATCGGGTTGATCTGAATAGAGGTCATAAATTCCCAGCGCTGCAATCGCGCCGCAGTCTCTGCGACATCCTTCATGTAGCCATTGTCCACTATCGGCAGGCCTAAGTTCACCTGAGTCAGTTGGTGTATGGGCCTATTGATTCCCTCCACGCCGGAAGGCTGCACATCATTCACCGCATCACCTATTAATATCGCCACATCGCGCTCACGCAGGAAAGGCAGTACCGAGGCATGTAAGCCCGCGCCAGCCTGGCCGTATTGCCAGGGACCTTCTGCATCGCGCATGGCCCAGCGTCCAGTGCGAACGAATAGGGCGTCGCCACTGCTAATAGTTACACCTGCAAACTCTTCCCAAGCGAGCAGGTCTTCTACATAGATGGGTGTGCTTGGGTCTAGCCATTCGACGCCGCGCATCAAAGGTATGTCCACCAGAATGCCTCGCGTCACATAGGAGGTACCCATGCGATCGATAGCTAGATCCTCACAGCCAGTGGCAGTGAGGTTCTGCGGGTAGCCATTGAAGATAATATATTCACCATCGATCTCCGTGCGGTAATGACAGAGTGCGTCCAGATGAGACAGCATGCCGTCGTGCAGGGAGAATTGAATTTCATCTAAGGCAAAAGTAGGCTCGCCCGTAACCGGGTCCAGTCGACTCATCCAATGCTCGGTTGGGCCGAAGGCGGCGCTGTCTATTGCGGGCGGCTCGGTGGTTACGAAATGCTGCAAGGTCACGGTCTCACCTGATTGCACCAAGGAGGCGGCCTGTTTCGTCTTCTCCGCCGTAATCAGGTTAAGGGTGCCGCGCTGATCATCCGGTCCCCAGCGCCCCCAATTGGAGAGCTCCTGCTCCCAGCCAGCCAGCGTTTCAAGTGTCACCTTGATCGAATCTTCCTGAGTTGAAGGATGTGCCTGAAACGGCTGAGCATGAGTCGCACTAAGTGCAAACATGGCGACACAAACACTTCCGATTCGAGCGAGTGATTTACGTGATTTGAAGGCGTTGCGCATGGGGATACCTTTCTAAGCTGAGCGAGTTTCAAACCAGAATAGAGAGCTTGTGCGAGAGAGTCTAGCGCTATCAAGCTGAATCGAAAGGAACAGTAACTTTTTACGGAGTTTTCTTATGCTTCGGCGAGCAAGGGCTAGCGCAGATACTCGAGGGTAACTGCGCGGATTGACTGCCTAACACCTCTAGCCATAGCCTTGACCGAGATGGTGGCCTTCACGATACCGTCTATGTCGTTGCCAATCTGAAATCGCTGTTCGGCGCGCTTGCCCACGAACTGCTCCTCGTAGCCATCCCAGGCGAAGAAATCTCCCCAGGTGTGGCGCAGGGATTCCTTGTAATAGATGACTTTTAAGCCTGTGATGTTGCCGTCAAGGTCCATGCCGATGAGGCTATCGATCTCGCTGCTATAGCCGCTAGGCTCCGGATGGGTGTCGGCGGAAACGAAGGCATAGCCGATCAGGGTCTGCTCGCCAGTGTCTGAGTCAGTCTTATAGGCCTTGTAGACGGGAACCTCACCTTCCTTCTCTGAGAAGCTATCCGCGCCCGGCACAACCTCCTTGAGCAGCCTTAGCGTGGTGTGATCCTTGCTTCTGGCCGCTTGAGCGCCACCATTGAAGGTTGCGCCATTGAATAGAATCACGAGCACGAGAAGCCCGGTACTCAATAGAGTTTTTAGCCAAGAATGAATCGATTGCTGCGTAGACATGGTGCTTTCGTGCTTCCCTGATATTGTATTCAAACCGCATTGAAGTTTCGCTGGTTAGCCACCATAGTTTGACTAGCCGAGAGCGACGTATTCATTACGAGGAAGGGTAGTTTGGCAATTTTTTTGACAGGGGACAAGAGGGCTCCAGCCTTGCTGGGCTGAGAAAGCCGAAGTACGGGGCTGAAATTTGTAACTTATTGAAACACATTGCTAATTCACCCATCGATGTTCTGACAATGGAACAATTCTGCTATCCTAACACTAGGATTCACTCACCGCTGCTGGAATCCAGCAGGGCACAATTTAGGAAATACTATGAGCTTGGTAGATTTTTCAAAGATCACAAAATTACTCAGAGACGACAAGCACAGAGCGAAGCATAGGCAGGAACTGTTTAAGGAAGTCATGCTAATGGTGCTCGCGCGAGTAACGCGCGCCGACTCTAACGTCGAAACGGTTGAGCTTGAGAAAGTGCAGGAAGTTCTCAAGGAAGAACTTGGGCAAGATATCTCTGTCGCCGAAATACGCACGGCATCTTCCTCAGAAGTTTTCGAGACGCAGTCTTTAGAGAGCTATCTCTCGACCGCAACGCGTAAGCTGGATGAGCGCGAGCGCATGCTCATCTTGGCCTCCCTGAAGAAAGTGATTCACAGTGACGAGATTATTCGCAGTTTCGAGCTAGACTTCTTCGATAGGGTGGCATTAGCGCTACGCGCGACTCCCTCTGAGATTGCAGGCTTGGTCGCAGACTAGCGCTAGAGCTAAAACTCAATCGTGTTAGCAATCCGATGCAGTGGTGCTTGATCTTTGTGCCCACGCAAAGCAGCTTTTCTAGACGCTCCGTTGCATCACTACTGGTTCTAAAACATTCTCTATGACAGCTGACACAAATCCTCTCTTCGGCAATCTTCGTGTTGTTGAATTGGCATCCATGATTCTTGCGCCATCCGCTGCCGTCATATTGGCAGACTTCGGCGCAGAAGTTATTAAGGTTGAACCTCCAAAGACAGGCGACCTGAATCGAAACTGGCACAAGAAGATAAACGGCCTGCCTATTTCTGACATGGCCTACGGTTTTGAGGTGGACAACCGCAACAAGAAGAGTGTGGTGTTAGATCTCAAGTCAGCGGATGCCTACGCAGCGCTCTGCAAAATTATCAGTGAAGCGGACGTGTTGATAACCAACTACCGCTTGAAGGCGCTGGACAAACTCAAGCTCGACTACGAATCCATTCGCGCAATAAATCCCAAAATTATCTACGCCTTGGCCACGGGCTTCGGTGAAGAAGGCGAAGAGGCGCACAAGCCAGGCTACGACACCGTCTCCTACTGGTCGCGATCAGGTATTGAGTATCAGGTGTTTCCCTATGAGGGTTGGCTTGCGCAATTTCCCTACGGCTCCGGCGATCATCCAAGCGGGATGGCGCTGTTCGGCTCTATTATGACGGGTCTTTATCAGCGTGAGAAAACTGGCGAGGGTTGCAAGGTATCGACATCTCTCTTGGCTAACGGCGCCTGGTCGAATGCGGTCATGCTGCAGGCGCAACTCGCGGGTGCAGAGTTCAGAGTTAAGCGTCCTCGCGACAATGCCTATAATTTTATCTCCCTGCACTATCCAACTAGCGACCATCGCCTGCTGAAGATGAGTATGGTGAATACAGCGAAAGACTGGCGTCCCTTCTGCAATGCTATCGATAGAAATGACCTTCTCGACGACAGTCGTTTCTGTGACAACGCGGCGCGCGTTGCCAATATGCCAACGCTGATTAAAGAAATTTCCGAGACAATAGAGAGGCAGCCGATTGCACACTGGTTGCAGAAGTTGGAGCAGGCGGATGTGCCACACACCGTCGTGTCCAACTACGAAGAGGCCGCAAACGATAAGCAAAAAGCAGCGAACGATATTATCGTACCGCTGGATCATCCCGAACATGGATTGATGCGAACCGTTAACAGCCCGTTTAAGGTGAGTGGAGCGGACAAACTGCCTGCCAAGGCTGCGCCGAAACTAGGCGAGCATACCGAAGAAGTGCTCAAACGCTTTGGCTACAATGACGAAGAGATAGCTGGGCTGACAGACGACTAGATATGAACGAAGCAAGCGAGAAGGATCCTGCAGTAGTCAGGCAGAAACTAAATCACGATACCGCCAAGATAAAATGGGGCGCCTTACACGAGCATCAGCAGATCGAGTGTGTGATTGCCGTGTCTGCTGATCTGGATTTGATCGATGTGGCCTGCGAATTTACCTTCGACAACAGTGATCAGGTGAAGGCGTGGTTGGAGCAGGCACAGATTACGAAGGTAACCGGCGATCAGGCGCAGCAGTGGAAGGCCGAAGACCGTGAGTTATGGGCAGTGGTCGTGGCGCCCTGGGTGTTGGTGCAGGAACAAAAACCGGGAGCGACCTAGCCGACATAGTTGTTGGGAACAACTGATTTCGAGGCATGTGACCGTTGGGGTGACCTGCCTCATGGTCTTGGTGGTTTTCTAGCTATGGGACATTAAGCAGGCCAGCAAGATGATTGCGGCGAAAAAGAGGGAGGTTGCAGAAACGCTGTTGGCTGCCGCAGAAGACCCAGGCCAGGCAGCATCCCCAATCAACTAAAGTCGCTAGAATCCAGATTGTTGCAGCAAGTCATTCCATCGAATGATCTGTTTTATTGCTGTCATTCTAGGTAAACTGTGTCGCGATTATTGAACTGAAAAGGTAGTAATGAATGGCTTCTCCAGTAGCTCTGCAAAACGATAAACACGCAAAACTAAAAATCACCGAATCCGGCGACTACGCGCGCTACAAAGATCAGCACCTGATCCCTATCATCGCGCCGGACTTCTTCACCCTGTGTGCAGAATTTCCGGTGGTCTTCGTCAAAGACAGCACCGGTGACCAGTTCGTACCTGTTGCCATCATGGGCCTCAGAGAGGGCCAGAATCTCTACTGCCAAACCGAGGAGTGGAAGGCACAAGTCGTACCCATAAGATTCAGCAATGCCCCATTCTCGATAGTGCGAATAGACGCAGAAAGCGACCAGCTCGCAGTACTCGTCGATGAAGAGAGTTCCATGCTAAGTGAGACGAAAGGCACGCCTTTGTTCAAAGAAGATGGAGAGAGGTCAGAATACCTAGAAAAGAAAATGGAATATCTGGTCAATACCGCGCAGCAGACTGTGCAAACCGAAAACATCTGCAAGCTATTAAAAGAGAAGGATCTGTTAACGACACAGCAACTGCAACTGCAACATCGCCAAGACTCCCAGCGTTATGACATCAATGGTGTGTATACAGTCGATGAGAAGAAGCTCAATGCGCTGTCCGATGAAGAGTTTTTAGATCTGCGCAAGCAGGGAATCATCCCGCTGATCTACGCGCATTTAAGCTCTCTTCAGCAGCTTAGAAGAATTTCCGAGATGCAGTACAATGCGGATAAGGCAGCCGAAGCTAGCGCTTAGATCTGCTGGTGAAAAAAAAGCCCAATCACTCAGCAGTGCTTGGGCTTTTTTATGTGCTTTATAAGCTGATGCTGACGGCGTGAATATGAGCTTGTCAGTAAGAGCGATTTAGAAGTCGATCTTCGTTCCGATGTAGAAGAACTCAGATTGCTCGTCGATAAGGTCTTTCGAGTCAAGAAGGATCAACCCACTATCGATACGGACATTACCGGGCGCCACGCTCCATCGTATTCTCAACTCAAGATGCTGACCCATATAGTCGCCGCTACTGCCAGTAACATCACGTTGGCCCGTTCTTCCCCAGCTGTCTTTGTCCTCGGCGAGCCAGAAATGGCGATAGTCTGCCATTAAGCTGATATTTGCCCAAGGCGTCGCAGTTAAACGAATGCCCGGCGTAATAATATTGCTGCGGCTAATCGGTGCATAGAGAGATACCGGACCAAATTCGGGGGTGGTCACACCGAGGATTGTATCGAAGCGGCCACTGTCTCGATCTGCTGGACTCTCGTCACCGCTAGCGTAGTTGAATTCGAAGATTGCTCGAAGTCTGGACGGCGTATCGAAGCTATAGGCCAATTCCACCCGCTGGTAGAATGCCTGGTGATCGAGATCCACGGTATCAAGAGGGTTGCTCGATGCTCTGCGCTCGCCTGTCTGGAAAATCGACTCCCAATTTATGTCCCACTCGTTGATTGCTGCTGTAGAGCGGACGCGAAAACCGAAAGTATGCAAATTACGATTGCTGGTTTGTAATTTTCTGGTGTCTTTCTCTTTCAGTGCAATGTAGTAAGTTTCTAGATCTAGGTCGACATCTAAAAGAGAGGGTAAAAGATTCGGCAGATTTGCGAATACGCCATGAAGCCGCAGTGCCTCACTAGATTTGTCTGCTCTATGCTCATTGTCGAGCAAGCTCAAACGGTCTCGAGGCGTTCGTCGTACCGGCTGCGCCGATAAGAATTTAAACTCGTTGCCATTCGCCTGTGTATGACTGAATGAGACGCCATCAAGTGCATTGATAGAATTGCGGTAACGGTTTCTGGCTATGAGAGTTCGGCTTCCCCAATCCTGCGTGAATCGACCGACACGCACCTCGCTGGAGTTATTGACGCCAAATTTATAGCCGACATTCGCCTGCAATAGGTCGAGAGTGCTGACGTTTGAGTTGCTAAGCCGCGAGTCTCTATCGGCTTGGCCCTGTCGCGCATCCACCAGTTCGATCTGGGCGCTAAAGCGGTCTCGCTTGTACTGCGCGTCCAGAGTTGTGCGCAGAAAGAACGCGCCATCGTTGGGGCTGGCGCCGACAAAAACATTGCCGTCGTAGTGCTCGAAGCGCGATTGATGTTCGCCACTTAGTGTGAAACCCTCTTCCAATCCGAGAGCATCAGATAGAGTCCATGGACCATCGGCTGCATGGAGCGAGTTACTGATTAGTAGGGCGGTAGAGAGAGCTAAGAGATGTTTGATCGCGCAAGTTGCTTTTGAGAACATATAATTATCGTTTCTAGTTAATAGGGCGCCGCCAATGCTACACCAGTCCTAGGCTGAGTTCACTTCCCAATCCGATGTGAGTAAATATTTAAATCTGAGACTTGAGTCGGACACGCTAGCCCATAAAATAGCGTATAGCCATGCCGATTATGAGGACAGCCATTAATGCTGGCATGTAGCGAGTCATCTTGCCCAGCTCCTCATCTGACTTCTCCGTGCTGTATTTTTCAAGCAATGGAATGCCAACGATTAGTACCAAAAAGAGTATGGCGAGTATCGATAGTAAGACTGTCATTGGATAGCACCGGCAATGTTCGAGTGAGGAGTAGTTTGATTCTAAATGGAAATGACAGGCTTTGCATTGAGTCCATCGAGCGAGAAGGGCAATAGGTGCAAAATACTGTATATTAACGCTGACTCCACATATAAGAAGCTATAACAAAGGTGGTCACCATGATCAGTTCTGCGGATCTATTCTCCCTCACACTCCTCGCCACTGGCGGGCTCTATGCCTGCATGCTCGCCTACTTCAATGGGCTGGTAGGAGCAAAACGCCCTAATTCTCAAATCATGTGGAATTCAGAGCCCGTCATCTGGATCATCACTCTGTTGCTTACATTCTCGGTCGTATTCAAAATCGTTGAGCCAGGGGGAGTAGAAGGGCCCGGCGTTTGGTACCTGATTGGCACAGGTAATCTGCTGGTGATCTACATCTATCTTGTTATAGAACTAGCGCGCCATGATCTACCAAAAATCGGCTATTGGGGTATGGCGGCACTGACGGCAGCCGCCGTCATTTACACGACGGCAACTATCGTCATGGGGTTTTCAACTCAAACAATGGATCTTGGTTTCTATAAGGATGTGCTAGCGACCTTGATGGCGACCATGACCTACTTACTCTTGCTCGTGCTTGTATTTAATCTGCTGCGATCTTTTCGAAGTTCGCTGATGAAAATCTGGATGGCAGATCCAGATTCTCGAGACCGATTAACGGCCGGTGGAATTGCAGTCAGCACGACAGGAGAGGTTAGCAATCCGCAAGGGGCTCTTTCTGATATCAACCTGGAGCTTGGAGAAAAAACTGAATCTGCAACTTTAAATCCTGGTGGCGGCATCATCGTCGACTTTGGTATCCGTCGCATCGAAGATCATGGTTTTAGATCCGACCTGCGAATTGCGAGTAGCAATACGGAACAGCCCATCGTGGTGGAAGTAAGTAATGATAAGCTAAACTGGGAAGTGTGCGAACGAGAAGACAAGATTCTCACCGACTGGGATGTGCCCTACTTCAATAGTCCGTGGAGGTACGTTCGCGTTCGTAATACGAGTGAGGATGCTATCGATATATCAGAAGTCTATGATTTGGATTGAAGGGCCGCGATGGGCTCGTTACATTCAATCTCTTCAGCAATGGCTTGGCACTATTCAGGAATCTTTAGTCGGTTTCTTTATTCCCAGCGTTTTCATTTGATAGGCGAGGGTTGAAGGTTTTAGACCTAACAACACCGCCGCGCCATCGTCTCCCCACGTTCTCCAATTGGCGTGTTGTAAGGCTGCCGTAATATTCGCTTTTTCCAATTCTCTGAATTCAGCGCTGGTTAGGTAGGCAGTTGCTGGCTGTGAGTGCGTGGCAGCGTTGAGCGTTTCTCTCGGTCCTGTGGCGAGCGCCAGGTCGAGTCTAAGTTTCTTACTTGTCGAAGAAATAACTGCACGGTCGATGGTGTTTTTCAGCTCGCGAATATTTCCCGGCCAGCTGTGGCTCTTAAGCGAAGTAAACTGATTTTGCGTTAGCGTCAGTGACTCGCGCCCTAGTTCTCTGCAGGCTTTTTCAAGAAAGCTTATGGCAAGAGGCATGACATCATTGATGCGTTCTCGTAGCGGAGGTACTTCAATCGGAAACACACTGAGTCGATAGAATAGGTCCTCTCTGAAACGGCCATCTTTCACCTCTGTGGCGAGATCGCGATTTGTTGCGGCAACTACTCGCACGTTAACTCGCATGGTTTTGTCGTCACCGACTCGCTCAAATTCACTTTCCTGAAGTGCGCGTAATAGTTTCCCCTGCTGTGCTAAAGGTATTTCTCCTACCTCGTCGAGAAATAGTGTGCCGCCGTCTGCAAGTTGCAGCCGTCCGATTCTGTCTTGATGGGCTCCGGTAAAGGAGCCTTTCACATGACCAAAAAATTCACTCTCAAAAAGTTCATTGGGAATAGACGCGCAATTTACTTTAACGAGGGGACAGTCAGCTCTGTCGCTCTTGGTGTGAATCGCGCGAGCGATCATCTCTTTGCCGACACCCGACTCGCCGAGTATAAGAACGCTAGCAGGAGTTTGTGCGACAGCCTCTACTTGGGCTAGCGTGCGTTTCAGTGCCTCGCTTTCTCCAATGATTTCTCCAAAACTTCCAGAGTCATTAACTTCGTCTCTGAGGTAGTCGCGCTCTAGTTCCAGTCTTTCTTTCAGCTCTTTAATTTCCTCAAAAGCGAGTTCGCGCTCTTTCTCGAGAGCTTTGCGATCAGAGATATCTCTAAAAACAATTACCGCGCCTGTGAGTTTTCCGTCCTGAACGATGGGTGTGCTTGTGTACTCGACGGGCACCGCTGAGCCATCGGTGTGCCAGAACACTTCGTTCTCTACTCTGTGGACTTCCCCATCTTGAATGGATGCGTATATAGGGCAATCAATCCTTGGGTACTTGCTGCCGTCAGCATGCGAGTGGTGATGTATCTCATGTGAGAAGCGGCCCATAACATCATCTGCCTTCCAGCCAAGGATCGCGGTGGATGCGCGGTTGCTAAAGGTGATTCTCCCTTCGCTATCCAAGCCGTAAACACCTTCACCGGCGCTATCGAGTATTAACTGGTATTGAGAGCGAAGCTGTTCCAGCTCAACAGATTCCTCGGCGCAGTTATCGGTGATGGTCGCGAGAAGAATCAAACAGGGCTCCAGCGTGTCGCCAGCACTAGCGCACCAAGCTGAAACCGTGGCAGGGATGGTCTCGCCGGCGATCAACAAATTTACTTGGTAGTCGGAGATTGCACCTGCTTGATCAAACAAATTCTCCAGCTGCGTCTCCAGCTCGGGGCGCTCAATCAAGTCTAGCAAGTCGCCAGCAGGAATCGCTGGCTCTTCATTTATAGGCAGGTCGATTCTGTCCCGCCAAGGCCTGCTTAGAGCTCGGCACGTAAGCCCGCTATCGAGCATCAGAACCAAAGCAGGGGAATCTGCGAAGGCCCAATCATTTGCTGTTTTCATGTCCCTGATTCCTCAAATAATTGAGGATTAGACCACAGATAGTTGTGGACCACAAATACTTGTGGTTGTCGGAATATAGTTAACCCATTGATTAATTTGATAATTACTAGTTGGCACGGTCAGTGCTATATCAGGATTGTAATCACGCTACTTAGATTCAACGGGAAAGCTTAGGAGAAGTGCAATGAATAACACCGATGAAGAAACAGTTTTTGTCGACTACGACTCAGCATCTGCTGCCGAACCCGAGCGTTTGCAGGATGAGTACTGGACATTCGAATTTGAGGCGATGACTGAGGTGCCAACTGCACTAGCCGCCTACGTCTCGCATCAACACACTTTCGACCTCTAGGTCTTAAGAAAAGGAATTAACAAAATGCAAAGCCAACCACTCCCTCCATTCACTTTGGAGTCTGCGAAACAGAAAGTTCAAGCCGCGGAGGACGCATGGAACTCGCGCGATGCCGAGCGAGTCGCCCAGGCGTATAGCGTCGATTCTACATGGAGAAACAGAGATGAGTTTTTTCAGGGACGGAAATCGATTCAGGAATTCCTAAAAGGCAAGTGGGAGAGAGAACTTCACTACAAGCTAATGAAGGAGCTCTGGGCGCACAGCGACAATCGTATCTCCGTGCGTTTTGAATACGAATGGCAGCATGCAGAAACGGGACAGTGGTATCGCACTCATGGCAATGAACATTGGGAATTCGACGAGGACGGTTACATGCGCCGCCGTGACATGAGTGCGAATGACATTCCCATCAACTCCGCTGACCGGCGTATCGGTTATGAGCAAATAGACTAGTAACTAACCGAATCATCAATTAACTAGAGGAAACTATCATGAACGCATTAATAAAAATGACAGCAGGCTTACTACTACTTAGTGGAGCCGCCGCGCAGGCGCAACTCCCCGACCCCGGTATGGAGATTGTCCCCGGACGAACAGCCTTAGTGGTAACTGATCCACAGAATGATTTTCTCAGCCCTGATGGTGTTGCCTGGGGCGTTGTTGGCAAGAGCGTCACTGAGAACAATACGGTCAAGAACATCGATTCTTTGTTCAGTGTGGCGAAAGCAGTCGACATGCCAGTATTTATTTCGCCGCATTATTATTACCCAACTGACCACGGCTGGAAATTTGAAGGTGCCTTGGAAAAGCTCATGCACAACATCGGCATGTTCGATCGAAAAGGGCACCTGGACACACACGGCTTTGAAGGCTCTGGTGCTGACTGGTTAGAACAGTACAAGCCCTACATCAATGATGGCGCGACAGTCGTAACTAATCCGCACAAGGTGTTTGGTCCGGAAACCAACGATCTAGTCTTACAGCTGCGTAAGCGCGGAGTCGACAAGGTCATTCTTGCGGGCATGTCTGCAAACCTGTGTACCGAATCGCATATGCGTGAACTCATCGAACAGGGCTTTGAAGTTGTAGTGGTAAGCGATGCTACCGCGGCTGCGCAAGTTGCTGAGGGCGATGGCTATCAGGCGGCGTTGGTAAATTTCCGCTTCATCGCCAATTCGGTTTGGACTACGGATCAAACGGTGGAAAAAATTCAGAACAGTCTCTAACTACACAGGAAAGAGAAGTTCGGATCGGCAATACAGCGCGGAAGACAGAGTACTCATAGCAAATATTTTCTATAGATTGGAGAAAGACAATGAAGAAACTAACAATCAATCAAACGTTGACCGCCTTGCTACCTGCACTGGTGGCAGCAACTCTACTGATCTCGTGGTCCATTCCTGCGAATGCAGATGTGAACGGCAATACAAATAATGTTGCCTACAAGACTGTAGAAATCGAAGGGCTGGATATTTTCTACCGCGAAGCCGGCAACCCGGAGAATCCAACTCTCTTGCTATTGCACGGGTTCCCAACCTCGTCACATATGTTCAGGGAGCTAATGCCGGCGCTAGCGGATGAATATCATCTGATTGCACCTGACTATCCGGGCTACGGCTATAGCTCTATGCCGAGCGTGTCGGAGTTCGAATATTCGTTCGACAATATCGCTCGAATCATGGGTAAGCTAGTGGACGACATCGGCATCGATGATTACAGCCTCTACCTTATGGACTACGGCGCACCCATCGGCTACCGACTAGCAGCTGCTCAACCGGAGCGCATTGAAACACTAGTAATCCAGAATGGTAATGCCTATATGGAAGGGTTAGACAATGACTTCTGGGAGCCGATTCGCGAGTACTGGAAAGACCGCGACGCGGTGAATTCCGGGCTGGATAACGCTTGGTGGAAAAACGTAAAGACCGCCTACAAGCAGCCCGAGATGAGTAACGACCAGGCGCTAAGATTTCTGCTGACGCTAGGCGCGACGAAATGGCAATACACCAACGGTGTGAGCGACGTTGAGGCAGTAAGTCCAGATACCTGGGGCCATGTACAACCGCTGTTGGATCGAGAGGGCAATCAGGAGATACAACTGCAGATGTTCTACAGCTATGGATCCAACCCTGAACTGTACCCAAGCTGGCAGCAATATTTTCGTGATCACCAGCCGCCTACATTAATAGTCTGGGGTCAGAACGATGAGATATTTCCTGCAGCAGGCGCCGAGCCCTATAAGAGAGATTTAGAGAACTTGGATTACTACTTGCTGGACACCGGGCACTTCGCTTTGGAAACCCACGTGGATGAAATTGCAGATCGTATGCGCACTTTTCTCAATCGTGAACTGCCGCAATCTTCCCCGGCCGCTGACTAGCGCGCCACTTAATGCGGCCACACCCCGTGGCCGCATATTTTTAAACTTACAACTAGCTAAGATTCCTGGATCAGACATGACTCACTCATTCGCAGACACAATGTTTACCGAAAGCGTAAAGGCAGCCCAAAAAGCCTATGGCTCACAGGAGCATAATGAAAACCTCAGACAGAACTTCGGTCCCAATGATGAGCTGAGTGCAAGAGAAGCAGACTTCATCGCTAAGCGCGATTCATTCTATCTAGCGACAGTGAGTGAAACCGATTGGCCCTACGTTCAACACCGAGGTGGCCCGGCCGGTTTTCTTAAGGTGATCGGTCCAAAGCAATTGGCCTATGCCGACTTTCGCGGTAACACGCAGTTAGTGAGTGTCGGTAATCTGACGAAGAACGATCGCTGCTCTATCATCTTGATGGACTATGCGAATCGGCGCCGTCTAAAGCTTATCGGCCATATACGCGTTGAAGAGGCTTCCATGATAAATAAGCAGCTTCTAGATAAAATAGATCTGCCAGACTATGGAGCTGTTGTAGAGAGAGTATTCCTGATCGATCTGGTGGCGTTCGACTGGAACTGCCCGCAACATATAACGAAACGTTATACGGAAGCAGAAATAGCAGTATTGGCTACTAGGGACTGAGGGGATTAGGCAGGGTCGCTCGATAAAAATAGATTCTTTGTCCTCCCTCTATTTTCGCTTATTCGGATTCTTGCCTCCTAGCCCCAGCCAATATGCTGGGCATTGAGTAGTTTCCTTCATGGCAGGCGTATTCATAGATATTTTCACCCGGCGGTCTTCTTGCGATATTTTTCTCTACTACAACTGGCTCGGTAAGCATCTCCGGATCGGTGAGGGTAAGGCTGTAATAGATCTCATTTTCTGAGCTCATTCTGAAGCGCTCGGTGGTAGCTAATTGATCCGACATGCGGAATGCGAACCAAGATTGTTCGGGTCTAAAACTTGTAGTTTCCACTACGAGTGTGTCTCCATCCCAATGCCCATGGGAATTACCCATCCACTGCGGGAAGGGTTTGCTGGCTTGCTCACGATTGAGTGGGATGATGCGCACATCATGATTCATCTCCGCCAAGATGATGAAGTAGTCTTCGGTTTGTATAATTTGCATATTGGCGTTATAGAACCATCCAATCATCGGCGCCGCTGGGCCTCCATTCGGCCCGACACAACGTTCACTCACCGGCCTGATTTCCGGCCCATCGAAAGCGCCATGTCCCTCTGATTGGAAGCGCTCAAAGAAATCTAAAGCCCCTGCGCGATAAGGCCACCGTCCATTCTCCGGGCTAACGATTTGAGAAGTGCGATACTCGCCATCAATCTTCACCAGATCAATACGAGAGCTGGCAAATTCATGGTCTGCATCCTGAGAAATAGGAGCTCCAGCAACAGGAGCAGCTCGATTCGGGTCCTGGTTTGCTAACTTTGCATTATCCGCATCCACTAATGATTGCCGCACCGACATCGCTTCTGCTTCGCTGTACACCTTCTTCTCACCCAGATTCGTTGGCCTACTAAAAGGCGTGCCCGAACCGTAGAACCACACTCCCTGTAGATTTGGTTGGCCGTACTCGGTTGGAGGCAGCGCCTGAGCCTCCGCAGCATGAGCGCGAGTTGCTGGTAATTGAATAACCATTACGAATGTTAGGCAGCAAAGTGAAACTGACATGCATCTAGAACGGCACATTATTTTCCCCTCACTAATAGGCTAGTGAATAGGCCTCTCGTCGGGGATCGGCTGCTGCTGTGAGCACTTTAGTATCTCGGTCATAGAAGATCATTTGTGCTCCACCGAATGTGGCGGTCCAGCCAGGAATTACTTGCAGGCTGTGCCCTAATGATTCGAGCTGCACAAGCACCTCGGGCTTAACGCGATCCTCGATGGCAACTGAAACACCACGCGATGATCGAAAGCGCGGCGCTTCGATAGCTTGCTGTGGTGTCATTCCAAATAGCAGCATGTTGTGGGTGATCTGCAGCAACGACTGCGTCTGACTGTCGCCGCCGGGCGTACCCATGGTCAATGCGAACTCGCCATCCGGATACAGCGCCATGAGCGGTGAAAGGGTGTGATAGGGGCGTTTTCCTGGTGCCACTTCATTGGGGTGTCCACTATCGAGTGAGAATAAGGCACCTCGATTGTGTAACAAGATTCCCGTCTGACTTTCCAGTAGACCAGAACCGAACCCAGCAAAATTACTTTGAATCCAACTTACCGCGTTGCCCCACTGGTCTACCGCGGTCAGGTAGACAGTATCACCGGCATCGTCTCTGTCCTTATCAAAGTTGGTGAAATCTGGATTGCTGAATCCTGGCTCAACTGATTCTACCGCCTGATTGAAATTAACCAAACTGGAACGTTCACGCAGGTATTGTTCATCGAGTAACTCTGCAACAGGCACGTCGGCATGCTCAGGATCGGCAACCCACCTGTCGCGGTCGGCGAAGGCGAGTTTCTTCAGCTCAATCAAGGTGTGCAAATATTCGGTACTGTTATGCCCCATAGATTCGAGTGAGTGATGCTTCGACATTTCCATAAGCGCAAGCTGTGTCACGCCTTGGGTGTTGGGTGGCATAACGAGGAAGGTGTAATCGAGATATTCCCCTCGCAGTGGATCTACCCAAGTGGAGGTGTGGGTCGCAAAATCATTTGCACGCAGGTGGCCACCCTGCTCGGTAATAAAGGCAGCGAGCTGTTCTCCAATAGCAGCATTGTAGTAGCCAGCCTTGCCGTCACGTGCAACCGTTTCCAACGAGTCTGCCAGTTCTATATTAATTAGCAGCGAGCCAACCGCCGGCGGCGAACCCCCTGGTAGATAGAGATTTCGTCCAGCCTGGTTGAGAGATCCGCCTTGTTCTGCGAAATCCATTGCCAGCCGGGTCGATACAGGAAAGCCGTTTCTCGCGTAATTGACTGCAGGCTCTAGTAAGGACTGAAGGTCCATTGTGCCGTAGCGTGCATGCGCATCCACCCAGCCGGCGACTGCACCGGGCACAGATACCGAAAGAGGCCCACTTCCAGGGATTCGCTGTACGCCTGCCGCCTGGAAAAATTCCGGCGTCGCAAGCTCACCAGCTCTACCACTTGCGTTAAGTGCCGTAATTTCTTTTGTTTCGCCGTCATAGAAAATACCGAAGGCGTCACCACCAATGCCATTCATATGTGGCCTGACTACCGCTAAGACTCCGGCCATGGCGATGATCGCATCGGTCGCATTACCTCCGTCATGTAAAACCCGCAGGCCAGCTTGAGTTGCTAACGGATGATCCGAGGACACTGCGCCCTGCATACCTCTGACATCCGGCCGATTCTGAGGGGCGTAGCTAGTGGTGGTAAAAGTTGTAACAATTTCGGTGGCTTGCTGTTCGGGGGTGCATGACACGCCTAGTGCAATAATAGCGGTGAGAACAAGTTTGCATGGAGTCGAGCGCAGTAGGAAAGCTGTCTGATGAGCCGCAGAAGTGTTGACTAGAGTTATTGAACTAATCATACAAATACCTTTGATAGCGTTTTACGACTGAGTATAAAGCGAATTGTTACAAAGGTCTGCTTTGACCGGCGGAGCTGCCAGTTGAACTCTCAGTCGAAAACAAACCCGTGGCTAGCAGCTAGGCTAAGCCCTATGCACGCAGTGTTTGGCGTGAGATCGACTATAAGTAACTCTTTGCTTAAAGACCACTAAATTGGAGAAAAGGTCAGAGGGGAGCAAAGGGGTCAAAGTTCTTTGAATTACAGTCCCCGAAATAAATCCGCTACTCGATCAGACACCTCACTAGCCTCTTTTCGGCGTGCGCCGCGTAGCATATTGGCCATGCCATAGTTTCCCTCGTGGCAGGCATACTCGTACAGCTGAGCCGCAACTTTGGTTATGGGCAATATAGCGCTAAACTTATCAGTGAAGGTAGAGGGGTCGTCGATAGTGAACTCATAGTTGATGGTCCGCGGCCCGACACGCGTAAATCGTTCTGTGAGTACTTTGTTTTTGGAAGTGCCGAAACCATCGAAGCTTTGCGTCAGGCCATTAAAATTTTGTGTTACCACAATCAGTGTATCGCCATCCCAATGACCACGTGAGTCCCCCGACCAGAGCCCCAGACTCTCATCGAGGGCCGGGCGCTTTTCGAGTTTAACAATGCGAGCGTCATGAACCATCTCGGTCAGGATCACCATATGATCTCTGTTCTGTATGATCTGCAAGTTGTTGTTATACACACTTGGTGATAGCGGTGGGCCAGCGTTAAAGCCGACTAGACAACGCTCCGAAAGGCCTCGATCTTCTGGGCCATCCCGGCCAATGCCGCCGATTACAAATCTCACCGGACGTTCACCAGCAGCCTCTATTTCTCCACCGGGTTGATTTTCTATGCCCTCTGCAAGCGGAGGAAGTCGACCATTCGGCGGAAAGACGATTAGCGATGTGCGCACGTTGCCTTCGCCTTGAACTTTTTCCATCCAGATGGTGTCATTGTAAAAAGCTTCAACGCCAGATGCTGACCTTGTGGGCGCATCTGCGGCGCCCAACCCAAAACGCGGAAGCTGTGCTAGGGCGATCTCATCATCGGTGAGAAATTGTCGCTCTCCGAATTCCTCGGGGCGTTGCATGGGGACATTGGATGAGAAATTCCAAACGCCCTGCAGGTCGGGTAGCCCCCACTCGGTGCGCGGAACTTTATAGTCTTCGGCAGCTAGGCCAGGTTGGGAAGCCTGCAGTGAAAACCACAATAGTAGTAACAGCGAACACTGTCTCTTCATCAGCTATTCCATGAATTCAATCGAACTGGCGTAATCAATAATGGCTTAATCAATACGGCAGTACAATTCTATTCCAGGCACAGAAGCTGGAAGCATGGATCAAAAATAACGCTTCGCTCCTCTTTAGCACGCGCTAGCTTCGAGAAAGGGATAAAGAGGCTGTGAAAGGCGGTGAAACTATCTGAACTCAGCGCAGAGGGAATTGCTGTCTTCCAGCCAATTTGGCAGGGTTGGCTAAACACTGACCACTGCTTCAAATCCCCGTATCGTCAAGCGATAGCGTTTGATTTCTGCTATAGATAGTCGTAGTCTCAGATCGATTGTCCGGTCAAGATATTCTAAGATCAAGCACTCAAAGAACAGAAGCTTTAACTAAAAAGCTCGTGTCCGCAATGATGCTGTTGAATTCTACAGTTCTGAATTTCAGATCGATGCTAGTCTCGAGCACTCATTCTTCTCAGTACTCTCAGTCAGGGAGGTCAAGTTCGTGAATCCTAAAGTTACCCGCCGACGCTTCATTAAGGGTGTAATTTTCTCTGCCACCGCCGCCACAACCGGTGCCGGGGTTTACCTCGCAAATGCCGCCAGCAGCAGATCATCGGGCGCTGTCGAGCGACTCGTTTCACTGTCGGTCAATGGCCGCACTCGCAGAGTCGATGTTTTACCCCAGGAAACCCTAGCGCACACATTGCGCTATC
>NVUL01000016.1 GCA_002401885.1 SAR86 cluster bacterium
GCAGACTCGATCTGATTGCCACGGTGATCATAAATATAGTCTGTGGCACCGGTTTGGTCACTAAGTTGAGTGAGACGCCCAACACCAAACGCGCCTGCGGGCTGGTCATAGGTATAGGCAATGTCTTCTGCCGGGCTTGAGGGATAACTTACCGACGTGAGGCGATTGAGTGAGTCATAGGCATTGTTCGTAACCACGCCACGCGCATCAGTTTGGCTAAGCTGATTGCCCGCATCGTCGTAAGTGAATACAGTTACTCCAGTATCCGGACTACTTTGCTGAATTAAATTGTTCAATCCATCGTAGACATAGGTCGTTGTTAAACCACGCTGATCAGTAACTGAAATGAGATTGTCTCTAGCATCATATTCGAAATTGCTGTTGTTACTATTGGCATCAGTGACCGTCGATAAGCGGTTCAACGCATCAAACGATTGCAAAGTGTTTTGGTTGATTCCCAATGGATCGCGAGACATTGAAACTTGATTACCATTATCATCAAAACCAAACTCGCGAATTTGGTTAGCACCACTAATGATTTGATAAATCCGACTTAGCTCATCATAAATATTTTCCTGCGCTCGAGTGACTATGCCTCCAGAACTTCTGCTAAGATCAATCGTTATGTTTGCGGCATCATCTAGCGTAAATTCTTGACGTTCATTCAAGTTGTTAACGATGGCGGTTAGTCGATGCGCTTCGTCGTATTCGTAGATCAAATACGCACCATTCGGAAATGTGGCCTTGATCAACTGCCCGGCATCGTCGAATTCATTAGTAGTAACAGCATCATTGCCTGATGGTGTAGGGTCAATGACGATAGTACTAAGTAGCCAACCTCTCGGGTGATAGTTCAAATGTGATATAACACCGTTGCCATCTAGGACTGTAAGTGGAAGCCCCCGTAAATTATAGCTTGTGATTTGAGTAATATGACCCAACGGATTTGTAATCGTCTCAACGAATCCTTCGCTGGTATATGTAAAAGTTGTTATATCACTAACATCAGTTCTTGGGCCGTTCTGAGTCGCTACTAAAAATTGGCCATTTACACTTTCAGGATAATAGGTAAACGTCGAAGTACGCGTTCTTCCGCTTGTGCTGTAAGGAACTGTCTGAACAGTAGTATCTGT
This sequence comes from SAR86 cluster bacterium, assembly GCA_002401885.1. Classification (GTDB taxonomy): domain Bacteria; phylum Pseudomonadota; class Gammaproteobacteria; order Pseudomonadales; family Pseudohongiellaceae; genus UBA9145. Next base: position 1,134 of record NVUL01000016.1, read on the forward strand.
CTCAACACGAGTTAACAGGGTCCCTAAACTATCGTAGTTGAAAGTAGTCGTTCTTCCAGGCTCAGCTATTTCTGTCGGCAAACGATACTCTGGGTGCCAGGTAGTAGTGATAGTTCGCTCGACTGCAGTACCGACAGCCTCTGTTCTGCTGGTTTCCAAGCCTCGACTGTCGTACTGAAAGTTAGTGACGTTGTTGTTCCAGTCTGTACTGCTTGTCTTAAATCCATTGGCGTTGTAGGTGGAAAACTGGGAAGCCGCTGGGCATAGACCTGAAGCAGATGCTTCCCGATCTGTTCCAGTCACATACCCAGTCGCATCCAATTGCAGGACGGTGTCGAGACCAAGAGAATTTGTGATTGTTCTAGTGTTATTGACCTCATCATAGGACACGTTGGCACTTCCGACACCTGCTCCAAATTCACTCAATATTGCGCGGCCGCTGGTGTCATATTCATAACGAATGTAGAGATCGCCATTTTCATCCTGGACACTGGTTAATGCCGTAGTGAAATTTGGATCATCGTAAAAATAACCTATGCTTGGATTATCCGCGTTATTGCCCGGGGTGAGGTCTGGGTAGGTAACGCTAACAAGCATGTTGTCCGCATCGTAGGTATAGTTATAGGCATTGCCATCGGGGTCGGTAAAACTTAGCAGCAAGTTATCCGTGCTGCCGTCGTAGCTAAAATCTATCGCCTTTCCGAAGTCATCAGAGACAGAGATCAATAGGTCTTCATCTACAACATCATAATTCAGAAAATGAGACAGACCGGCAGGTGACGATATTTGTAACAACTTGCCTTCCAAGTTGTATATCTCGATTTCATTTCTGGCAGTCACCGCACGAAAACCTGGCGATAAAGGATGGCCTACTGGCAGTCGCTCAACGGATGATCTGGATCCATCAGCAGGCTCATAGATACCATTGTTCTCGACATAGAGTTCTATTTTCCCTGTTGCTCGCTGCAGAGTGAGGAAGACTGGAATCTCGGCTGGATTGGGTACGGAGGTTGAGAAAAAAACATTCATTGAACGGTTGTAGGTATGGCGCCAGTTGGGTCCGGCACCAGTTGCATTCCCAAGGCTATTGTAGTGCCGTGTAATGTCTAACGGGAAAGCATCCGCGCCGCGGTAATCCATCTGAGAATAAAACTTGTGGCCATTAAACGTATCGATGGGGTTGGGTGTTTCTGCTTCACATTGTTGCGGATCTGGCTCGGGTATTTCTGGTTCTGGTTCGGGCACCACTACCCTTGTTATAAGGAATTGTACAGCTCGAGCAAATATCAGATCTGGATCGGTAGCTGTGCCGGATGCTCCTCCACAATCATTGCCGAAGGTGGTCCTTGTATAAGTTACCGGCACGAAAGACGATCCGGGTCCGGGAGAACCTGAAGCGGAAATGTTAAGAAAAGCTGGACAGAATAAGGGGCTCGACTGGCAATTCGCGGCGCTTCGAGATATTGCTTCGCTTACAGTTTCGGCTATGGTGTCAAATCGGGGGGTGCCCGTGTTCCTTGGAACAAAGCAATTAACCTGATTCGCGTTGTAATAGGTATAGCCATCGGCATACGCATAAGTCAGGTTATCTCCATCCTCATCAAATAACCAAACAAGGTCTGCGTCGAATTCTGTCATTGCTGCAGCTTCAGCTTCGCCAAGCGTCGCGTACTGCACACCACTAAACAGGTACTCGAATTCCTGAGCCTGTAATAGGTTCGCGGGAAATAGCATCCACACTAATAAGCTCGATCGGAAAAATATTGAGAAATGGTGTCTGCGTAACATTGCTAGCATGATGCGTACTCCGGTTTTAATTCTTCTAAATGATGATTGTTTCTATGGCATTTTCCCTGCTACTAGTCGTGGATTGCGCAGGGTGATCAGTGCGCGTCACTCGATGTTGTTTAGATAAATCAAAGCACCACGATAATGACGATATCCCAGCTATTGTGATATCACAAGCACATCAGTCCTTTTGACTGACTTCTTGATCCCATTTTTTATCGGAGCTCCACAAGTTGACATCTGAGTGACATCCTCAGGCTAGATATGAGTTTGGGAGCGGTGAGGGTGGCGCTAACCATGCTGTGCCCCACAAAAAAGCCCGCTGGACCAATTGGTCAGCGGGCTTTTTTGTGCTTTCTATACGTACTAAATATCTCTGCTACACCGAAGGCAGCAGCAACACTAGTGCCCGTCGTCGCCGCCGACTATCGCGCCAGGCAACGCCATGGCGGTAAGCCTCGGTCCGTTCTGCAGCATCACATACTGATGACCATCATGCTGGTAGGTCATCATGCCATAGCGGCTGAGTTCAGAGGTCTCTATTCGCGCTAGCTCTTCGCCGGTCCTCTTATCTACCGCGAACAAGTGTGGCGTACCATCTCCAATCGCACCTGAATACATCAGCATGTTCTTAGTAACTACCATGGTCGCCTTGGAGCCGCTTCCGGTATTTCCTACATCGACGCCAGCAAGCAGCGGATGGTTAGCAATATTGTCCGGTGTCTCTCCAACAGGCAGTGTGAACAAGGTATCGCCCGTGTTCATGTCGATAGCCTGAATACGGCTATACGGTGGCTTCGTAATGGGAATGCCCTGAATGCGGCCTGGCGAGACGGATCGTACAACGGCGTAGTCGGCGAAGGTAGTGCCAGTCGGAGCGTTCCAACGCAGATCAGCCTCGGCACCCGGGCCAAGTACTCGCGCCGTACATCCAGTGCTTGAGGTTACGTAGAGAATGCCAGACTCAGGATCGGCTGCGGCCGGTCCATTGATGTTGGCTCCACCACCACCGCCAGGACACCAGAGTGCGGCAGTCTTGCCCAACGCGTTGTCATAATGCAGAGGCGGATTGAAAAGCGGTCCGATCTCGAATTCAGACACCGCCTCTATTGCGCGTCTTCGTAGCTCGGGCGTGAAGTCGACGAGATCATCGATAGAGATGCCCTGCAATTCAAAAGGTTCGGGCTTAGTTGGGAACGGCTGAGTCGGCGCGAGCTTCTCTCCCGGCACCTGTGATCTTGGCACGGGACGCTCGACCATCGGCCACAGTGGCTCGCCAGTCTCACGATTGAAGGCATACACGAAACCCTGTTTCGTCGCCTGCGCGATTGCCGGTATCTCGCGTCCCTCGATATTAACATCCAATAAAATCGGAGCAGTCGGCGTGTCATAGTTCCAGATGTCGTGATGCACCATCTGAAAATGCCATGCTCTCTCGCCGGTATCGGCATCGAGCGCAATCAGGCTAGCGGAAAATAAATTGTCGCCTGGTCGAAAACCACCGTAGAAATCGATAGTCGCGCTGTTAGTTGGGATATAGACAAGGTTCAGATCCTGATCGGCAGACAGTGGCGCCCAAGAGGACACGTCACCAGTCCACTGCCAGGCATCGTTTTCCCAAGTCTCGTGACCGTATTCGCCGGGGCGGGGAATCACATTGAACTTCCACTTGAAGTCACCCGTTGCCGCATCGTAAGCGAGGATGTCCCCTGGAATATTCTCGATTCGCGCCTGGTTGTAACCCTGCTCGGCTGAGTTTCCAACGATGATAGTGCCATTGACTACGATCGGCGGCGAGGAGGAAGTGATATAGCCAGTTTCCAGGGGAATTCCCTCGTAGGGGTCATAGGGGTGGCCTAGATCGGCTAATAAATCGACAACTCCCGTTACCGGGAATCCATCCACAGGAATCTGACCACCGAAGCCCTCTAGAGGAGCGCCCGTCTCAAGGTCCAATGCCGTAAGGAAGAACGCCGGCGAAGTGATGTAGACCACCTTGCGTCCGCCGACCTCGGCGATGGTGACGCCCTTACCGTAGTCTTTACGCATGGAATATTCATAGCGAGCAGTCTTCGGCTCTACATAAGTCCAGATCGTCTCACCACTCTTCGCGTCGATGGCGATCACGTAGCGACGCGGTCCGGCTACGGTAATAATCTTGCCGTCGACGTAGCTCGGTGTCGAGCGCCCGCTTGCCGCGTTGAAGCTTGCGCCATCCCAGACCCATGCCTCCTCTAATTCTTTGAAATTCTCTGGCGTGATTTCATCGACAGGCAGGTAACGGGTGTGTGCAAAGTCACTGCCTAAGGTTAGCCACTCGACTGAATCCTGCGCCAAAGTAAGTGAACTAACACAAGCAATTAACGAGACAGTAAATCCCAGGAATACCCTCATGGCTAGTGTAGATTTAGTAGAATAATTCATCACTCTGACACCTCATTCTTCTTGATTTTGTAGAGTTCTCATCGCGTGGGGTAATGGCAGCATCGATCAACCCTGCCATTCGATCAAGAACGAGCTAAGTTTCTCTCGCTAACGTAATGGATACAGTCAGTGCCTGCAAGCCATAGTTTTGAGCAAAAAACCTGTAAAACTAGGGTAGCTAAGACAACATGCGCACTTCGCGCTGCGGGAAAGGGATGGAAATATTTGCATCACTCAGTGCATCTTTGATCGCCTGATTCGCAGCAAATCGAATCTGATGGAAGCGTTCCGTTCTCGCCCAGGCTCGGACCGCGATATTGATCGCGCTATCACCAAACTCATCGATGCCGATCTGAATCGCGCGTTCCTCGCTCAATCCATCGATCTTGGAGAGCTTCGCTGAGATGGCCGCTATAGCGGCATCGGTATCGCTGTCGTAGGCGACGCCAACCGAAAGCTCCAAGACTGTATCTGTATGGGAGTTGTGGAGGATTTCTCCGACTATGTGCTTGTTAGGAACTAGGATCAGCTCTTCATCCTCATTGCTTAACAATGTGTAGGCGAGATGAACTTCCTTCACTACGCCAAACACGCCCTCAACTCGAATCGTATCGCCCACTACAAACGGCCGGCTGAAGATGATGCTGAGCCCCGCGCCGTAGTTTGACAGAAGACCTTGCATCGCTAAACCAGCACCCAAGCCTAGGGCACCGACCGCAGCTAGGAATGGAGTAACTTGTATCCCGAGTTTCGGCAGCGCAATGAGAGCAGCACTGACGATGATGGCGATGCGGGCGGCACTGGCAAAGAAGCGGCTCAGGGTTATATCCAGCGATTTCTTGCCGCAAAGCGCCAGCACCAAGTTGCTTACCCATCTGCCGACGAAGATACCTAATACCAGTACGACAATCGCGCCAAATATCTGGAAGCTGTATGTGACCATATAGGTCACGAACATGTTGTAGAGGTCGGTCACTAATTCCAATTCTTCCTGTCCCATAAACTTTATTCTCTGTTGCAGATGAACTCGCGTATCATGTGAATCTCGTATTCTGCCACGTCAATCTCCGTAGGCAAACAATGAGCTTCTCAATCTCACTAAGAATTTCGCCAAGAATCTCTTCATGAATTCAGACATCGACAAAAACTCAGTGCCGGACGAAGGCGTGGCGATGCTGATAAATCGCCTGCGCAAGAATCAGCGCGTACTAGGAAAGTGGGCGCGACAGCAGAACATTGAGTGCTTTCGTCTGTATGATCGCGACCTGCCGGAGTATGCGTTCGCTATCGACTGCTATGGCGAGTACGTGCAGATGGCAGAGTATCAGGCGCCCTCCTCTATCGACGAGGAGAAAGTGAGATTGAGACGAGAACAGGCCATCACAGCCGTTCAAGAAGTACTCGGCATAGCACGTGAAGATATTGTGCTGAAGTCCCGCGAACGTCAACGCGGCACACAGCAGTATGAGATTCAGGACCAGAGCAAATCATTCTTTGTCGTAAATGAAGGCCCTGCTCGACTCTGGATAAATCTGAAAGACTATCTGGACACCGGATTATTTCTGGATCATCGCCCGATACGCCAATTCATTCGAGAGAACGCTGCAGGCAAACGTTTCCTGAATTTATTCTGTTATACCGCAAGCGCCAGCATACAGGCAGCTCTGGGTGGTGCAACCTCCACATTGAGTATCGATCTATCCAACACCTATCTCGATTGGGCGCGGCGAAATTTCCTTCTGAACAAGATAGGCGGGAAAAACCATCGCCTGAAGAAGGCCGATTGCATCGACTATCTCAGCTCGAAATACGAGAAGTTTGATTTGATATTTTTGGATCCACCTACTTTTTCGAATTCGAAGAGCAGCAGCAACGTTCTGGATATCCAGAGGGATCATGGTTCGCTGATCCGCAATGCCATGAACAAGCTGGAGAGAGACGGGCTATTAATTTTCTCCACCAATAAGCTCAACTTTAAACTAGACAGCGAAAGCCTAAAGCGGTTCGAGATTCGTGACTACACCAAATTCAGCCTCGGCAAAGATTTCCAACGGCAGAAGAAGATTCATCAGACTTGGCTTATCAGCCATAAATGGTCACCCCCGACTTACTAGTTATCAACTTGCACCGAGACAGCTTGCGGCTTAACATCCAACTCATGAAAACTGCTATCAACATCACGCGCCTACTCTCTTTTCCCCTAATATGCTTTGCCCTAAGCCTACAGTCTGCTGCAGCCTTAGGGCAGGAATCCAATAACACTCCACTCGTCGGCTCTTGGGGTGGACCACTGGTAATCGGCGAGGATGATTTAGGTCTTATCTTCAACTTCACTATGGCAGAGGGTGAGTACGCAGCCAGCATAATCAGCGACGGATTAGGCATTTATGGTATGCCTGCAGACAGGGTCAGACTCAATGGCCTAATGCTTACGGTGGTGATTCGCAGGTTAGATGTTGAGTTCACCGGCACCCTGCGGTTCGACGATGCGGGTGAGAAATTGCTGCGTATAGACGCAAACTGGTTTCAAGGAAGCGAGATGGTACCGGTGGTATTGAAGGCGGTTGAGTAACTAGATATAACGACTCAAATTTCTGTTCGCCCGCCCTAGTCGCTCGGACAAAACTTTTACGATGTAGGTATGCAGCGCCGCAGTGGATGCAGGAAATTTACGCGACATTTCCTCCAACTTCTCTTTATCCAATCTAAACAGACAGGCGTCGTTTTCGATGCGCACACTGGCTGTCCTATTCTCACCAGTATAGATAGCCATCTCACCCAAGATTGCACCGGCTTTATACTTACGTAGTATTCGCTCCGCCTGCAGAGGTATCTTAAGAACCACTACCACAGTACCAGAGCCGACAAAATACAGACTCTCCCCGCTGTCGCCCTCTTTGAATAAATATTCACCCGCCGTTCTGTTTTCAACGACGAAGAAGTCGGCCAGCAATTTGACATCTTCCTCCTCGTAAGCGATGCGGCCGAGCACATTGTGCAAGTCTAGATTTTGCTCTTCATCGTTCAGGTTTAAGTCTTTAAGTATGCGTCGCTCACACCAATCGACTGCCGTATCCAGTTGTTCCTTATAGTGTCTTTCCAGTGGTTGCTCGCCAAAGGTAAAGAAACCATGCTTAACCAATTGCTTGATCGATTTCTCGTCGGCGCTGCTAATTACGATATGAAAACCAATCCGGTCACTGAGCTGTGCTAACTTGGAGAAGGTCACGATCGCCGAGGTGTCTAGCTGGCTGACGTGATGAAAATCCAGCACGAGGAAGTCAAACTTACTCCCCTCTAGTTCCATGATCCTGTTACGAATAGCCGTGATCAGCTTATCCGCAGTACCGAAAAAGATGAATCCCTGAAGCACCATGATAAGTACACGGTGTCCCTCTTTATTCAGTAACTCTCGCGTTTCGAGATCGCGATCTACATTACTAGCATGATCACTACCGTTGGTTTCGATCTTAATCACGCTGAGTTTAGAGTAATTCACTACGAACAAAATAATAGCAACGAAGAATCCGAACGTAACACCTTGCAAGATATCGGAGAAGATGATGACCACTAGAATGAGTATGACTACGACATAGTCAGACAGAGGCAGTTCGTCGCGCGCCTTCCACAGCCAGTCAATTAGGAATTCCAAGCCAACATAGATAAGCAATCCACCGAGAAGAAATGTTGGCACCAATTCCATAAACTCGGTGCCTGCTAGAATTGCGGCCGCTACCAAGAGAGAATTGACGATGCCCATGAGTCTGTCTTTGCCGCCGAGCCTGTCCACCAATGCGGTGTCCGATGCGTCATGTACGCCAGGAAAGCCACCCAGCATCCCATTCACCACATTGGTATAGCCCATAACTTGTAGTTCATGGTCGGGATTCAAATCTTTCTTGGCAAGAAGCTCGATACCCGAGACATCGAGCAACAGCATCATAGAACAGAGCAGGGCCACAACTACGATACCACCGAGTTGCTCCCAGATAGCAATCCACTTCACTTCCTGCAGATAATCCCAATGGAAAATAGGGACCAGCGTGCCTGCGGATTCGATGACTGGCAGTAGGCCATTCTCGGCAGCCTGCTCGCGGCTGATTCCACCCAGTGCCAACACCCCATAGAACAACAGGACTGACAACAACAAGATACCGGGCACCGAGAGACGGTTGTCACGGAACATTTTCCCTATGATCAAACAGAGCGCCAGCACGACGGCTGGCGTAACCAGTTGGATGAATTGAGGATCTGTGATCGCCCCGATGTCAGCTTCGCGACCACTGGCCACAGTGAGTCCACCCTGGATGAAGATGTAGCCGATACCAGCAAAGAATCCGCCGGTAACCGGATAGGGAATGTAGCGCACTAGATTTCCGAGTTTCAGGCGACCTAAGAGGAGCAGGAATAGACCTGCAAAAGTCGTCGTCACCATGATGGCGACGATGATTGTAGCCTCCGCACCGATCGAATATTCGGAACCGAAGCTGACATAGATACTGCTGACGATTACCGCAAATACTGGGATGAGGCCATTGCGAGGGGAACAGACGACGGCTTTGTAGCCACTGAACAAAGTGCCACCTAGCCCAGTCACCAGGGTGCCGATCAACAATATCGCAATGCCCGGCACCATTAGCCGCTGATCAGTCTGGGCAAATAGCAACGCCGCAACTGACACGGCCACCGAGATGTTGACCAAAGCAATTAGAGCGCCCGAGATAATATTGGCTATATGACTAGACTGCATCTTATTGTTTTATTGTTTTAGCAAAGACCTGAGGATACTACCGGCTAGCGCCCGATACCAGCATGATCCCCATTATACGGCCCTCTAAGGCAGCGTTAACAGCCTATGTTTTCCCAGACTTTCCCCCTTTTGTCATCTAAAAGAGAGTTCGTGCGTTAGTAATAGGGTAAATTGAACAAACGCATTGCCCGGTTACCGAAATGAAGGCAGTTGCTCGTTCTGAGACGGCATTCAAAGAATGTGATGCTCACGGGAATAAACTAGGACTGTCGCCTGTCTTTGACAGTATCGCTACATTATAATTCTTAAGCTCTGAATTATTGAACCCCGAATTCTTGGACCCGCATTGCTAGCGCTAACGGGCCCTCATTAGGATTGTTGAATATGGCTCTTTCACCACATCCCTTTTTTCTAGCCCAGCTTCTACAGGCAGGAACCTCATGACCGCATTCCTCCGTATGCCCGCGAAACGACTCGTAACTGCTCTTGCATGCACTCTATGTTTATTGGTTTTCCCTTCTGCATCTGCGACCACGATTCTCGGAATGGATATCGACAAGGTCGCAGCCGATGCTGAATTCATTTTCGAAGGTGCAGTGATAAATAGCGAGACTCGACAGGATAGCAGCAGCGGCATCATCAGCACCTATGTCACCTTCCAAATCAACGACATCATTAAGGGCGACTACTCCGGTGATTCGGTAGAACTCAAATTCATGGGCGGCGTATTCAATGGCCAGATCGTACAAGTCAGCGGCATGCGCATTCCAGAAATGGCTGAACAGGGAATCTATTTCGTCGAGTCTATGTCTCGAGATCTAATCAATCCTCTCATTGGTTGGTCACAGGGTCATTTCATTATCCATGATGACAACGGTACGCGTAGGATCAGCACCGCTGGCAATCAACCAGTGCTTGAGGTGGAGGCGGTATCGTCTATACCAGCCAGCATCAAGAAACCGCTATCAGTTGTTGAAGGCAACACAGATATCGCTGCCGGTGTCATGACCGAGTCGAGCGCAATCATGATCGAACGCGCTCTGACGGTTGAAGAATTCAAGTCGCGCATTACTGATCTGTTAGCAAACTAGGGAAGCAACTCTTGAGAACCTCCGCCCTACTGCTAATCACTCTTCTTAGTATCAGTTCTAGTCACGCATTCGAGATTTCAGATAACTTCTGGGAAACCGGACAGGCCGTCTTTCATGTTGGCATTAGCGGTAGCTCTCCTACTGGAGGAACTTGGAACGATGCCTTCAAACGATCGATGGCTGCTTGGAGCAGCGTCGGTTCCTTTGAATTTGTAGCGATTGATGACTACCTCGACCCCTGTATCGATCGCGGAGAAGGGCTATTCGGCGACGGCGCTACTGGCGTCGATTTTGGCGCGTCTGTTTGTGGCAGCGAATTCGGCGAAAGTACATTGGCGGTTACGCTTAGTGCAGGTCAGTGCCTGAACCAGCAATGTACCGGCGGATTCACCATAACCGATGCCGATATCGTCTTTAATGACGGCGTGACTTGGGATGTCTATAGCGGATCGTTGCGCCTCGATGGAAGCAGCGAATTTGAACGTGTCGCTCTCCATGAGCTGGGCCATGCATTGGGACTCAACCACTCGACAGCGGATGCTGCAATCATGCGGGCCTTTGTCTCCGATACTAATTCATTGCAGAGCGATGACATCGCAGGCATCGCTTCCATCTACGGCGCAGAAGAGGCTACTCTCGCGAACATCTATGGCGTCACCCTCGTGGCTCCCGACAACGCGACCATCTCAGGACCTAACAACAGCAACAATCTCAGCGGCGTACTCAGCAGCAGCGACAATCAACTAGATGGCAAGTCACTCGATCTGTACCAATACACCTTCGAGAATGATTCTTTGATAGATATCCAGCTTGACTCACAGTCATTCGATCCGTTTCTCTATCTCGTTAGAGTCTCCGCAACGCAGGCATCACTACCCAGCTCCACCTTTGTCGACGACAACTCTGGCTTGGGCAACAACGCGCGAATCAATCGCAGCATCCAGGCGGGAACTTACTGGCTCGGAGTAAGCAGTGCGAACAATAACGCCCAAGGCAGTTACGACGTGTCGATTATTTCAAGCACCAGCAATCCTTCCTCGTCTTTCGAAACATTCACTTCGATATATGATGTGGACGTACTGATAAACCCTAACCCGAATATTAGTGGCAGCCTAGAATCGACTGATTTCGAATTTAACAATAAGTTTTTAGACCTTGTGCAGATTGAGGTGACGACAGCGTCTGCCGTAAAAATCGATCTTAGTTCTTCGGATTTCGATACCAGTTTATTGCTGGTTGATATTGTAAACAATGAGGTGGGGACTTTAGCACTGCAGAATGATGATGGTGGCAGCGGCGCGAATTCGCGAATCGAGACCACCTTGCAGCCCGGCACCTATTGGTTAGGTGTGACTAGTTTCGATCCGAACGAATCCGGCAATTACGACATAGCAATCTCACTCGTACTTCCTTAGGTGAATCAATCCACGGCTAAGCGCACGGTAGCGATGCGCTTAGGAACCTGACCTACTGGGATCTTCGCGATGGCTTCCATTTTAATTGCATCCACGGCGTAAGTAACACTGTCACCCGCAGCACCGATATATACCCGTTTACCATCGGGCGTAAAAGTAATCCATTCTGGGTGTTGCCCTACGAATACGCGCCCAATCTCTTTCAGGTCAGGGAGAGAATGGATATAGACGTGACTATAAACCTTGCTTGTCGACCAGAGCGTCTTCCCGTCTGGCGATACTGCCAATCCATGGGCAGGCGCACCTTGCAAACCATCCAAATGAGCCTCCTCACCCGGTACCGCCGGATGTTCAACGCGCGCAACTTCTTTTCTACTCTCGAAATCGACGACGGCGAAACCGTGAAAGCCCGAGAGCTGCACAAATATATTCTTGGTGGAACCATCTGCATTCGTATCAAACGTCATGGGACGAATACCAGAGCTCATCTCTAACTCCCAAACCAGCTCATCCGTGCTCGTATCGATGACATTGATAGTGCGAGTTTGAATCGATCCAGCTACGGCATAGCGACTATCTGGCGTCACATAGACATTGTGAATCGCACCGTTCACCGGCAGTGTCTTCACGTTTTTCATGCTGGCTACATCGATAATATCTACCGAGCCCGGCATCTCCATAATTGCTACATAGACTTTACTACCGTCGCTGGTTACACCCAAATTGTTCGGTCTGCCGCTAAGCGGGATGCGCCTCTTAACGCGCAGTGTCCTAGCATCAACTATATCCAAACTGTGCATAACCTCATTCGTGATATAGATCTGCGAGCCATCCGGCGCACCGACCACACCGTGAGGTATTTCTATATCAGATATGTGACCAACAACTTCGTTCGTCTCCGGGTCGATAATCGTTGAATCATCTCCTGCCGCATTCGTTTGAATAATCCGAATGGCAATACTGGAAGGCTCTCGCCTAGTTTTAGCGCCAGCTACCCAGTCGGCCATGATGCGCCACTCGGGGTCGAACTGACTGTGAAAGTGTTTACCCCCGCCATGAAAGGGGTCGCCACCTGCATCGGCGGAAAGAGGATGAGTTAAGAATCGGCTTCGCAGCGGGTCTTCGCCAGCAAGAATAAAGGTGCTTGCCGAATCGAAATTCATTCGCGACTGCTCGTCGGTCCAAAATAGTTGATGTTCTTCGAGTGGCTGTATTCTAAAACCACTACTACGAGTATGGCACTGAATACAGCGAACATTGCCTTCACGCTTGGAGAGGAAGATCGGTTGCACTTCGTTCTTGAAGTAGTCGAAATCCAGCTGCACATCCTGCGCGAAGAGCATGCCGGAGCAGAACAATGTGAATAGGGTGAAGAGCTGAACACTCGTTCTCAATCTGATGTGGGGCTTCATGGCGTGGCCTCTTGATTTTGAATTCAGAATATTAACACTTATTTCTATCTACTCTAGCAGCTGCACTGCTCCTGCGCTAGGCAACGAATCTCCAAAGACCTTCAGGTAAAGACGCCCCTGCTCAACAGCCTCCCGAAATTCGGCAGACATGAAGTGGCTACCGGTGGCCGCAATAACATCGGGAGGCAACAGGTTAAGGACAACCGGTTCAGTTAGATTGCCGTCACCATCCGAATCAACTACCAGCGTAACCGCCGTAATAGCCTGCCCTTGTGTCTGCTCTTTATTGACTTGGAATTCGAATAGATTAGTGACTGCGTCAAATTCGAAGCTCGCTTCGACGCGGAGTAAAGCGCGGCTAAATAGTAGCTCGAAACGCTGCGGAGCCGGTGCGAGCCCTGACTCTAGAGCGGGCGTTGTCGAGGGAGCACGCCTGCTACTCATCGTCGATTCATAGGGCTGGGCGATGGCTAATAGTTCGGCATCTTGTAGAAATCCACCCAAGAGTTCCAATCCCACTGGCAAGCCATTGCTGGTAAACCCTACCGGCATCGAGAGGGCCGGCAATCCAGAGTTTGCACTAAGACTGCAATTGCTACCCGGCTGTGAGTCGCCCGTGAACACCTGTGTGCGCTTAATCGTTGGATAGGCGATGGCATCCAGATTTTGTTCTGCCATCACAGTTTCTATAGCAGCGCGAAGTTGCGATCTAACAGCCATAGCGCTTCGATAGGCCTGCTCGTCGAATTCCGATGCGTTCGATCGGCTCAACACACCATCGACTGCCTCATGATAGAGACCCTGGCTGACAATGAAATTCAGATTCAGGCTTTCGTCCATAGAGAACGTGGCCAGATATTGATTTATGTCCGTCTTAAACTCATGTCCTATCAATCCAGACCGGCGAACTAGATCTGCCATGTCGGCTATCTCAACATCTACAATCTCGGCGCCCTGTTGCTCGTACCAATCCAGAGCATCTTCTATCGCGGAGCTCACCGCGCCGTCAGAACCCTCGAAATACTGTTGCAGTTTACCTATGCGCAGATTCCCCAAATTTGCAGAATAGAGTCGATCCACAAAGGCTGGGGCTGCAGTTGTTCTCATAATCTCCGTCGCCTCATCACGATAGTCATAGCCGGAGACAATATCGAGAATAATGGCGAGGTCTTCCGCACTGCGCGCCAACGGGCCCGCTACATCCTGAGTATGAGAAAGTGGAAGAATGCCATAGATGCTAGAAAGTCCCTTGCTGGGCCGCAGTCCAATTAGATTGTTAAAAGCGGACGGTATCCGAATCGAACCACAAGTATCCGAGCCGAATGCAGCCGCGGCAAAACTCGCCGCTGCCGCCGCACCGGTACCACCACTGGAGCCACCGGGAACGCGCCTCGGATCGTAAGGATTACGTGTCTGTCCCACTAGCGAGCCGATACTCGTGATGCCATAAGCATACTCATGCAAGTTCGTCTTCGCCAAGATGATGGCTCCCGCCTGCAACAGTTTATCCACCTGCGCCGCATTCTCGCTGGGAATGAAGCTTGCTAACGCTACAGAACCTCCCGTTGTCGGCATGTGATCGGTGTTGTAGTTGTCCTTAATTACGATGGGAACACCATGCAGGGGGCCGCGCGAACCCGTTAGCTCTCGCTCTGCATCGAGTGCTTGGGCTTGCGCTAGTGCTTCTGGGTTTATGCGCACTATGCTATTGAGTTTTGGACCTTGCTTATCATAGGCCTGTATCCGATCTAGATACTGCTGAGTCAATTGCACAGAATTGATCTGACCCTGACCGAGCGCTTTCTGTATCTCACTGATACTCGCCTCGAATACATCGAAGTTAGACTGTGCCACGACAGGGAAAGGGGACAGCAAAGAGAGAACGAATAGGAGGCGACGAATACATATCATGATGCGCACCGATTAGTGGTAGGAAAGAAACAGGTATGGAAAGTGTATGTGAATGATGAGCCTATGACCACCGCCTCACTTTTAACAGCCCCCTGGAGAGTCAAGTGCATCCTGCTTGCGAGGAATGTTGTGAAACGCGGCTGCGCAAATCCGCAACAATCTTCAATGGCCAGAGCAGCATCAACGCGCCGATGGTAAGCAAGGGGTAGCTGAACACAGCAAGCAATGCAGTCGAGATGAGGATCGCTAGAAGCGAACGCTTTGAAGGAAGGCTCAAATAATAGTCTTCAGAAGAATCAGCACCGAATCCGAATACCGCAGCATACTCCGGCGCGAAACGTCCTAAAGCATGCATGCGGAGATTTCTTTAAAGAAAGGATAGCTTCTTTTTCATGGGATTCTACCTACCCTATCGACTTAATTGCTCGCGCAGGAATCTAAACCTGACCCCAGCGCCTTAGGAGATTTGCCTGAGATCGCTGAATGGATTGCAGCGCTTCCGACTCGGGCGAATCCTTGAGGACTCGATCGTAGGCGATGCTGAGGTCGCGAAGTATCTCTCGCTTGCTCGCGTCTGCTACCATGCTCTGAATCCAAAACACCACCGCCAATCTTTCCCCGCTTGTCACTTCCAAGACTTGATGCCGACTAGTGGCTGGATAAATAAATGCGTCTCCCCGGTCGAGCTTCACGCGGACATCACCGGACGATGTGCGCACGACCAACTCACCACCCTGATAGTCTGAACTATCACTTATGAAAACCGTGCAGGCGATATCCGTGCGTACGGGGCTTCCCATTGCAGTCATTATCGGATTGTCTATATGCCAACCATAGGCCATTCCTGTTGCATATTTACTCAGAAGAGGAAGCGTCATACGTCGTGGCAAGGTGGCCGAGCGCATCATAGAATTTGAATTTGCAGTAGTGGTGATCATCTGCAGGAACTGGTCACGCTGCGGGTGCTGAACTAAGTCGATCTGTAGATTCTTCTTCACAGATTTCGTAGGCCCACCGGTCGTTGCCGCCCCGTCGGTGAATTGCCCGCCCGCTATAAGCTCATCCACTAACTTGAGGTTTTGATCGTTCAGAAATTTTGGGACACGCAGATACATAACTCTCTCCTATTTTGTCGATACTGAAAAGTCATCCATGACATTTTCAGTATATCGTGCGCCCTTATGGACAGGCAATAAAAAGGCCGGTGTGATGACTTAGCATCACACCGGCCTTCTCGTTTCCGTTCCGTTCCAATTTCGATTCCTGATTCTTTCGCCGTAGCAAAAGATTTTCTTAGTCAGGCATTCTCGCAGCGCGAATCTCGATCTCGATTAGCCAGCCATCGACAACCAGGCCTGCAATCTCTACGAAAGAACGAACGGGCTTCATCGCATTCTTATCGCTACCAAAGAACTGCTGATAACCCGCATTAAAACCGGCGAAGTCCAATTCTCCATCGGCACCGGATACGGCGAATGCACGCACCTGTACGATGTCTTCCAAGGACCAGCCCTGCGACTCTAGTGTCTCTTGAAAACGACTGAATGTGTCGACTGTCTGCTGCTGCATATCGCCCCACGTGCCATCGGCTTGTTGCCGCGCACCGGAACCGCTGAGGTATAAGGTCTCGGCACCAGCTGGAATCATAATGTTATTGTAGAAGTTTCTACCCTCGCCAGTTCGCACTATTTCTGCGGCGCTGGAAACGGCAGCGATGCCCATGACAACGGCGAGTGATGCGGCGATGGAAATCGCAGTGAGTGGCTTCTTAAATTTAATCATGATTTGCTGCTCCTCTATTCTTATTAAAACTAAACCTTACTTATGATTTTTGTAACTCTGCCTCTGGCGCCGTTGCCTCTCTGGCAGCGGTCTTATCACCAAGCAGGCGAGTGGTGATCATTCCTGTCGTTATCGCACCGTTTACGTTTAAAGCTGTGCGCGCCATATCTATCAAAGGCTCGATAGAAATTAATAATGCGGCAATCGTCACTGGAAACCCCATCGCGGGCAAGACTACCAGTGCAGCATTGGTAGCGCCGCCACCGACACCGGCGATACCGAATGAACCGATCGCGATAATTACTAACAGGCTCACTATGAAATTCAAATCAACATCCACACCCATAGTGGGTGCGACCATCACCGCGAGCATAGCGGGATAAATGCCCGCGCAGCCGTTCTGGCCTATGGTCGCACCAAAAGAGGCGGCGATATTCGCAATCGGTGCGGGCACATTGAGTTCTTCTATCTGTGCGCGAATCGTCAAAGGTATGGTGGCAGCCGAGCTGCGCGTGACAAATGCAAAAGTTAGAACTGGCCACACTTTTTGGAAATAGGTTTTAATGTTTGCGCCCAAGCCAATGATGATAACAGCATGAATCGTGAACATAAGGGCGATAGCTATATAAGAGGCAATCACAAAGCTGATCAAGTTCATGATGGCTTGCCCATCGGATGTTGCTATCACACGGGTCATCAACGCCAGAACACCGTAAGGCGTCAGCGCCATGACAAGTTTAACCAAGCGCATAATTATCGCCTGCAATGTGTCGACTGCATTACGAATCCGCGAGCCTTGCTCGGCGTTGTCTTCCGACACCAATAACGCGGCGACACCAAAAATTAATCCGAAAACCACAACACCAATGATAGACATGCTGCGATGTCCGGCAAGGTCCGAGAAAATATTGGTGGGCACGAAACTAACGAGGAGTTCGGCGAGACTCAGGTCGGCAACGCTACCCTGTCTTGCTTGCAATACTTCTGCGCGCGCCATCTCTCTGGCACCGCCGGCTAGATCGCCCGCATTCAATTGGAACACTGTAGCCATCATGATGCCGATAAGCGCGGCGATCACCGTGGTTACGATCAACGTTCCTACCACCGTGCCACCAATCTTGCCTAATGACTTGATCTCTTCCACCTTCAGTACGGCGGCGATCATGGTGATTAGAATAAGCGGCATGATCATCATGCGCAGCAAGGCGACGTAGCTATTCGCGACAACATTTGTCCACTCTAGTGTGGCATCCATGACCACAGGGTTCGCGCCGAACGCCAGCTGCAGATACAAGCCGAACACACAGCCGCCAATTAGGCCGATGAGCACGCGCCGCGAAAGCGTAAACGCTTCATTCTTGGCGAACTGATAGAGCAGGCTCACCAAGGCAGTGAAGAGGATCAGGTTTACGATCGCGATAATGGGCATTTGTGCAGCTCCTATAGATGGTGTCACCTAGTCTAACGGGAAAGCGTGTTGATGTAACTCACTACATGGATGCGATTTTCTACCATTTCGTCAAATAAGAGCTAGCCCTAAGAAAATTAGGAGGTCGGCCTCAGCCCCGTGTTTTCATGGCTTCCCGCGTGATCAATACACTCTTGCTTATGGCTCTAAACTATCCTCTCGCTGCGACTTTCGCAGGCTAATTTGCAAAGCATAGAATTCAGCTCCACCCCGGCGTGCTAAAATGCATCAGCCTTCAATACCAAGATTCGGAGAGTTGCCTTGGCTTTATCTGACTACTACCCTGACCTAATCTGCAATCTTCCCAAGTTCGGTGGCCGCTTCGACGCCAGGAAATTATCTGCCGAAAACTGTGACGTGCTATTTGCGACCTACCCTGCCGGCACCGTCATCGAACCGCATCGGCACGACACTGATAATGTTGGCGTGATAACGAAGGGAGAATTACTACTAACCGTGGATGGCAAGACGGATATTATATCCACTGGTCAGTGGTACCACGTTCCAGCGAACAAGGAACACAGCGCCGAGTTTCGAGAAGATACCTGCGAGATTGAATTCTGGTTTACTCCATGAAGGATAAGTCGCCCAACCACAGCGAAAACAGCAGGGCGGAGTGAGTGGAGCAATCCCATAACAACCTAGACCGAGATGCCGGTTTTTCTAGTTCAAAACAGTTTGGGAAAAGACTTAAGGCGCTAAACTCGATCTAGCCTGCGTGCCCCAGTGACCATCTACTTTCGTGACTATATACAGTGACTCGTAGGTAAAGAGGACCTCGTTGTCGCTGTTGAAGCGCTGAAATACTGTGGCGATATGAACCTTCGCCGATGAAACCAAGACCACGTCTCGCGTCAGCCAGTGAGAGTGGTCCCAACCTGATGATGGCAGGGTCTCGAAGGCCCGCGTCTGCGCAAATTCTTCTGCACTTTCCCAGACAGTTACCGTACCACTGGCGAATCGAACGTGCGGGTAATTCAGCGAAGCTGCCCATGCCTCAGGATCGCGCGCATTGAAGCCAAGCATGAAGGAATCCATAGCCGCCATCGCGCCTGCAATCGCTTCTTCTTCCTCCGCTGCAATTTGCGCAACTGCGCTAATACTTAGAACACTGAGCACTACAAAGACGCAGATTTGTTGAGCGTAACGATTGGAAGTACTAGAGAAATGGTTCACGGGACCCGCCTTCTATTCAATAAAGAAAATTCAGAATAGCAGGGAATGTAATTGAGAAGAAGACGGCTCTGCCTTCTTACAGGTCAGTCTAGGACTTAGCCGTTGCGTCGGATCCCTCTTGGTTGGGCAGATGACCAACCTTCACCCAGAGCAGGGTCTCCTCTTCTACATAAGGTGTGTGCATGCTCATGTGAGGGCTGCGTATCCAGGTACCGGCCGGATAGCGCCCATGCTCATCGATGAACTCGCCGCTGATCACATAGATTTCTTCGCCACCCACATGCACATGACGATGGAATCTTTCTCCCTTCGGCCAATGCACGAGCGCAACTGATTCGGCTTCGAACTGATGCAGGGACAATACTTTTAGATTCCCCTGTCCGGGCAACCAAGCCGCCTTATTTGTATCGATACATACGTGGCTCTCGTCGCCGCTGGAGAATTGATGCAGCTTTACCAGGATCTCACAGCCTTCCTTACTAAAAGGAGAATGGCTAAAACCTTCTGGATTTCTGAAGTAAGTGCCTTCGCCGTAATCACCGGTCTCGTCGGAAAAGGTGCCAGATAGCACTAATATTTCCTCGCCAAGCGGATGACCATGCTTCGAGAATTTCGCGCCAGGTTCATAGCGCACAATGCTAGTCGCATGTCCGCGCTCTGCATCCTTGCGAGCAAGAGGTTTGCGCCACACACCAACTTTAGGACTCGCCACCCAATTCTGCACATTACTATCGATGACGATTCTCTCACTGAAATCCATGTTAATCATTTGCGCTCTCAACTCTTTTCGTGGAAATAAGCCAGGCTAGAAATCATCGAAAGCCACTTCAACGTAGCCACCGTTGACAGCGTACTCGCGCGATTGCAAGTAGATGCCTCTTACAAACAGATATTCATCCCCTACTACCAGATCATCGAATGACAAAAAATCTGCGCGCCTATCGGTACTCTTTGTTGCCAGCAGCCTATTTCTAGACGACGCATGATCGATCGACTGAATGGGATCAACTACTGTGTCCACGCTAAAGCCCAGTGCATCGCGCGCTGTGCTCGGCCCAATAACTGGTAGCACAAGATAGGGCCCAGATCCTACGCCCCAATGTGCGAGCGTCTTGCCAAAGTCTTGCCTATTCTTCTGTAGAGCGAGAATTGGCTCTGCAACGTCGATTAAGCCAGCCACACCCACCGTACTATTCACTACAAAGCGGCCAAAGTCTTTTGTTGCCTGCGTAAAATTCAGCTGCATCAGATCGTTTATACCGACACGTACGTCATCCAGATTATTGAAAAAATTTCTGATACCTGTCTTCGCTACTTTCGGCGTGTATTTGTCATAGCCACTCGCCAAGGGTTTCAGTACCGCGCGATCTAAAGCGACATTGAAACCGAAGGTGACCCGATTTACCTTCTCAAACGGATCATACTCGGTGCCAGCATATGCCGGCGAGCAAGTCAGCAGCAGGAATAAAAAAACTGCCAAAGCCATGTCGACGGATCGCGACAATCGTTGCGATGGCAATTCAAGGAGAGCTTGAAACCTGGGAGTAACTGCATGTCTGTGTGTAGTAGTCATAGTGATGTCCTCAAAATCTGCCCGCACTTACTAGGATACGGGCTCCTCCAATATCTCTAATTCAGGTCTGAACCTATTAATTATTAGACCGGTCTATTATTTATAATGCCAAAAAAATGACGCCCTAACGTGAAAAGAAGAACTTCATGAAAACATCGAGAGGCTCTCGGCTCTTCTCAAGTTTCATCTTCATAATGGCACCCATCCAGGAGTTCATTAGCACTTGGGCGGCCTCACAGGGTCGTAAATGCCCCAGATTCAACTCATTATTCTCTAATCGTAGTAAGCACTCACTAACCTTATCAACCATCTCCGTAGAGAACTTGCTTATCTTACTACGCATATTTTCATTAACGTCTGCGATCTCCTGGGACAGATTCGCCATCAGGCAGCCTTGGCAGTAGCCTACGTCGCCAAAGTGATCAATAGTATTCTGAAAGAAGGCCTTCAACTGCTGGTAGGCAGTCAATGACTCATCCTGCAATAGCGCCTCTAGGGCAGCATGGTTAGCCTTGTGATATTGCTCAACAACCTGGAGAGCGAAATCTTCCTTGCTCTCAAAGTAGTGGTAGAACGAACCCTTTGGTATTCCAGCGTGCTTTAAGATGTCGTTCAAACCAACACTGTTAAAACTGCTAGTGATGAACAACTCCTGCCCAACATCGATAAGCGAGTTGCGGCACTGATTAAACTTTTGTTCGTCACGTGTTCTAGCCATGCGAAGTATATTAGACCAGTCTATTATTAATTGCAACTTCTTTTTGCCTTCCACTATTTAGTGGTGAATTGTGTTAGCGAGATTCGCCAACTCCTCACTTAAATTTCTCTAAGATATTGTTTTAATTAAATTTATTTTCTGGCTCTGTTCTTGCACTGTTCTAAGCAGGGATATGACTAGTGCGAGAGCTCCGCTTTCATACCGAATAGCAGGCCTTCTCAAAAAGCAAATGTAACCATGTCCGCGCTGGCGCCGTCTAAGCAAAAGAAGCGTATAGGTGACGGAAATTAGAAAACAAGCTAGCCGCAATGAACTCCCTGCAACACTCCAGGAACGATTGCCGGGACTACACCCCAAACGAATAAAAACGAGAAAATGAGTTAACGCGTGAAAATATCCGATACATCCTCACAAGACGTCATACTTGAACCGAAGTCGAATACCAAAACAATGCTGGTCACAGGTGCTGCCCTCCTTGCTTTAGCGATCGTCGGCTGGTTTGCTGCACCCACAATATCTCGCTGGAGCCAGGCGCAGGAATCTGTTTCCGGCGAACGCCTGCGCACCGCAGTCGTTACCCAAGGCGATTTCGTTCGAGACATTTCAGTGCAGGGTCGTGTAGTAGCAGCTGTAAGCCCTACTCTCTATGCAACTCAATCCGGCACGATCACCTTCGAAGTCGAATCGGGCGATTCCGTGCACTCGGGACAGACAATCGCCACAATCGATAGCCCTGAGTTACAGAATCAATTGCTACAAGAACAGGCAAGGCTGTCTTCGCTGCACGTCGAACTTGAAAGACAACGCATCACCTCTAGACAGGAACAACTGCAGAGTCAGAAGGGCGAGGATTCAGCGGCGATTGCCTTGAAGGCAGCGCAGCGGGAGATGTCCAGAGCAGAAGCAGCATTCACACAGGGTGCCATGACCGCAGTGGACTACGAGAAAGCGCAGGACGATTTGCTAACTGCCGAGCTACTGCGCAAACACGCCTTGCTAGACACCGAGCTGGACGCGGAACGCCTCGAGTTTGAATTGCAGACCAGACAGCTCGACGTGGAGCAGCAGGAACTCTTAGTCAATGATCTTCGTCGTCAGGTCAAGGAACTGATCATCGCCTCACCTGTAAATGGCATCGTTGGCAATCTAGCAGTCGATCAGAAAACCAATGTAGCCAAGAACCAACCAGTCCTATCAGTCGTAGATCTCACCGCGTTTGAAGTCGAGGTACAAATCTCAGAAAGCTATGCAGACGACCTCGCTATCGGGATGCAGTCCGAGATTCGAGCAGGGTCTCAGATTTTCGAGTCTACGTTAGTGGCGGTTTCTCCAGAAATTATTAGCAATCAAGTAACCGGCCGCGTGCGTTTCAATGACGAAGTACCGGAAGGCCTTCGCCAGAACCAGCGACTCACTACCCGCGTCCTGCTCGAAGAAAGATTCGACGTAACTATGGTGCAACGTGGCCAATTCTTCGACAGCGGCAATGGTCGCATTGCCTATGTAGTCGAAGACGGCATAGCGAGACGTCGCTCCATAACTGCCGGCGCAACCAGCCTCAGCAGCATCGAAATACTAGAGGGGCTGGAACCGGGAGAAACCATCGTGATTTCCAGTACCGACTTATTCAACAGTGCGGACGCCGTACTTATCAATAATTAGCGAGGCCACACAAATGCTAGACATGAAGAATATTCGTAAAGTTTTCCGCACCGATATGGTTGAAACCTGCGCATTAGATGATTTCTCACTAACAGTCGATCAAGGTGAGTTCGTGACGATCACTGGACCATCCGGTTGCGGAAAGACGACCTTCCTCAACATCGCCGGCCTGCTGGAGACGCACACATCGGGTCAGTATCAACTCGACGGTGTAGACGTCACTGATCTTGGCGACTATGCGAGAGCAAAGCTACGTAATCAGAAGATTGGCTTCATCTTCCAAAGCTTCAACCTGATGCCGGACTTAAACTTGTTCGACAACATAGACGTACCACTGCGCTACCGCGGCATGAAGGGCGCCGAGCGCAAGGAAAGAATCGACAAGGCGCTAGATTCGGTTGGGCTGTTTGCGCGGCGTAAACATGTGCCAGCCCAGCTTTCCGGCGGTCAGCAACAGCGCGTCGCGATTGCTAGAGCACTGGTAGGCGACCCACTTTTCTTGCTTGCGGATGAGCCCACGGGGAATCTCGACTCCAACACCGCTCAGGGGGTGATGGCCTTGCTTGAGGAGATAAATGAGGCCGGCACAACGATCATCATGGTGACACACGATCAGTCCCTCGCCGAACAGTCCAAGCGCAATATCCATATTCTCGACGGCCGCATCAGCAACGAATCTGAACGCAAAATAGACACCGCTGCGACTGCAGCCTAGATAACCTAACGAGGAAACACTGATGTTCTTCTATTATCTTCGCCTTAGCGCGCTCAGCTATCGCAGAAACCCTATTCTTAGCAGTCTGATGGTTCTGGCCATTGCCATCGGCATCGGCGCATATATGGTTATCTTCACGCTCAATTATGTAATGGGTGGCAACCCTATTCCGCAGAAGAGCGCGCAGCTGTTTCATTTACAAATCGATAGTGGCAATCCGAATACTGAATCGGATCCACCACAGCAGCTCACTTACCTTGATGCGACAGCTCTGATCGAGGCCGATGCAGCGTTTCGTGAAACGCCAACATCGAAGATAAGCGGAATTCTGGAACCTGAGAGTGACGATGTTCGCCCATTCTCCATAATAGGACGTGGAACTTCCGCCGACTTCTTTCCCATGTTCAACGTGCCCTTTCTCTACGGCACACCGTGGGATACATCAGCGGATAGGAACCTGCAGCAGGTAGCCGTCATCACTAAGGAGTTGAACGAACGCCTACACGGCGGCGACGACTCAGTCGGCGAAACCTTGCGCCTGCATGGCAACAACTTCCAGATAGTCGGTGTACTGGATGACTGGTCGCCAGTCCCCAAGTTCTATGATGTAAACAACAACCCCTTCGACAGTGGCGAGGAAGTCTTCATACCATGGAACCTCATTACACCCTTGGAATTCCCTAGAAGCGGGAACACGAATTGCTGGAAGGCGCCCGACCCCGGACCCGAAGGATTTCTAAATTCTGAATGTGTCTGGGTTCAGTACTGGGTAGAACTACGCGATGGCGACGAGGAAGCAGACTATCTGCAATTTTTGAACAACTATGCGGCACAGCAAAAAGAGTTCGGTCGCCTGCCACGAGAAATGAACAATGCACTCTTTGATGTCGAAGAGTGGTTGCTGAAGGAAGAAGTGCTACCGAATGAAACCAAGATTCTCTCCGCATTAGCTGCAATGCTTCTAGCAGTTTGCCTGCTTAACACGATCGGACTTCTACTCTCAAAATTTCTAGGCAAGTCTGCCGAGATTGGAGTACGTCAAGCCTTGGGCGCGCACAAGGGTTCGCTCTTTCTACAGCATGTCATCGAGGCTGGCTTCATCGGCCTGCTAGGAGGCATTCTCGGTTTAGCTGTTGCTGCAGCTGGGCTGGAAGGCATAAAGGTCATTCTCGGTGACGACCTGATGCGCACAGATTGGATTCAACTGAATCCCCCCGTGGTTGTAATAACACTGACACTGGCGATCTTCGCTACCGTAGTTGCAGGTTTCTACCCTATCTGGAGAGCCTGCAATATCAATCCGGCAATACATCTAAAGACACAATAACGAAACACTATTCAGATTCTGGAGTTAGCAAATGGAAATCGGTCCAATACTGCGCGCCCTTACACGCAATAAACTCGGTGTGGTTCTCATCGCATTACAAATCGCATTCACAATGACTGTCATGGTGAATGCGGTGTTTATCATCAACGAGCGCTCGAAGGCGATGGCGAGACCCAGCGGCCTAGATGAACCGAATATGTTCTATCTAAGAAGCACCGGCTTTGGAGATCAATTTAATTCAGAGGTCACCGAACAGGATGACCTAGATCTTCTGCGAAACACACCCGGCATAATCGATGCCACACCGATAAATGCTATACCTGTTAGTGGCGGAGGTTCTTCTACTGCGCTGAGACTGGAGGACGACCCGACCCTTCCAGCAATACCGGCGGCGGTCTACTACACCGATGACCACGCATTGAATACCATGGACCTGAACCTGATTGCTGGGGAAAATTTCACGAGTAACGATGTGCTCTATCAACGAACGAGTGAGAGCAGGAATTTTGGCAAGGCTGTCGTGAGCCAGACACTCGCCGAGACTCTCTTTCCTGGGGAGGGTCTGAACGCCGTAGGTCGTACTTTCTACAACGGCGACAACCCAGTTCAAATCGCAGGCATAATCGAACGACTTCAGTCGCCCTGGCCGAACTCTAGCTTTGTCGAACAAGCTATGATCGTACCGCTCAATTTTATCAGTGGCACATCCACCTATCTAATTCGTACAGAGCCTGGCGAGCGAGATCGTCTGATGGTCGAAACTGAGGAAACTCTGGCCAGCAACAACCCAAACAGAATTATTCGCGATCTCATGTCTATGAATGAGACTCGCGAAGAGAGTTACCGACTCGATTCGGCAATGGCCACAATTCTCTCAGTCGTCATAGTGACGCTCGTGTTCATCACCTCGATGGGTATCGTGGGTCTCGCCGTATTCGGCATCAATCGACGCCGCAAACAGATCGGCACGCGCCGCGCGCTAGGTGCCACCCAGGGAGAAATTCTGCGCTACTTTATGCTCGAGAACTTCTTCATTTCCGGCGTAGGAGTTACATTAGGCGCAGTATTTACAATAGGTTTCAGTATCATGCTGTCTTCGCTTTTCGAATCGCCGACTATGTCTTGGTATTATACGCCACTGGGTATGGTGATCCTTATCTTAATCGGCCAGATTGCCGTTCTGGGTCCTTCTACGCGAGCGGCCCGAATTCAACCGGCCATTGCGACCCGTTCAATCTGATTCTTGTCCTAGAAAGAAAGCCGCTATCTGCTAAGCTAGGTACTTCTCTAAAAAGAGTGCCTAGCTTATGTCTGGAACTAAGTCACGACTCTGTCTTTTTGTAGCCGCCAGTCTCATCGCCTTTTTGCATCTCCCCGCGCAGGCTGCGGATGAGATTCAGACGCTAAGCAACAGAATGGCCATCGCGGAAGCGCTCACCCAGTATCCCTATCGCTGGGATTCCAAGAGCACTCAATCCTTCGCAGATCTATTTACTGAAGACGCGGTAATGGAAAGATGGAGAAAAGGCGCCTTGATAGAGGGATCTCGACTGCAGGGAAAGACCGCTATTTTTGAATACGCAGAAGATGCTCATACCGGTCGTCTGGCGGACAGACAAACACGACACCATTTCTCGAACCTGGTATTTCTGGAACTTTCTGACAGAAATGCCGTCACAGAAAACATGGCTTTGATTACTCACCAGACTGCAGATGATGCAGTCGCTCGAGTCTCTAGTTCCGGCATCTATCGAATCAGCTGGGAAAAATCTGCAGGCGAATGGAAGATTGCGAAGCGCATTCTCTTCGTCGATAGCTTCCCCACTAAATAGACGGATTAGGAAAAGAATGTTAAAAAATGCGATAGGGTCGATAGACTGGGAAAGAAGTCGCGCTATGATGACGTAATAATATTTACCTGCAAAAGCGAGTGCAGCTCGCTAACTTCTACTATTTGTAAAACCACACAACAATGAAAAAACAAATTCTATTTGCTCTTGGTCTGCTCTCAACCCCGTTACTAAACCATGTAGCCGAAGCTGCTGAGAATGGCTGGATCAGAGGGAGCTGCGAGAGCGGTTCTAGCATCTATCGCTGGACGGACGGCAATCGCTACGAGGGCCAGTGCCTGAACAATTCCTTCCAGGGTCAGGGCACGCTCACTCTAATAAATGGCGATCGTTACGAGGGCCAGTTTCGCGATGATAGGAAGAACGGCCGTGGCATATACTTCTTTGCAACTGGCGATCGCTATGAAGGACAATTCACAAATGGGCTTCGGCATGGCCAAGGCGTGCTAACCCGCGCTAATGGCGAGCGCTACGTTGGGCAGTACCAGAACGGCATAAAGACCGGACGCGGCACCTTCTATTTCCTGAACGGCGACCGCTACGAGGGCAATTGGACGGAAGACCTCTTCGAGGGTCAGGGTTCCTACTATTCTAGCAACGGCGATCGCTTCGAGGGTCAGTGGCGCGCGGGGGAACAGTCGCAGGGAGCATTCCATTGGGAAAATGGTAATCGCTATGAGGGGCAATTCCGATCAGCAAAGCATCACGGCCAAGGCACCTTCGAATGGACCAATGGCAATAGCTACACGGGACAATGGCGCGATGGCCAGCAGCATGGTCGCGGCGAGAAAAAGTGGGCCAATGGCGAGCGTTATGAAGGCCAGTGGCAGAACGATGAGATGAATGGTCAGGGCACGTACTATTACGCAAATGGCAATCGCTTTAACGGTGGATTTCAAAACAATCAAAATAGCGGCCAGGGCACCTACTACTTCTCCAATGGAGATCGCTATGTCGGCCCTTGGCTGCGCGGAGAACGCGATGGCCGTGGCACCTATACCGATGCTCGCGGCAATACGCAGGCGATGGAGTTTCGTGGCGGGCAGCGGCTCAACTAAGGCCTATTGCGTAAGGGGGCTTAGCTGCGTAGCTTATAACCTGTCTTAAATAGATAGTAGACCACTCCTAAACAGGCAAACATGAAGACAAGGATGCTCGTCAGACTCAGCATCACGCTAACCTCAGAGATCTCGTAGAAGCTCCAACGCAGGCCACTCACCAGATACAACACCGGATTGAAATGAGAGACCGTCTGCCACGGCTCCGGCAGCATGTCCGTGGAATAGAAACTGCCTCCTAGAAACACCAGCGGTGTCACCACCAGCATCGGCACAACCGAGAGCTTCTCGAAATTGTCTGCCCAGATCCCCAAAATAAAACCAAATAGGCTGAAGGATACTGCTGTAAGCAGGATGAAGACCATCATCATGATTGGGTGGGCAATCTGCAGATCGATAAAGAAGCTGGCTGTGATTAGAATTATTATTCCGAGTATGACGGCCTTAGAAGCGGCGGCACCGACATAGCCCAACACCACCTCGAGTGTGGATACCGGCGCGGAAAGCATCTCGTACACCGTACCAACGAACTTCGGGAAATAGATGCCGAATGAGGCATTCGAGATGCTATGAGTCAGCAGGTTAAGCATGATCAAGCCGGGCACGATGAATGCACCGTAACTAATGCCGCTGACCTGATCGATTCTTGAGCCGATAGCCGCGCCGAAAACGATGAAGTAAAGAGATGTGGTAATAACCGGGGCGACAATACTCTGCACCAGAGTGCGCTTGGTGCGCGCCATCTCGAATTTGTAGATCGCCATAATGCCGTAGATGTTCATGACGACTCCTCAACCAGATTAACAAAGATTTCTTCCAGAGAGCTCTGCGTCGTATTCAAGTCACGAAAAGCGATACCCGCTAATTTCAGATCATCCATCAACGAAGTGATGCCTGTGCGATCTCCCTGCGTATTGAATGTGTAGACTAACTGCATGCCATTCTCACTAAGATCGAGTTCGTAGTCGGCGAGTTTCTCGGGCAAGGCGCTGAGCTGATCGCGAAGATCGAGAATCAACTGCTTCTTACCAAGCTTCGCCATTAGCTTATCTTTATCTTCCATCAGAATGATCTCGCCGTTGTTGATTACTCCAACTCGGTCAGCGATCTCTTCAGCCTCTTCGATATAGTGTGTGGTCAGAATGATCGTCACGCCTTCAGCTTTTAGTTCGCGCACGATCTCCCACATGTCTTTTCTTAGAGAGACATCCACACCCGCTGTAGGTTCGTCGAGGAATAATACCGTCGGCTCATGGGAGAGCGCCTTCGCGATTAACACGCGCCGCTTCATCCCGCCGGACAGCGTCATGATCATATCGTCTTTCCTGTCCCACAGAGACAGAGAGCGAAGTACTTTCTCGACATACGCTGCACTCGGTGGCTTACCAAACAGGCCGCGACTGAACGAGACGGTATTGAAAACAGTCTCGAATGAATCGGTGGTTAGCTCCTGAGGAACTAGGCCGATGATCGAGCGCGTCTTACGAAAATCTTTAATGATGTCGTAGCCGTCTACGCTCACTGTCCCGGAGCTAGGATTCACGATGCCACAGACGACTGAGATAAGGGTTGTCTTACCCGCACCGTTCGGTCCGAGTAAAGCGACAATCTCTCCTTTCTCAATTTCGAGGTTGATATCTTTGAGTGCTTGAAAGCCGCCTGAATAGAATTTATTCAAGCCCTTGATGCGCAGAATAGGTTTTTCGTCTGAGTTCATGGGCAAAAGAGTATGAACACAGTCACATGCAAATACAACCGACGTCTAGGGTGGGTTCTATCCAGCGTAGGGGCCACCTATACTGATGCCATGTCTCTGGATACAGCGGCGCTGCTTTGGATTTTCGCCGACATCACTTGGGGGCGCAGTCTCAATCTGCCCCTAAATCCAGAAAACAGGCGATTATGGCGAGATCGGGCATTGGCGTGCTATTTTAGCTGCTTGTCGTATTTGATACTGTATTCCTCCCGATACCAGAGCTAGGTATCACCGAGTCAGTATTGAGCGAAGTCTATCCAGACCAAGGCGGCGGCCTTTGGGAGAGGGAGAGGGAGAACCGGAGCGTGCAATCGCAGGCGCTGCTCTTTATTTCCTTATTTCCTTATTTCCTCCTCACCGGCCTCGCCGAGATCATTGTGCTACTACTATTGAGTAAACGCGGCAGTAGCAATGTCGCGAATGAAGAAATCAGCTATCAAGATGAGACGAAGAAAATGACACGATTGAATTATTTAGGCCGGTTGAACGCTATGACGAACGTAGTGGAGAAAAGGAAGACTTCAGTATTCCTATTATCCGCATTCCTCTTCACATTTTCCGGCTACGCGCAGGATACTGTTGAGCCCTCACTCAACACCGAAGAACGTGAACTCACTTCCTGGCTGGATTCGCAGGAAGACAACATGCTCGAGATGCTGGAACGAATCACCAACATCAATTCCGGCAGTCTCAATAAGCAGGGCGTCAATGAACTCGCTTCGATATTTAGCGAGGAGTTACGGCAGTTAGGTTTCTCCATTTCAACGCTGCCCGGAGAAGTCATCGAGATGCCAAGCTGCCCAGGCAGTGACTACAACGTCGACGTCGCCGATCATGTTCTTGCCAGTAAGAGCGGCAGTGGCTCAAAACTATTAATGATGGGACATCTGGATACGGTGTTTCCACCCGACAGTCCTTTCCAGGAATTTAGTCGCGAAGGTGACACCATGTATGGGCCTGGCGTATCCGATATGAAGGGCGGCTTGGTCGTGATGCTGTACGCGCTCAAAGCGCTGAACGAGAACGGTGGATTACAAGATAAGTCTATTACCGTGTTACTCAATAGCGACGAGGAAATGGGTTCACTCTCGTCGAGGAAGTATCTTGAAGCACAAGCAAGATTGCACGACTGGGGCCTGGTGTATGAATCGTCTGGCAATAATCGACTTACGCGGGAGCGCAAAGGATTGGGTCAGGCACGTTTCGTCGTGCACGGTAGAGCCTCTCATGCGGGTGGCGCTCACGAACAAGGTAGGTCGGCGATCAAAGAGTTAGCCTATAAGATCGTGCAGATCGAAAACATTACAGACTATGAGACCGGAGTAACGGTCAACGTGGGCGTGGTTAGCGGCGGCGAAGCACGGAATACAATCGCACCCTGTGCAGAAGCACTAATCGATCTACGCTATCCCCAAGCGCAACAAGGGATTGATGCGCTTGCCCAGTTCGAAGAAATTTTCGGCAGTGTCTATAGCTACCCCGTTGATTCCGGAGAGATAACTACCGAGAGCTGGACCAATCTGCATCGCCCGGCAAAGATAGCCACACCAGAATCTGACTTCCTGTTGAACAAGACCATCGCCATTGGCCGCCTACTGGGGCAGGAGCTAGGCGTTGGTGATTCCGGCGGTGGAACCGACGGATCACTAACACAGGCAGTTGGGCTGCCGACGCTGGATTCCCTAGGCAGTGCCGGCATCGGCGCCCATTCCAATAGGGAGCAGGGCCGGGTGAGTTCGCTAGTAGAACGCGCGAAACTCAGCGCGGTACTTATCCGTAGACTGGCAGCAGAATAAGTGTTTTCATGCGGTAGATCGAAGCGCAGTCAACGAACTGGGCTCTTAGCGCCGGTTGGATGTTTTGCTGACCAGTGAAAAAGAATAACGCTGAGGACAGCGAATGACTGCAAACACCGATAGTAGTACTGAAAACACCTTGGAAGATTCCGTATCCAACTTGTCCCCGGAAATGGCAGCTACCGCTAAGGCCTACCAGAATCCTTACTACCGCTATCTAGTGTTAGGTATCCTCACCGCCGCCTACGTCTCCAATTTCGTAGACAGGCAGGTGATTAATGTTCTCGCACAGTTCATCATCGACGACCTGCAGATTAGCGATGGCCAATTCGGCATGCTCTCCGGCCTCGCCTTCGCATTGATCTACACAACTCTTGGCATACCCATCGCGCGTCTAGCTGATATCAGCAACCGACGCAACATCATCGCCATATCAATTACCATATGGAGTGTGATGACCGCTCTCTGTGGAGCGGCGAATAATTTCTTTCAGCTGTTCATGGCCAGGTTTGGCGTCGGCGTCGGCGAAGCCGGTGGATCACCTCCAGCTCACTCTATTGTCTCCGATATTTTCCCAGCCGCGCAACGCGCTACGGCATTATCCATATATTCTCTCGGCGTATACGGCGGCATTCTGGTGGGCACGATCGGCGGCGCCTATCTCGTTCAATACTTCGATTGGCGTACTGCTTTTGTAGTGGTCGCCATCCCGGGAATATTTCTTGCGCTACTCGTTAGATTCGTAATCAAGGAGCCGCCTCGCGGTATGGCCGAATCGCGCAAAGACGTGGCTCCACCCGGTTTCCTGCGTGTACTGCATTTTCTTTGGGAACGAAAATCGTTTCGACACCTTTCCTTTGCCTGCGCGCTGCATGCCTTCGTTACCTACGGCATGGGCAACTTCATGCCGCTATTTCTAGGCCGTGTTCATGGTATGCCAATTCTAGATGTGGGTTGGTACTACGGACTGATCGCGGGCATCGGCGGCCTGGCCGGCACCTTCTTCGGTGGTTGGATGTCAGACCGCATGGCGAACAAGACCGGAGACAAGACTTGGTATATATGGATTCCCTTCATCTCAACAGTGCTGGCAATTCCTTTGGGACTGATTACCTTTTTAGTGATGCCCAACGGGTATACCGCGGCATTCTCCTACCTGCTGCCAGTTTTCTGCGGCGGATGGTATCTCGCACCCTGCATTGCATCGACTCACTTCTTGGTTGGCATTCGCATGCGCGCCATGGCATCGGCGATCTTACTGTTCATGTTAAATTTAATCGGTTTAGGACTCGGCCCGATGCTAACTGGCTTCATGAGCGATTTTTTCGAACCAACCTACGGCTCTGATTCGCTACGCTATGCGATGTCGATTACGCTGCTGGTGAATTTCTGGTGTGCCTTCCATTATTGGAAAGCGACCCGCACGATTCGGGCGGATTTCGATAGGGCTCCAGACTAGCCGGCTTCGAACCAGTTGGTCGGGTGTTCGAAAGGAGCGAAGCTCCGCAGACAGCCGATGGCTGCCCGAAACGGGCAAGGAATTTGGCTAAGCTAAATTAGGAATCAAAGCTGCATCAGCAGCGCAGACCGCACCGTTATAGCGTGGCCCGAAAGACTCAGGATTTATCTCACGGTCGATCAAAGTACTGACCCCTTTGATCTCACTGGTTGTTAGGAGAGTTGCTAGATCGCCTCGAGCGCCTGAGTAATCTTGCTGACAGCGATTACCTCGAGCCCTGGGATCTTATTCTTCGGCGCATTCGCCTTCGGTACGATGGCTCGAGTAAAGCCGTGTTTCGCCGCCTCCTGTAATCGCTCCTGTCCGCCGGGCACAGGTCGAATCTCACCCGCCAAGCCCACCTCTCCGAACACGACCAGATCCTTAGGCAGAGATTTATCCTGAAAACTGGATACGATCGCGAGCAATAGCGCGAGATCGGCGCTTGTCTCAGTCACCTTGACCCCGCCTACCACGTTAACGTAGACATCCTGATCCGCCATATACAATCCGCCATGACGGTGTAGCACCGCTAGCAGCATGGCTAGGCGATTCTGCTCGAGGCCGACCGCCACTCGACGCGGGTTGCCCAATTGACTGCCGTCGACGAGAGCTTGAATCTCAACCAGCAGAGGGCGCGTACCCTCCCACAACACCATGACTATCGAGCCGGGAGTGTCTTCTTCGGTTCGCGCCAAAAATATCGCAGAGGGATTCTTAACTTCTTTGAGTCCAGTTTCGGTCATGGCAAACACACCGAGCTCGTTGACTGCCCCGAAACGATTCTTTTGCCCGCGCAGGATTCGATACTTACTGTCGTTGCCACCCTCCAACATGATGAAGCAATCGATCATATGCTCCAACACTTTGGGGCCCGCTAAATTGCCATCCTTCGTCACGTGACCTACCAGAAATAATACCGTGTTGGTCTGCTTCGCATATTGAATAAGGTAGGCAGCGCACTCGCGTACCTGAGAGACACTGCCTGGTGCCGACGCCACATCGCCGCTATGCATGACCTGAATCGAGTCCACAACCAACAGCTGTGGCAGATGCTCCTGCGCCGCCTTGCAGATCTGCTCGACGTTGGTCTCGGCCAACATCTTTAGATTCTTCTCAGGCAGATTCAAACGCTTCGCGCGCATCCCAACCTGTTGCAAGGATTCCTCTCCAGTAACATACAGGGCAGGCTTTCCCGAGTTTGCTAACCGGCACATAATTTGTAGTAAGAGCGTACTCTTGCCGGCGCCCGGATTGCCGCCAATCAGAATCGCCGACCCCGGCACTAGACCGCCGCCGAGGACACGATCCATCTCATCTATGGTGCTGCTAAAACGAGGGAGGGCCTCTAAGTCAATGTCAGAAAGATTCTGTACATTGGATTTGTCGCCGGAGTAACCCTGCTTGCGGAAGTCGACCTTAGTAACCGGCGATGTACTACTGCTACTACCTAGATTAATCTGCGATAGCGTATTCCACGCCTTGCAGGAGGCACACTGCCCCTGCCATTGACCGTGTTCGGTGCCACAGTCCGTGCAGACGAATGCTATTTTGTTTTTAGACATACTCTGTATTCAGTTTTTTGTGGCTTTCTAAGTTACAAGTGGTTTGCGTAGTTAAAAATAGGGCGAAGAAAAGTACATCGCACGTCATTCGTCAGTATAGACAAATTCAACCCGCTTAGTGACTTTGCAGAACAATTCGTAGGAGATTGTATCTGCGTAGTGGGCTACCTCATCGGCTGGAAGCCCGTCTCCCCATAGCACTACCTCATCGCCTAACTTTACCGTATCGATCCCAGTCAGATCGATCGCGATCGTGTCCATAGACACTCGACCTAGTAGTCCAGCGCGACGTGGCCCGTGTTTGGAATTGACCAGAACTGGCGTACCATTCTTCGCCGAACGCGGATAGCCATCTGCGTAACCTATGGAGACGATCCCTACCCGCGTGTATTGCTCACAACGATGAGTCGCGCCGTAGCCGATGGTGCCACCAGTCTCAACGTTGTTGATGGCGATGATCTGGGCGCGAAGCGTCATGACCGGCAACAGCCCTGCCTCCTCGGCAGTGCGATTCACAAAAGGCGAACCGCCATACAACATGAAACCCGGCCGCACGAATTGATGATGCGTCTGTGGATGTTCCAATATGCCGGCCGAGGCGGCGAGGCTAGCCTGCACCGGCCCCTGCGTCGAATTTGCGATCTGCTGCTTGAGCGAGTCGAATTCCGCGATTTGCCGCTTCGTGAATTCGATCGCCGATTGACTATCCAGGTCGTCGGCACTGGCGAGATGGGACATAAGAACGACTTCGGTCTCGGGATGGCGATGCAAGTCTCCATAGACTTGTAGCGCCTGTTCTTTGTCGAGGCCGAGTCGGTTCATGCCGCTATTAAACTTCACCCAGACTCTGCCAACCCCTGAGAGAATTTCCGTCTGCAAATACTTTTCGATCGCCTCAAACTGATACATCGAATGAATCACAGGCTCGATCTTGTGATTGAGACAGAGATCCATTTCCGCTCTATTGCGAAATCCAGAAAGAAGGAGTATTGGAGTATTGATACCAAGCGTACGCAGCTGCATAGCTTCTTCTGTGGATGCCACAGCAAGAGCTGCAAATTTTTTGTGCATCGCCTTCAGCGCCAATGCCACTTGTTCAACGCCATGCCCATAGGCATTCGCCTTTATCACAGGAACAATTTGTGATTCGGGACAATGAACGCTTACTTGTGAGAGGTTCTTTTTAAGCGCACGTAGGTCTATCGTGGCACAAGCTCGAGGAGAGGAATCGATCATGATTGACACGGATTAGTGGCGGCGTGGCTATCCATGGGTGTAGCTGTCGTCGTACCTCTGCTGCACATGATTCTCGAAGCGAGTGTACTTGCCAACGAAGCTAAGCCTTACCGTGCCTATCGGACCGTTACGGTGTTTACCAATAATCACTTCTGCTATTCCCTTGTCCGGCGAGTCCTCGTTATAGACCTCGTCTCGATAAATGAAGGAAATTATATCGGCGTCCTGCTCGATCGCACCCGATTCACGCAGGTCCGACATTACCGGCCGCTTGTTCGGTCGTTGTTCAAGGCTACGATTGAGTTGCGAAAGTGCTATTACTGGACACTCGAACTCGCGCGCCAACAACTTCAGTGATCGTGATATCTCAGAGATCTCGCCGACGCGATTGTCGCCGAAGCCTTTGATCTGCATTAGTTGTAAGTAGTCCACTACCACCATGCCCAGACTGCCATGCTCGCGCACAATTCTACGTGCCCGCGCACGCATCTCCATCGGACTCAGCGCAGCGCTGTCGTCGATGAAAAGGGGTCGGTCTTTGAGTTTCGCCACGGCGTTGTTAAAGCCAGGCCAATCTTCTTCAGTTAGTTTTCCGGTACGCAGTTTCGTCTGATCTAGCTTGCCGATAGAAGAAAGCATACGAAAGATGAGGCTCTGTGCCGGCATCTCGAGGCTGAAGACCAGCACTGGCTGGTCTGTGCTCATCACTGCATTCTCAACCAGATTCATGGCAAATGCCGTCTTACCCATCGAGGGCCTTCCGGCCACGATAACCAGATCTGATTTCTGCCAACCGGAGGTCATCTCATCAAGGTCAGTAAAGCCAGTGGAGAGGCCCGTGAGGTTGCCATCCATGCCGGCAAGTTCATCGATTCTATCCACAGCCTTGCTGAGCAAAGGGTTGATTGGAACCGGGCCCTGATCCTGCGGACGCTCATCCGCAATGTTAAAGACCTGTTGCTCTGCCTCGTCCAAGACTACAGCAGCCTTCTTGCCGCCGGTGTTGTAGCCGCTGTTGGCAATGCCGTTGGCGACACTGATCAAGCGGCGCAGGATCGCCCGCTCGCGGATGATCTCAGCGTAGGCCTGTATATTCGCGGTGCCTCTGGCGTTGTCTGTCAGCTCGCCCAGGTATTCGACGCCGCCAGCAGTCTCTAATTCGTTCAGGCTATTGAGGGATTCCACCAATGTCACCACATCGATAGGACTGCTAGCTTCACTCTGCTGCGACATCACGCGGAAGATGATCTGATGCTCAGGACGATAGAAATCTTCGGGAAGCAGCACATCTGCCAGATTGTCCCATTCTGTGTTGTCCAGCATCAGACCGCCCAATACCGCCTGCTCCGCATCAACCGAATGAGGAGGCACTTTCAATGCCGCTACATTACTAATTGCACGGTTCTGGGGGCTATGAGGGGTATCGAAAGACATCTTTTACTTCTATTTGATTTGGGACTTGCTCTTAGAAAGAGGGCGAAAAAAAACACCATCTGAATGAACAGATGGTGCTTGATGAAGATAGATTGGTCAAGGACTAGGAACTTAATCTCACATACTTAACCCAGGTGCTTAAACCTAGTAATCCAGTCTTAGTCTTCCTTTGTCTCTTCTGTAGCTTCTGCGGCTTGCTCAGCTACTTCCTTTGCAGCCTCTTCAGCGGCCTCGGCTTCATCGATCTCTTCGATCATGCTGCCGTCTGCACTGACGCCTGCGGCGGCATCAAGACCCTGAACTGCAAGGTTGATGGTCGCAGTAACTGCATAGCCAAGATCCAATACGACCTCAAAGCTGCCCAACTCGCGGATAACACCGTTTGGTAGCAATACTTCTGCCTTAACGATATCGGAGCCGCATTGCTCGTTCAGAGCATCCGCAATATTCTGCGTACCAACAGAGCCGAATAGCTTGCCTTCGTCGCTCGCATTAACCTGCAAGCTAAGCGCTGCGCCATTAACGACACCCTGACGCTTCTGCGCCACGGCTACGTTCGAATCGTGAGCGGCCAGAAGCTCTGCTCTACGACCTTCAAAATCAGCTAGGTTCTGCTTTGACGCAGGTATTGCTTTTCCCTTCGGGAATAAGAAGTTGCGCGCAAATCCAGATTTCACATTGGCGGTATCGCCGATTTCACCTAGGTTTGCCATTTTTTCAAGCAAGATAACGTTCATTGGTTCTTCCTCATCTCTAATTCTTTTCTGGCACGAGGCCAGTGCTTCATTCTGTTTACGCCGGCTTCTGCAGGCGCGTTCTAAAATCGTACCAGCTATCTAAAAGTGCTAGCAGCACGATCATATTCGCTATTAGGGGCAACACGATTAGCGCATACAACACAGCTAACCATAGGCTCGATAACTTCTTCGCCGCCACCACCGCATGTATTAGGGCAAGCCCGGAGAACATCAGCGGTAAAACCAAATACAGCATCCAACTCTGTGGGATGAGTATTTCAAAATTGGCCAGCATCATGCAGCCGACTAGAAGCAGTGCTACATTCTGCTCTACCCGGAGTCCATGGAATTCTTTTTGAAATCCACCGGGATTGTACAGCGCAGCCTGCATCCAGCGAGACATCATCAGCAGGACTATGGCCAGAAACATATAGACCGCGCCCATAAAGCTGGTCATAACATTCCTCAGCGAATCCAGTTGCTCGCCTTGAATGCCGTTTGCATCGAAGTAGGGCTGCATCTGAAGAAAGATCAAATCCAACACTGCCGGCTGCAAACGCAAGTAAATCTCTACGCAAACACCAACGGCGATCGCGGCTAGCAGGGTAAACTCCCAAGACTCTGATGCTCTCAGTAGTCCTGCCAATCCGGTAATTCCCAACAACATAATCAGGGGAACTGGATCACCTGCTATGGCCCACCCTCCTATCGGGAAAATGGCCCAAACCAAAACCTGTGTGGCCTCGATCATACCCTTACGTAATACGACTAAGCCAACCACTACCGGACTTAGAAAATTTACGATCGGTATCAGGCCTAACAGCAGTACTGCCATTATGGCCTGCTTGCGTCCCTTCATTACGAATTCAGCAAGGCCTCGCATGGTTAGTACCTTTTAAACCTGATGACTATCCGTATAAGGAATCAACGCCAAGTAGCGCGCACGCTTAATTGCAGTGGAGAGTTGACGCTGATAGCGAGCCTTCGTGCCCGTGATTCTGCTAGGGACGATCTTGCCCGTCTCAGAAACATACGCTTTCAAAGTTTCAAGATCTTTGTAATCTATTTGTACTGTTCCTTCTGCAGTGAATTTGCAGAATTTACGTCGGCGAAAATAACGAGCCATAATTTTTATCCTGTCTATCTATCTCTATTCTTTCTAGGAAAGGGTTCGGATTTGCAGTGACTTAGTCCTGCTTCTCTTCTTCAGCTTCAGGAGCAGCAGCTTCTTCAGCTGGAGCTTCCTCCGCAGCTGGAGCTTCTTCAGCAGGAGCGGCAGCTTCTTCAGCTGCTTTCGCTGCGGCTGCTTTCGCTGCCGACGCGGCGGCTGCGTCATCTTCCATCTTGCGCTTCTGCTCAGAACGTTGCTTGCGCTCTTTGCCTTCGCGTTCGCCCTTCAGAATCAAGGATTCTTCAGTTACAGGCGCCTTAGCCTTTATAACTAGGTTACGGATAACCGCGTCATTGAAGCGAAATAGAGTAGTAAGTTCTTCCAAAGCCTCACCGTTGCACTCGATGTTCAAGAGTACGTAATGTGCCTTGTGGATCTTGTTTATTGGGTAGGCGAGTTGGCGTCTGCCCCAGTCTTCCAATCGGTGAATCTGACCACCGCTATCGGCCATCAACTGAGTATAGCGCTCGATCATCCCTGGGACCTGTTCTGACTGGTCGGGATGCACCAAGAATACGACTTCATAGTGTCTCATAGAGACTCCTTCTGGGTTAATGCCTTCCATCAACACTGCTGTGCGCGGTAAGACAAGGAGTTATGTAGCTACGGAAACTAGTCCCGCAGATAAAAACGAGGGGGAATTCTAGGGATTCTGAGTGGGGGATGCAAGCTTTACTCATACTTAGGGAGATCAAATCACTGCTATTAGACAGATTCCGCCTATTAGCTCGCTTGCTGCCCCTAACTATTGCTACTAATCCGCTGCCTACGAGCCTCGTACAGGCAGACGCCCGTCGCCACAGATACATTTAGGCTACTGAGAGCCCCCGCCATAGGAATAGACACCAGAAAATCGCAACTCTCCCGCGTCAGACGGCGCAGACCGCTTCCTTCGGAGCCCATAATCAACGCTATCGCACCGCCTAAGTCTTGGTCATATAGGGAGCTGTCAGCCTGATCGGCGGCACCCACGAGCCAAACGCCCTCTTCCTTCAGCTTGTCTAAACAACGAGCCAAGTTCGTCACCGAGGCGAGATTGACCGTCTCAGCAGCCCCGCAGGCCACCTTGCGCACCGTAGCGTTCAAGCCCACAGACTTATCCTTGGGGATGATTACGGCATCGACACCCGCCGCATCCGCGCTGCGCAAGCAGGCTCCCAAATTATGGGGATCGGTAACACCATCCAGTATGAGCAACAAAGGTGGGTGGTCTAGTCCCTTCAGCAACTCGAACAGGCTTTTTTCTGACAGGATACTGTTTTCGAATTCCGCGATGGCGGCGACACTCTGATGCACGCCCTCGAATTCTCTCTCAAAGGCTTCCTTGCCGAGCTCTTCTATCGCGACATTCGCGCCAGCCGCAAGCTCTCGAATCTCATTGATGCGTTTGTCGTTTCTGCCAACCTGAATTAACAACCGGCTCACCGAGCTAGGTCGTCGAGCGAGCAGCTCGGAGACCGCATGAATGCCGATAATTTTTTCCTGACTGTCTTGCTTATTCTTCATGGTGATCGTCGCGGTTCTTGTTAAGCTCGGTGTTAAGCTTGGGGCTTCGCATTCGGCTTCTTCCTGCGCCTAGCCGAAGGTTTCTTCTTGGGCTTTCCAGATACAGCGCTAGCCTTCTTGCCAGGAGTCTTCGTCGCTGTAGTTGTTCCCTTTCTGGATTTAGACTCCGAATTCGCCTGGCGTTTCTTGTGCTTCGATTTCTTAGAGGACTTCGGCTTCTTCGCGGAATCGGTTTTCTTCTTGGCGTATTTTTCTTTTTTCGATTGCGCCTTTTTAGAATCAGTGTGTTTAGCTTTCGACTTGCCGAATTTTTTAGACGACTGCTTCAAGCCAATCATCTGTAGATCGATCTTCTTGTCATTCAAAT
The DNA here is from genome assembly GCA_002401885.1 of SAR86 cluster bacterium. GTDB lineage: Bacteria > Pseudomonadota > Gammaproteobacteria > Pseudomonadales > Pseudohongiellaceae > UBA9145. The sequence goes on from NVUL01000016.1 coordinate 42,320, forward strand.
CAACGCGCACAACTTTAACTTCAACACTGTCACCGAGACGATAGGTCTTCTGGCTACGCTCACCACTCAGGCTATGATGCACTGGATCGAAGTGGTAGTAATCGTTGCTAAGTTCACTAATATGCACCAGGCCTTCGACGTAAATTTCATTCAGTTCTACAAACAAACCAAAACTCGTGACCGAGGTAACGGTACCAACGAACTCGTCTCCCACGCGGTCCTGCATGTACTCACATTTCAGCGCGTCTATAACGCTATAGCTCGCCGCATCAGCGCGACGCTCCGAAGTAGAACAGATCTCGCCCAATTCGATCATGTCTTTTAAGTCGAATGGGTAGATAACTTTTTTCGCTAGATCCGCCGCTCCGCTGTGTTTCTTAACGTGAGGTCCAGGCTTGTTACGAACTAGGTACCTGATGGCGCGATGCACCAGCAAGTCTGGATAACGACGAATGGGTGAAGTGAAGTGGGCATAGGCCTCGTAGCCCAAACCGAAATGCCCTAGATTCTCCGGCTGATAGACAGCCTGCATCAGAGAGCGAATCAGCATTGTCTGCAACAAAATACGGTCGGGGCGACCCGCCATCTGCTTCAGTACATACTGATAGTCCGCAGGCTCTGGCTTGTCACCGCCCGGTAAATGCAGATCCAACTCCTTGAGGAACATGCGCAGATTCTCTAGCTTGTCCGGATTCGGGCCTTCATGCACACGGTAGAGAGCGGGCAGCTTAGAGTCTTCCAAAAGGCGCGCCGCCGCTACGTTCGCGCACAGCATGCATTCTTCGATCAAGCGATGCGCGTCGTTGCGGTACACCGGGACGATCTCTCGTATCTTTCTGTCTTCGCCGAATACGATGCGCGTTTCTGTCGTATCGAAGTCCATGGCACCGCCACTATCTCTTACGGCTCTTAGCGCATGAAAAAGAGAATATAGATTCTCGAAGTGCTCAATGAGGGACTCGTGACGCTTTTTAATAGTTGCCTGTATGCTCTTCTGAGCATCGCTCTGGGCAGGCTCCACGATGTCGGATACTTCGTTGTAGGTCATACGCGCATGAGAATGGATGACTGCCTCATAAAAACTGTAGTCAGTCATCTCACCACTTGCCGATATTTCCATCTCGCACACCATCGTCAGTCTGTCGACTTTGGGCTTCAGTGAGCAGAGGCCATTGGAAAGTTTTTCTGGCAACATGGGAATCACGTGACCTGGAAAATAGACAGAGGTCGCTCGCGCGATAGCCTCTTCATCTAGCGCACTGCCGATCTTCACGTAGTGTGAGACATCGGCAATAGCGACGAAGAGTGTCCAGCCGCCCTCTTGATGCCGACGTGCAAACACCGCATCATCGAAATCTTTCGCGTCTTCGCCATCGATAGTAACGAATGGAATGTCTCTTAAATCGGCGCGCCCTTGAAGATCTGCCTCACCGACCTCTTCCGAAAAGCGATTAGTTTCTTTCTCTACGGCGGAAGGCCAGACATGAGGAATGTCGTGACTGCGCACCGCTACCTCTATTTCCAGACCGGGCGTCGTGCTGTCGCCGAGAACTTCAACGATCTTCGCGATCGCCTTGCGTCGCCTGCTGGGATATTCGGTAATCTCTGCAACCACGAACTGACCATCTTTAGCATTGCCCGCGTGCTGATCCGGGATCATTATCTCGTGACTCACTCGCTTGCTATCGGGTACCAGAATGCCGAATCCGTCTTCTCGGTAATAGCGACCTACAATCTGCTCGAAGCGACGCTTGAGTATCTCGACGACCATGCCTTCGCGGCGGCCACGATTATCGAATCCGGAATGCCGCGCCAGCACTTCATCACCATCGAATAATTTCTCCATCTCCCGCGTACCGAGAAACATATCGCCGGAGCCGTCTTCGGGAATGAAGAATCCATAGCCATCTTTGTTACCCTGTATGCGACCTTTGAGCAGATCCATATGCGCAGGTAGGCCAAATAAACCCCGCCGATTGCTGATGATCTGACCATCGCGACTCATCGCGATCAGTCGGCGACGCAGCGCCTCGATCTGCTCCTCACCGGTCAATTTCATCTGTTCACACAGCGCCAGATGGCCAATTGGCTCACCGATCTGTTCTAACAGTTGAATAATGTATTCCCGGCTGGGAATGGGGTTGGCGTAGTTTTCAGCCTCACGCTTCGCGTGGGGATCTTTAGATTTTGGGGTTTTTGACATTAAGAAAGGATACTAGAATTAAGAAGGCGGTATTATACACCCAGCGATGTGCAAAGTATGTGACTGTGGACGCTAGGAACTGCATAAAATGCGTAGCATTTTGGACGCCCGCTTTACAGGGCGCCCCGCAGGGGTTGAAATGGCCCTAAGGCTATTTCAATCAACTCCTCGCCGGCACACAACACCGACCTCCCTCGAAGCCACTGTATTTTTACTCTGCCCGCAATTGTTTATCTTCAAAATATGTAGCTGCAGACATTAGGGACTGCACAAACCACGGTGTTGACAGCTTCCATGGCTCTCGTTAGAGTTGCGCTCCGGCCATTTAGAGACCGCGCCCATCTAAGATTATGCCCAGGTGGTGGAATTGGTAGACACGCTAGCTTCAGGTGCTAGTGACCGCAAGGTCGTGGAGGTTCAAGTCCTCTTCTGGGCACCATATACAAAACAGCCTCGCTTTCAGCGGGGCTGTTTTGTATATGGTGCGCCGGAGACTGGATGAGAAGAATCGATATGGTTCGACTAGTTGCGCCAGCAGTTTGCAACGAGCGCGCCAGCGCGAAGCCCGCAGGGGGCAAACAGGCCTAAGCCTGTTTGGATTATTGACTCGCCCTTCCATGGGCTCGGGCTACGCCCAGCTAAAGCTGTCCTAACTTGCTCAGGCAAGTTAGTCCGTCCCGAGTCGCCATCTCCTAATTGCCTGTCTCACGGCTACACTTTTCACAACCTTAAGTTGTTAAGTTGTGAATGATCTTACCCCAAGTATTTTCCATCGTTGTCCTGGTTCTATTTATGGGGGAAAGGTCACTCGCTAGCCAATTAATAATCTTTCGGTCTATGCTTACGCAAATCTAATAACAAGGAGATAAACCATGGACATATTCGATTTTCTGCTAGTAGGCATTGAAGCGGGAATTGCACTTGCGGGATTTGCAGGCATCATCGCAACCTATCAAATCAATGATGTAACAAGGATTCGGCGCGCACCGGTAGCTGCGCTCACAGTGATTGTCCAGTTTTCTCTGCTGGCCGCATTAGTTTGCGCGACTAGCCTTTGCCTGAGCGCGTTTGGGGTAGCGGGTGAATCTTTATGGGCAGTAAATAGTATGAATGGAGCGATAATCACTATCATCGGGGCTTACAGTATTGCTAAAAGCATGAAGGGCGGCTTTACAAGAAAATCTAATTGGACGGTGTTCGTGATACTACAAGGCATAGGCGCGCTCGTCGCACTCGCAATGATCCTCAATGCGCTGAATATAGTCTTTCACAGGCAGCCCGGCCCTTTTATTGCTGGCATTATCTACGCACTGGGCGTGGCTAGCTACATGTTCTCGCGCTTGCTTCTGCTTCCACTCTGGCGGATTGTTAAAGAACACGAGTCTGAAAAAGCCGCGGGAACAAGCTCAGCGTGAAAGTGCTTTCTTGGTGCTAAGCGGCCCCAGATTTGCTGAAATCGAAGGTATCAACATGGCTGCTTTGTGGTGGAAGCGGTAGTAGCTACATGCTGAGATCGAGCGGAAAATACTGGAGGGTGAACGGCCGCTCAGTGTAATTAAGCAAAAACCATTCGGAACAAATAAACAAATTAAAAATACTTGGGGACACTAATAGTTTAGGGTCTTAGGAAGCAGATCGCATGCTAATATGCGTCTGAGCCTATGATTACCGGTACCAACCGCTACTACAAATATTCAAAAATCAGTGAAGCCAAATTTCGCCAATTACTTAAGGCCTTCGCTATGGATTTCTCGGCCTCTGATACGGCTAAACTCACTGGGCTTAGCACTCGATCAACCAATGCAATATTTCTCAAAATACGTGCTCGTATTGCCTGCTATTGTGAATCTCAGTCCCCATTCTCCGGGGTAGTTGAAATGGATGAATCTTACTTTGGTCCGACTCGAATTCGAGGTAAACGAGGTCGTGGTGCCGCAGGTAAAACCATTGTGTTTGGCATACTCAAACGCAATGACCACGTCTTTACAGAAATCGTGCCTGATGCCAAAAAACGCTCACTTTTACCGGTAATTCGTGGCCAGGTAAGCCTTGATAGCGTAATCCATACAGATGGGTGGCGCGGCTATGATGGCTTAGTGGATGTCGGTTACGCAAAGCACTATCGTGTCCTTCACGGGCAGAATGAATTCGCTAATGGCAAAGCACATATTAATGGAATCGAATCATTCTGGGCCTACGCCAAACTTCGGTTGGCTAAGTTTAAAGGCATCACCAAAAGAACATTTTATTTGCATCTTAAGGAGACCGAATTTCGTTTCAATCACCGCCGTGATAATGTGTATAAAACGTTACTAAAACTCTTAAGAACTGATCCAATTTAAGTGATTTGCTTCCTAAGACCCTAAATAAATACCGATCCTGATTAGCGACTCAAATCAGTCTGATTGAACGTCAATTCGCATCAGTAAGAGTTTTTCTTACTGTAGTCCTTTTTCTGTCACCTTATTCCCTTCTGTCCGGTTTTGGGGGTGGTCTCAACCGGTCAACGCAACACATGCACTAAATCTCTCCGCAGGGTTTCAAATTCTAATGCCTGCCGAGGTCGTTCATTCAGCCTGCGTGCCACCGCATTCAACGATGGATATAGAGCTATTGGCGTCAGTCAAGTTAAGTGATCAGCTCCTTGCTCCCTGCTCAAATTTCTTCCTCTAACGATGCGAATCCCCTATAGTTGCCTGCTACGGGAAATGTGCGTCACCGAAATCTAATTACAATATTAACGGATTCCACATGGATGATAGACGTCTCGCCGCGATAATGTTTACCGACATTGTCGGTTACACCAGCATGATGGCAGCGGATGAGCAGCAGGCGCTTCGCGTTATTGTTCAACACCGGGAAATCCTCAAACCAGTCGTGGAAAAGTACAACGGTAGCTGGCTCAAGGAAATGGGCGACGGCACCCTGTCCAGTTTTCCCAGCAGTATTCAAGCAATCAATTGCGCCATAGAACTTCAGGCGAAGCTAAAACTAGTTCCAGAATTTACGATTAGGATCGGCATTCATCTGGGCGACGTGATTTTTGCCCACGATGATGTCTACGGAGACGGAGTGAACGTGGCTTCCCGTATCGAGCCAACAGCTGCCCCCGGCGGCATCTCTATTTCCGGGCAGGTTTATGACACCATTACCAGTAACAGGGAAATTACAGCGGAGTATCTCGGCGACAAGAATCTGAAACACGTTGCCCGTCCTGTTCGTATCTACGCAATAAGCAATTCAGATTTACCAATACCCGCTCCTTTCACCGATGAACCGCCCGAAGAATCCACCGCTGCTGCAGACCCCTCTCCTCTGGAATCAATCTCGGCCCCAGATGTTGCCTTCAAATCTAATAGCCTCTTCCAGGAGTTGCGGCGACGCAAGGTGTTTCGCGCAGGCATGGCCTATGTGATTGTGGCGTGGCTACTTATTCAAGTGAGCACCGCAATTTTGCCGGTGTACGATGTCCCAGTCTGGATAAATCAGGGTTTTCTGCTGTTACTGGC
>NVUL01000039.1 GCA_002401885.1 SAR86 cluster bacterium
AGCTCGCGCGCATTATCGTAGTCTCTAGCTGTGAAGCGTTGAATGATATTCCAGCGTTGATTCTGACCTAAATTCAGCCCGGGAATATCGACATCATCTTTCAGTAGGTCTACTAAGTTCCCCAGCGCCTCCTCGCTGCGTGCAAGACCGATATAGCGAGATAGTCTGAGGTTTAGCGTGCTAACGGATTGACTGTCGCTTGTATCGGTCGCACCTTCGCTGATTAGTCGCCAAAGCTGCTGCTCAGCCTGCGGACCGTACTCGGCGAGTTCACTCGCGTATTCGCCGCCTAGCCGCTCTAGCATGTTCAAGTTGCCTACCAGCGTGCCCAAGCTCTGGCGAATGATTCGATCATTGTCTTCCAGCGGCAGCGAGGCAATCAAAGTCTCTAACAAGGTGGAATTTTCCATCTGGCCGTTGCCAGGTGCATCGAACAGAGCGGTCCAGATCATGGAGCGCATAAGCGGATCGTCGATTCGCTGCAATGCGGCGTCGTTGATGATGGTATCCATGCTGGCTTCGTCTAGACTCACTTCGGTATAACCCCAGCCCTCGTAGTTTGGCAATGCTAGATCTGGGCAGGCAAGGCCTATGGCATCGGGCACCTGCGTTTCGGCGCCGAGTATTTCTATCGGTATAGCGGCGTTGAGTTCAATGTTGCCGTTGCCCGCTGTGGTAAATAGCCCCAGCTGCACGCGTTGATCTCTTTGGGTTGGATGATCATCTGGGACGGTCTGCAGAATTGCGAAGCTGCTTATACCGTTGGCATCGCAGCTAAAACGCGCCTCAATAGTATTTACGCCCGCCTGATACATCCAGTCCTGCGCCCAAGGATCGAGATCAATACCAGACTGCTCAGAAAGTGAGCTCATGAAGTCGTCCAGCTCGGTGTTCTCCCAAGAGTGCTCCTTCAAATAATTTGATACTCCCAAGCGAAAATCTTCGCGACCGATATAGTGGGACAATTGGTTTAGAACGGAAGCACCTTTGTCGTAGGTGATAGCATCGAAGACATTAAAGAAGTCATTCGTGCTGACAACGGGCCCCTCGATCGGATGCGTGGATACAGCATTATCGGCGGAGATCGCGGTTAAATTTTCAGACAGATAAAAGTCATGCCATAGATCGTCGAATTCGGTTGCCTCCGAAACGGCAATAGAAGACATTAGTGTCGCGAAACTCTCGTTTAACCACAAACCGTTCCACCAGTTCATCGTGACGAGATCGCCGAACCACATGTGTGCCATCTCGTGCAGAATCGTTCCAGCGCGGCGCTGACTATTGAATCGATTAGATGCGCCGAGGTCGACATAGCTTTCTGAAAACGTCACGGCCGCTACGTTCTCCATCGCCCCGATTAAGAAGTCGGGAACGATAACCTGGTCGTACTTTGCAAAAGGGTAGGGAATATCGAAGTAGTCACGGTAATGGGCCAGACCTGATTTCGTGTACGCCATCCATTCTTCAACCGCAACGTATTCGGCGAGCGACTGTCGCGCCATCAGTCTAATCGGCACGTCGCCGGCCGTGTCCTCCCATATCTGATAGGGACCAGCATGCAGAGAGAAGATATAACTGGAGAACTTTTCCGACTGCGGGAAATGCCAGACTCTTGTATCGGCGTCCGTTATGATCGCATCCTCGGTTGTAGACGAGACTACCTGCCAGTCTGGAGCGGCGCGAACAGTTAGTTCATAGGTCGCCTTCAAGTTCGGTTGGTCGAAGTTCGGGAATAGGCGATTCGAGTAATAGGGCCAGAGATAGGTGTACAGGTAGGTGCGATCATCTTCCGGGTCGACGAAGCGATGCAGACCAGTGCCGTCTTGATCGTAGGGATGAGAATACTCAATAAGTACTTCATTGCGTCCGGTTACTAAAGCCGAAGGCGACAGTGTAACGAAGTAGCCGTTGTAGTCAGGTTCTAGCACCTCGCCGTTCACGACGACGCCATTCACACTGCCACCGGTGAAGTCGATCTCCAGCGGCCTATCGTTGTCGGTAAGAGTGAAATTCGCGGTTACGCTGCCCTGATAGGAGTCGGCGAGGCTGACAAGGTCTATGTCCATGACGTAGGAAATGTCCGACACACGCGCCTTGCGTGCTATCGCCTCGGCTTGGCTAAGCTGGTCGAGGGCAGGGCGAATCGGGTAGCCGTTGGTGCTAGTGTCATTGGCCGATGTAGTGGGCTGCTCGCCACAGGCAACAAGAAGTAAGGCCGAAAAAATAACGAGTAGCGTGGTAGTTCGGTGCATCAAAAATATCCTTGGTAAGTGTCGGCAGTGGTCCTGCCCGAGGAAGGATAAGCTACGTTATATAGGAGTAAGAGATCAACCACTATTGGGATTGGTGAAGGGGGCGCAGAACTAATTCAGATTGCTCGCAGTGCTGCTGTGAGCAATCTGAATAGACGAGAGAAGTGGTTAAAACTCAAATACCGTATGGATCGAGAATAGACTGATACAACAAACGCTTCGAAGCAGCGCGAACATTCGGCAACTTGCTGCCAAATTGTTGAATCATTCCAACGAATACCAGATTCTCTACAGGGTCGATCCAGAACCAGGTTCCAGCGGCACCACCCCAGTAGAATTCACCAGTAGAGTAGGATTCTGCTTCTACTGGATCTTCGATCACAGCGAAATCCAATCCGAAGGAGGTACCCCTAGCTCCTAATATGCTGCCTTCCATAGTCTTTGGCGTCTGATCTCGATGCATCAAGTCCACGGTAAGCGGTGCCAGAATTCGCACGCCATCCAACTCGCCGCCATTTAATACCATCTGACTAAAGCGCATATAGTCCATGGCCGTTGAGACCAATCCGCCACCGCCTGACTCGAAAACAGGGTCGACTAAGAAGTTCGCATCAGGAAAACCTTCGCCTGCTTCGAGCGTGCCTTCATCGTCATAGCCATAGACCTGAGCGAAGCGCGATACTTTCTCCTCGGGTACGCGAAAATCTGTATCGGTCATTCCAAGTGGATCGAAGATGCGTTCCTCAAGGAAGCTGCCGAAAGACTGTCCAGCTAGCTTCTCCACTAGGTAGCCCTGCACGTCTACCGACACGCTGTATTCCCAGGTTGTTCCCGGCTGATGCTTCAGAGGAATCTGTCCGAGTTTGGTGGTGAATTCTTCCAGCGTGTCACCGCTGTCCAACAACCCTGCCTCGACGTATTTTGCATCCACAGGAGATGCCGCAAAGATACCGTAGGAGAGTCCACCGGTATGGCTCATCAATTCTCGAATCGTCATCTTGTGGCTCTGCGGCTCGGTGATGATATTGCCGCTGTCATCCGTGCTGGCATAGACTTGCAGGTCTTTTAGTTCAGGAAGGTATTTCTCAACGGGGTCCGCTAGGCGAAATTTGCCTTCCTCATAGAGAATCATTAGGGCCACGCCAGTGATAGGCTTGCTCATGGAATAAATTCGAAAAAGCGCGTCGTTAGTCATGGGAGCTTGTGCTTCCAGATCGCGATAGCCAACCGATTCGAAGTGTACGATTTTGTTGTCGCGAGCAGCCATGGTGATTACGCCCGCTAACAGACCCTCATCCACATAGCCTTGCATGGCCTGTGTGATCCTATCGAGTCGCGCTGAATCCATGCCTACAGATTCGGGTGAAGACATTTCCAATGCTGCCGCCGGTGCTGAGGGAGCGGCGGCCGGGGCCATGACAGATGCGGTATCCGCTGCTGGGTTGCAGGCTGTGATCACTGCGAAACTAAGCCCCATGAGGCTCGTGCGCAGCCAGTTCTTACTCGTATTCGATTCTTGGGTGATGTACATCAATCTCTCCTAATTCGTTTTTCAACTCATTCTAAGTGTGAGGTCGTTCTTGCTGATGTCTCTCAATTCGCGCTTAGCAAGGCGGGTTGCCAGCTTAGATCATTGCCATACGAGAAAACAAGGGTTTTGGGCTGGAGTGAAGTAGGTGCTATTCTTGTTACTACAAGTAAAACCAAAGAAGGCAATTTCAGAGACGAACTGAGTCGTTATGCTTATTAGATCAACTCGCTGGAACATTCTACCCAAAACGCTAACTCTGCTCGCTGCGGCGGTCGCAATGTTGCTACCGTTTACGTTGCATGCACAGAAGATCGCTATCACTCACTGCCAGGGAACCTGTCCTGGCTATTCCTCAGGCCTCGCAGCTACTCGGGCGAATGTGGTCGTTCACAATCTCTATGCCGCAGGTCTCAACGGCGACACTGGCATGGCCGATTGGGTCGCCTACCGCTTAACCAAGGAGGCGATTGGCGTTGCTTCCTTATTACCCCGTTTCTGGCAGCCCGATGAGTTGGTACGCCTATCTGGTCTTGAAGAACTAGCCGAAGCCGAGGCCCTGGGATTTTCGCTGTCTGAAATCAGCAGTGGCAACAATCCTTACGGCGGTTTCAATGAGCAGCTTGCTGATGTTGAGGAGCGTGCCCGGCTTGCACCGATGACTAGCTTCGCGCAGACGCCTTATTGGAGGGAGTTAAATAACCTCAGCAATATGGTGTCGATGCCTACGCCATTGAGGCGTGGACCCTGGCTGCAACTGGAACAGACTCTGAACCAAATAGTTAGCGAAGAGAATTCCTTGGGTGTCATCAGTGGCCCTCTCTATCTGATCGACCAGCCGCTAAGTATTGCCATCAACAACGCGAATCTAAATCCAGCTGCATACTTCAAAGTGGTTGTCGCTGAAAGCGGCATTGCAGCATTCGTCTTTACACAGGATATTTCTCAGGCAGCCCGTTTCTGTGAACACCAGGCAGATCTTGAGCAGATCGAATTGATGAGCAGTCTGGACTTGTTTCCCGAGAGCAACCCCGTGCCATCGGCGCGACTCTTAAGTGAACTAGGCTGTTCCTAGATAAGTAGCTTCGCATAGGGGTTAAGCTACATTTTGTCGCTATTTATAAATTGTGCTGTCATGGCGAATAAGCTACCTTTCAGCCATTCCGATTAAGTTATTAGCGGGGCTTCTCATGAAAAAAGCAATAACAGCGTTCCCAAGACTTACGGTACTGGCCGTTGCCTGTGCCTTTTCCACCATCGCCCTAGCTGCCGACGACTATGTCGCTCCGCGCACACAGTGGGGCCAACCCGATCTGCAGGGGGTCTGGAATTTTTCTTCCAACACACCCATGCAACGGCCATCGCGCTATGGCGATCGTCAGTTTCTTACACCCGAGGAAGTCAGGGAAATCGCCGAGCAGCGAGCAGCAAGAGACGCCTCGAACGATGGTGCGATACCAGTCGAGGGAGTCGACGGCTCCTACAACGATTTCTGGGTTGAGAATGCTGGTATTGGCGGCGATGTGCGTACCTCGCATATTGTTTATCCTACAAATGGCAAGCTTCCAGCGCTTAGAGAGGGTGCAATAGCWAAYCAGGGCGTATACGGCGGCGATACAACGGGCGARTCGCGTCCRGTACGAATCTCAGCTGGCGGTATTGGCACGGATGGTCCGGAGGATCGAGGACTTTCAGAGCGCTGCCTGATTGGCTTCAATGCCGGGCCTCCCTTTGTGCCGAGTCTGTACAATAACAATGTGCAAATTTTTCAGACGAAAGATACGGCTGTCATCCTGACGGAAATGATTCATGATGCGCGCGTCGTCCCCTTGGTTGATGCGCCGAGTGAAATGGGTTCGCTTAGCGATGATGTGCGACTCTGGATGGGAGATTCCCGTGGCTATTGGGACGGCGATACGCTTGTTGTCGAGACGCGCAACTTCAACGGTTTATCTTCGAGTTTTGGTCAGGCTGGAACCTCGCTAGACAAAGTCCTCACAGAGCGCTTCACTCGCGTAGGCGAGTACACGGTGGACTATGAATTCACTGTGGATGATCCATCAACCTATACCGATAGTTTTACCGCCATTGTGTCCATGACCAAAGTAGCAGGACTGCTCTACGAGTATGCCTGCCACGAAGGTAACTATGGCATGGTGAATATATTGCGCGGCGCAAGAGTGCAGGACGCAATGGCTAAATCCGAAGCAGAGTAAGAACTTAATTTGGGAGAGATAAATGGGGTTTTGAGTAGTAACTACTTTGACCCCATTTTTATTCGGACAGCAAGCGTGCCACAAAATCGAATAGAGGTGTTATGAAATTATTCAAGAGAGCAGTCATTGTAGTAATTTGTCTACTGCTGATTCCAATAACGGCGATCGCTACTGCCGGTGCCAAGCAACGATTTGAGGATGGCCCCAATCGCGTCTTTTCCGGAGGACCGCTCGTAGCTGGCGAACTGCATTCAGGTCCAGATCCAGACTGGAGTTTCGTGAATGAGATTCCGACCATAGAGATGCAGCTGCTAGATCCTGCACAATCTCGCCGCATCTGGATCGCCGAGTATGAGAATAAGATATACGTCTGGTCGGGCTACATGGGAAATCCAATCGGCCGAATCTGGAAG
>NVUL01000040.1 GCA_002401885.1 SAR86 cluster bacterium
AAAGAAGGCTAGATCGGCTCTTAGTCTTTAATGCTGTCGATTCCGCACCACGGAATCGACAGCACGTTCAGGGCAGCATTCCGCGCGGAGCAATTTGTAACACAATTACTTTTGAAACATGCCCCACAACCTGAAATACTCTAGCGCTCAATAAGAGTCAGTGCCCATAAAAGAATTTTCATAACCTAGGTAAGTTGCATATGTTCAATCTAAAACAACGAATAGCCCTATCAATAAGCGCCTTGCTGCTCAGTCTGGTCTCAAACGCCACACTCGCCGATACCGACTGGCCGGAAGTACCTCCAGCCGAGGCGCCAGCACACTGGGGCGCTGTTTCCGCAAACTTCGAAGAGATCCCCTATCCCTATCCTGTGCACTTTCTGGAGCTGAATCGCTTCCAGCAAGATATTCGCATGGCTTATATGGACGTACCTCCAAGTGGGAGCTCTAACGGTCAGACCGTGTTGTGGCAGCATGGCATGAATTTCTACTCCGAAGCCTACACACCGACTCTCAAGGCGTTATCTGCCGCAGGCTTTCGCATCATTGCCGTCGATAGAATCGGTTACGGTAAATCGTCCAAGCCGATCCTTCCTTACAGCTTCAATTTCGTAGCTGCGAATATGAAGTCACTGTTGGATGAGCTGGAAATTGACGAAGTCGCGATCGTTGGACACTCTATGGGCGGGATGACGGTGAGCCGTTTCGCCATGGTGTATCCTGACATTACGACTCACGTAGTTATGGTAAATCAGATCGGTCTAACTGATCAGCGTCAGAGTCGACCCTGGAGAGACCCCTTCGCCGGAGGAGGAACAACTACCTATCAGTCAATCCTGCGCGGCCATCAGAACTATTTCCCGCTGCGTTGGCCACCGGAGCATTTAGAATTCGTGCGTCGCCAGTTTGGACAAACCATGAGTGGCGAATGGAATCGCATAGCACAGGTTCGCAGGCTGCAGGGCCAGATGCTTTATGATGACCCGGTTGTCTATGACTGGCAGCATATCGCCACGAAGGCATTAGTTATCGGTGGTGAGGAAGATGGTCTAGTCGATGACTTCCCTACGCTGGCACACAATGTGAATAACGAGCTACAAAACTCGACCATACTGCTCTACCCAGACGTGGGCCATGCTCCACAAATTGAGATACCCGATCAGTTCCACGCCGACTTGATTCGCTTCCTCAAGTCCGATCCGAACGTAGCAGCAAGTGCGTGGAAATAGTTGCACGTTGAGCTATTGAGATGAATAAACAAAAAGCCCGCTGATCGATTGATCAGTGGGCTTTTTGTGTGGGTACTTTTTTATTGGCCTAGTTGTTCTATGTTCTATGTTCTATGTTCTATGTTCTAATTCAAAACACCTTTCTAGAGCTTGCGTACCCTGATCAGATACAAACTACTTTGTAGGCGGTTCTGGAACAACATAATAGGCTTCCAACCAAGCATCGATGTCGACGTCATCGATCTGTTCAGGGTTTAAGTGTTCCTCTGCGTAAGTCATGTAGTCGCCCGACTGCAGGAAAATTTTCATCAACTCTCCGTCGAGGTTGCCACTTTTAACCATCCCGCCAAGGATATTCATTGCTTGCGAGAGCGGCATAGGTTCTTTGTAGGGCCGATCGTTGGCCACAAGAGCCTCGAAGATATCGGCGATAGCAAGAATACGTGCCTGCATGGGCATGTCTTTGCCCTCGATACCGTTAGGATATCCACTGCCATTGAGATGTTCGTGATGAGCACCGGCATACAGAGGTAGTCGTTTTTGTTTGCGCGGGAAAGGTAGCTCCATAAGCCAACGCCATGAGCGATCGGCATGCGACTTGATCTGATCGCGCTCATCATCGCTCAGCGTGCCACGCTTAATCAGTAGATTGCTTTTCTCCCTGTCATCAATTAGTGGGGCTACATGGGGTTCCAGGGCAAAGCTCTTTAGCAGCGGAAAACCGTGATCTATGATGACTTCGGTCTTGTAGAATGCTTCTACCGACTGGCTCGCTAAGTCCATAACCAACTCTATCTGTTCCTTGGGCATGTCCTCACTGCCTCGATTGGCTTTGAACAGTGCCTCGAGCTGCTTCTCCAATAGGGATGTTTTGTTATCGCATTCATTGCGCAGGGCAAGCAACTCAGACTCGGTGGCACCGGCCTGGCTGGCAGCGAGTTGTTGCTGGAGCATCTCTATTTTATAGTCTTTCATTTTTGAGCTGCATCGTTCGATAATCATTTCGAATCGATCCATGACAAATTGCAACTTTACCTGTTTGGATACAATATGCTCAGGTGTCGTGATTTTGCCAATATCGTGCATCCAACCTGCTAGTTTAATCTCCGCCATCTCATCAGAGTTGTACTTTACGTCTGCATAGATTCCCTCATCCGAGTTACTCAGCGATGCAGCAATGGATTCTCCCAGTGCCGCCACGCGTCGAATATGATTGTAGGTATGTGGCGATTTCTCACCGAGACCTTGAGCCAACATGGTGACAAATGCATTGAACAAATTAACCTGCTCATTGATCATTCTTTGCTGAGTGATTGACGCGGCTGCCGGGAAGGAAACTGATTGCACCAGTTCAATATCCTCAGTTGTAAAGCCGCCGATAGCGCCATTTGGCATTCGCCGGTTAATGAGCTGAAGCACTCCAATGATATTGTTCTCGTGATCCTCCAGCGGAATAACCAGCATCGATTGCGAACGGTAACCATTCGCTTCGTCATAGCTGGAGGTGCCAGTGAAATCGAAACCATCAGCATCATAGACATCATCGAAATTGAGCATCTCACCAGTATTTGCGCAGTAGGCGGAAACATTGCTTAGATTAGGTTTACCATCTATCTCTAAAGGAACAGGCGGCATCATGTCGATATCGCCGCCTTTGAGGTTGGTGTCCATCGTTTCATTTTGAAGCGCTACAAAATTGAGGTTGCGACTGGCGATTTCGCCTGGGTCGATAGGGTTCTCAGCATAGATCTCCTCCAAACTATAAATCGTCCCTCCATCGGAGTTAGTCAAGTTTCGCGCTGTGTTGAGTGTCGTCTCTAGGATATTGGAGATGTTGCGCTCTCGTGTAAAGATCACTCCAGAGCGGGTGACAAGCTCCAGTTTGCGGCGACTTTCCAGCTTGGAAATCTGATCGTCAGACAGTAATTGCCGAAAATGATCAATGCCACCATCCTCGTGCAAGATATTATTAACGAATGCCTGAAGATCTGCGCCAAGAATCGTATCTAGATCGGGGCGCTGAGGTGCGTCTGCCATAGCAGTTTCTATTCCGTTAAGTTAGTGGTGACTCGTGCGAGATGTATAACTGCATCCATCACAGAGAACAGAAGTGTAATCACTGTCAGTCGAAACAGTAAGCGCCTCTGGGGTACAGATCGGGTAGAAAACCTACGCAAATCTGGAATTCAGGCTGTGCTCGCAATCTTAAGATTGTTGATCGGCAATTTGATGGCACGCAACGCTAAGGGCATCGACGCAGGCTTGTACTGAATAGGCATGAGGAAATTCTAAAAACCCACTTAATCATAGCGTCAGTGGACCTTCTTTTACCTGCCTGACATTTCTGCCGCAATGAAGGCAACAACTAAACTAGTGACCGTCGTCGCCGCCGACTATCCCGCTAGGCAATGCCATGGCGGTAAGCCTCGGTCCGTTCTGCAGCATCACGTACTGATGACCATCATGTTGGTAGGTCATCATGCCCTAGCGGCTGAAAAGTTTGTTAAGTTACTAAGTTATCAGTGTCCCCTGCTTTTCTGCGAGACGAACCTTTCTCTGTGGCATTGATACCACCAGCGGTAAGGACTATGAGCATCGCAGACAATGGATAGTCAACAGAATGCGCCTCATTGCCTCGCTTTTTGCTGTCGAAATCTATTCCTATGCAGTCATGTCTAACCACTTTCATATCGTCCTAAAGCTCTGCCCTGAACAAACTGAGCAATGGACACCAACTGAAGTCCTTGAACGTTGGACATCGCTTTATAAGGGCCCGCTCCTACTGCAGAGATTCATTGCAGGCGTAGCACTTCAGCCCGCAGAACTGGAGACAGTGAATAATTGGTTCAAACTTTGTACGTTTGCCTCCACCATTTTCTCTATTTAAATCAATGCGCTACAGAATTTTCTCGTTCTGATAGCGCATTTTTTTTGCTTACACACTGCTTACACACTTTCTTTTGCTACTTGCACACTTTTTATCTGGCAAATTGTTTAGATAAAGCTGAGGCACAGTTTGTGTACAAAGAGCGCAGCAGACTCTGTTAGATGCCCTACTTCCCATGCTTAGCCTATGCAGCGTATAACGAGCACTAACGATTCTTCTATTGCTTAGAAACTGTTCAGTGTTGTCTACGTAGGGTTATATGGAATGTCCGTTGAACGGACATTGTTGGAAGGAGCAAAGGCTTAAACTAATTTCTTAGGCCACTAACCGAGCAGCCCCTCATCGCAGTTTCTCTTAGAAGTTAGACGCATCTATCACTTCCAATTCATAGCGAGCGTAGTTCTCCAATGCAACAACGGAACATTGAGAGCCGCAAGACATTTTGAAATAATTGCTTTCGCCAGCAGCTAGCATTCCCCGATGATAATGCTCACATTGGTCTAAGAATTTCCCTGACTCATCAAACAATATTGCTTTAAGTGAAATACTACTCCAGTCAGTTTCACCGTTGTTACTAATCTGACCCAGAAGATTAAACTCGGTATCCGTAATCTCTTCGCTATCAATTACGACTTCTAGGTTTGCCGATTCATCGAATCGCACATAGTCAATAGATGTATATGTCTCGCCGAGTTCATCAATTTCGAATTCAGATTCAATCTGAGTTATGACAAAGTAACTTCCGATGCTGATTGCCAGCACGAAACCAATTCCGTATAGAAAACCGGATACAATTTTTAAAAGCCCTTTAGATAATGCTCCCATAATTTGAATCCTTACTCAATTCGGCAATCAAAGCACCGAAACTACTGTAATCTTACTCTGACCCCATTTATTAGGTCAGAATTGAGACACGTGGACAAGGCCGTCCTAAAAAATAAATCTGTCCCCATTAATTTAGAATAGTTGTGCATTGATAACGAAGAACCATGCTATTGCCAATAGAACTAAACCGCCAAAAACCATGCTCGCTGAGAAAGTCACATTATTCTCAGAATCTGGATTTGGGGTCATGCTCATTGCAATAAACAATGGAACGATAGGTACAAAGAAGCACATCAAAAATGTTCGATTAGTCAGCAATCCCTTTGAAGAAAATATATCTATCGTTATGTTCGCAATCTTGGCATGAACCAAAAAAACGACACCCAAGAGCAAATTCTGACCCACATCTATTTCCATTGGTTTTCCTATTCACACGTCCACACACAGTGTGCAGTTGCCAGTCCAGCGCCGTAAAGTGTTGCTTTCTTAGATCCTTGCAAAACTAAATTAGCAATTTCTCTAGAAACTTTGTCTTTCGCCAGTCTGTTAACGGCCTTTAAATAAGTTCTTGCAATTTCGTAAACACCAACTGTGGGCAGCAACGAGGCAACACAGTTAATTTCGCAATCATAACATTCAATAGTCTGACTGAAATTCTCTCTGAGCTCTATTGTTTTTCTTCTAGCATGCTCCATTGCAAACTGAGTGAACGATATCTGAAGCCCCGCTTGGTCTTGAAATCGGATCGGATTAGAATTGACATAGGAGTATAAATTCAACGCTTCTTCTAGCTGGATCAACCCAATCGGATCACTCTCAACGTACCTACCTAAACTCGGATCATAGTCCCTAAAATAGTTATAATTTAACCCAGTCTCCCCATCTTCATACTGCCCCGGAAACCGAATATTGTTCTCAATAGCCGCAACCGTCTCAGTCACCTCGCCAAACGGCTCATAACTAGCTCCCCACACCACCACTTGAGAATCATCCGTAATCTTCTGCGGTGTACCCAAATGATCACTGTGCACAAAATAAGTCACTTCACCGGGTGTTCCCGTATCATCAACCAATGCGACTTGAATGCCATTTACATAGATATACTCTCTAGTAGTAACCCCAGTCTCTGCATCAATCTCCGCAATCACCCTACCCGCTTGATCATAGATAAAATGAATGACCGCAGCTGTGCTCCCACCCACAGATTTCACTACACGCTGCCCTTGAGCATTGTGCAAGCTTTGGACTTGTCCCTCTAACAGTAGGCCAGTGG
>NVUL01000017.1 GCA_002401885.1 SAR86 cluster bacterium
ATTGCCTCCTGATCGAAGGACCTGAAGAGGTTGTGCGAAATTCATGCCCTGATCATTGCCGCCAAACAGTGAAATTTTACCACCCTCACGAAGTAGCAGGTCGTCTATCCCGTCGCCGTCGACATCCTCTAGTATCTCTTCGTGCGTAAGGGCCAACAGCCCGGTGAGATTGGCGAAATCCAAATTGTCGATATCAAACTCGCCCAGCCTTTCCTCTATCTCCAGAATGTCGAGGGAATAGCTCGCCTCATTTGGGAAATAGGCCTCGGCGTTCGCGTTGGCAATGAAGACTTTCAATTCTTCTTCCGTGCGAGAAACCAGATCATCGAAGCCGTCGCTATTGACGTCTCTGAGTTCCATCATGGGAATGCGAATAGATTGACCGGTGCGCCGCTCTAGGCTTTCTTCGTTCAGGTTCGTGCGCATGCGCAATTCTGAGCGAACGCTAAGAGGCGCTTGATAGTCGTAATTTCCGGAGGTAGCTAGTCCGCTACTGATGTGAAGATTGATAACGCCCGCGCCGGGAATCAATAAGTCGTCTAATTCATCGCCGTTTATGTCTCTTGAAAAATGTAGACGGTTCACACCCTTGCTCAAGAAACCATTCAAGTTTGATTTGATGGTCCGTGGCGCGAGCAGTGTTCGATCCTCGACTGACCAGACTAGGACTTCCTTGCCATCGATCAGCGCGATGATCGAGGTGCTGCCAGCAGCGCCGTACTGCGTACTTAAGTCCCAGCCAATGGCCTGACCCGGAAACTCGATGCTGTTGTTGCTGCTGAAGTCGAAGCCACTCTCGGTCTGAAAGTAGATCTGCAGGCCCTTCTCCACCACTGCTACGAATTCTAATAGGCCGTCGCCGTTGAGATCGGCGACGATGAGATTCTCAGTCTCCAGCGGCAGTTGGAATTCTTGCTGGTTGAAATTCAGTTCAGCAGCAGAGACTATTGCGCCGCTAAGCATCAAGCCGATGCCGCACAGTGCTTGTACAGTCGAGGATAGGCGAGTCATGGCGCGGCCACCAAGATGGTGGTTGAGGTGGCGTGGCGTAGCAAGAGATCTGGTTTCTCGTCTTGATTCAGTTGCAATACCTCAAACTCGAATACACTGTTCGGGGAGACGTATTCCCAGAAAGGCTGGCTCTCGATTGTCAGGTCTTCGCCGATTTTCTTGGCGGCAAGTGTGCCATTCTCAGTAACATAGATGGCATCCTTGCGACCGTCGCCATCGATGTCATATTGCAGGGACATCTGTTCCGATAGGCCACGTACATTCGTCGCCGAGAAACTCTCGTCGAGTCTGGAATTTGGGCGCCGGTCGAAGAATTGATCCTCTCCTGCGTTGTCGCTTCCAAACAACAGCTGTGAGCGATTGATGCTGGCGTTTCGAATCGCATCGATCACAGGAATTGTATAGTAGCTAACATTTAGCAGCACGGCGGAGTCTTGTTCCAATGGGACTATGTTGAGTCGCACATCGTAGCCTGAGAAGCGCATAACCTGGTTCGGCTGCTCTAGATCGAAAGCACCGTTCTGATTGCGGTAGAAATAGGCACTGCGGTCGTTACCTTCTCCGGTTATGCGCAAGAGATCCAGTAGCTCGTCATTGTCTACATCGACGAGTTGCATATCGCCTCGTGTATCTATGCTGCCGGTCCAGTCTGGTTCGCTGTTGAAACCATTCTGCGCATCCTGAAAATGGAAGTTGAGCTGTCCGGAGCCGTCCGCACCCTGGTTGATGTAAGCGATATCAGCAAGCGTATCTGCGTTTAGCTGTGCGAGGATTGCCGTTGGCATCCAGCTCTCTGCGCGAAGCAGAGAGCTGGCAGGCTCCTCGCTCGCATCCCATTGCTCGACGAAACCATCGAAATAGGAATCGGACTCGACATTCAGCTCGATGACGATCCCCTCTGCGGCATTGATTCCAATTCGAGCGTCCATGCCTGAGTTGTCGCGGCCTCTTTGTGCGGCTGATAGAGATTCATTGTCTGTGCTGAACGTGGAAACGAGCTCGAAGACTTCATTGCCCCTGCCTTTGAACAGGCCATAGACACCGTCGCCGGGTAGTAGCAAGTCTATCTCGCCATCCTTGTCGATATCTTGCAGGTCGGAGATAAACTGCACTCTGTCTAGATCGGGCACAGCAGCAATCAACTCCCACTCTAGCAACTGCTTGATGTTGCCCGCGTAACCTTCGAGTGCGGAGGAGAGGCTGTATACACCTGAGTTGGAGATCAGCAACAGTTCATTGCCAGGCTCAGACCTGAGGTCGGCGAAAGCGACAGCTATTATCTCGGTTTTAATCTCGATACGTTGCGCAGTTGTAGAGAAACTTCCATCGGCTTGTTGATGATAAACATGCAGTTCACGCCCAATCTCAGCTTGATAATTTACTTGGATGATGTCTTTGCGTCCATCTCCATTGAGATCCTCAAAGGCGAGTTGCCGCTCCCAATTATTCTCACCTTCCAGTTCGAAGGCAACGTAATTGGACTGCGCAAATGCAGCGCCGGATAGCAGTGCATAGATGACAAGACCCGAGAGGGTTAATCTCATCCTGCCCTTAATTGATAATTTTCTGATGGTCACTTTGATTCAACGTTCCTTAGTTCTCTTCTTCGATCAGTTCGCCTAGATCGCTGCTATAGTTTATTAGACCCAGAATACTGTGTGATCTTTCCTCACCCACTCGGCTATAGCTATATAAAGAAAATAGCCAAAAATCCAATAGGGAAAGACTCTTCGAGTCGGGCGTCAACGATGATTGGTAGCGCAGTAGAGGGCCGAGAGATACCGCGCTCACGCGTCTTCCCGGATTCCAAAGGTCGAAGCGTTTCTCAAGGACTGACTCGCCATCGTAGACGGTCACGCTTACCGCTTCTCCCAGTTCAAACTCTGAGTTAAATCGACTGACTAGATCCTGCGCCGAATTAAGAGGAATATTATTTATGGCCAAGATCACATGGCCAGCTTCGATCGCCGCGTCAAGCAGCGGGCTCTGTTGATAAACATCCACAACCCGTGCGGCGGCAATCGGAGGCTGCTGACTGATGCTGACCATCTCCGTGCGATAGGCGGCACGACTCGCGATGGGATCGATTCGATACAATTCGCGGGGGCCGGGATTGCTATTGACGGTGCGAGGAATCACGGTAGCCTCGAACACTACGGTATTTCTGCGCACATTGAAGAGTGTATTCTCAATTGCTTGCGTCTGCCGCTGCATAGCCTCTAAAACGTCGGGATGATTCGTTAATGTTCCATCGATGCTAAGGATAATGTCGCCCAGCTGAATTCCGGCTGAATCTGCAGGGCCATTGGCTGAGACACCGCGCACGCGAACGCCGGGCAGTATCTCGATATTGCTGAGGGAATCACTCTCGTTCAGGCCGACTTCGACACCGAAATCGATCCTGGCGTCAACGGAGTCTGCTGTGTCTGCAAGTGTAATATCTTCTGCCGATAGGTTTAACGCCGGAACTAGAATGACGGGCTCGTAACTTACGCAGCCTGTTAGCAGCAATAGTTGGACGAGGGTAAATACCGAGATTCCACGCTTCGCTTTACTTGTGCACATACTATATTTTCCTTCGCTGTACGATAAATAGGCCGGCGGCAAAGAACAATAAGAGTGCTGGAAAGGGCACCCACATATTCAGTTGCAACACGCTATCGTCTATTAATACATCGGAGTAGCCGCGAACTATTCGGCTAACGGATTGCAAGTAAGATTGATCGATCAAGGATGGCTGAAAGCTCGCATACAGATAGTTAGCCATATCACCGAGGAGCCCCTTAAAGATATCTATCGCCAATGTAATGCCCAGCGCGGTAGTAACTGCCTGAGTTGCCGATTGTGCGGACACCGAGATTAACAGTCCGAAGGCAATGGCCGCTGGCAATGGCACTAACGCCAAGCGAAGACCTAGCCAGATTTCCTCACGAATCTCCTGCTCGCTGATAAGCTCGAAACCGTCCTCCGCTATCGCGCCATATTCCCAGAGCATCCCGCTGAGCAGGTAGCTCGTAATTAAGAGAAGTAAGACGGACAATAGGGCCAGTAAATGTAGATGAACCAGCTTTGCGGTAAGTACGCTGCTGCGGCTTACACGCCTGATCAAACTGTGACGAATGCTGCCGATGTCGCGTTCATAGCTGAAACTGTAAGCACCCTGGGCGACTAATAGAAGTCCCAGCATGGTCAGGCCAGTGCTCAATCCATCCACGAAGAAGCCGTAGGCATTGTTTGCCACCGACTGCTCGAAACCGGACCCGCCTAACAAGCTGTCTCGTGCCTGCTGACCGGCCTCGGTGAGTTTTACCAGCAGCAACTGTGCGGCAGCGATTAAAGCGGGGGCTGCCACGATAAGCTTGCTGGCGAAGGTGCGCAGCGCGACAAAGAGTTCCGACTTGATGGCGACCAGCAGACCGTTCATCGCGCATCCCCGCTGGTAATCTCGCGGAACAGGCCGGCGAGCGATGCGCGTTTCAGTATTAGCTCTGCCACTGGAATTTTATTCTCCACCAGCGCCTGATTGATAGCGATAGAGTCAGAATCCGAGATGCTAATATTCAGGTAGCCATCTGCATCGATGCTGAGCAGCTCTACTCCAGGGATTTTTTCCAACACCTTGCTTGCAGCTTCGATCTCCGGCGTTTTGATCTGTAACGTAGTCTGCGTACTTCCTAACAAATTACTGATGGTGTCGCTGTGACTAATCTTCCCTTGGTGCAGGATCGCAATATGACTGCATATCTGCTCCAGATAAGGAAGTTGATGGCTCGATAGTAGAAACGTTGTGCCGTGATCTCGATTCAGCGTGCTGATCAACTCGAGCACATCGTCCACGCCCTCTGCATCGAGTCCGTTGAATGGCTCGTCTAGTACAACAAACTCTGGGTCTCCCAATAGGGCTTGAGCAATTGACGTGCGACGCTTGTTGCCGAGCGAAAGGTTCTTGATCTTGAAATCGCTGAAACGACTAACGCCTAACAGCTTTTCTACATCTGGCGCACTGCGTGTTGGTTTTTCACAGAGTAGTAGGGCGTGTTGTAAGCACTGGCGCACAGTTAGGTTGGGATGCAGGCTCGGGCTATCGAAAATGGCAACGAGCTTGCCTTTTGTTAGGTGTAATTGCTTAGGGGACTGTCCGAGTGCAGTGATGCTACCTGAATTGAAAGCTTGAAGGCCCAGTATGCACTCAATGGTCGTAGTCTTGCCGGAGCCGTTTAGGCCAACCAGGCCGTGTATCGATCCTTTTTCGATTTGTAGATTGAGATCATCGAGGACCGAAAACGAACCGTAATTCTTTTTTAGTCCTGTAACGGATAAGGCTGGCATACAGGAGGGTGCTCGCTGGTAACACTTCGCGTAATGATTCAGGTTTGAGGGTTAGCGGCAGCTTTGAAGCTGTCGCTAACCAAGTCATATTAGTCTACGAACAAGTCGTCTACTTGGATTTCTTTGACCGTACCAAACTGTTCAAGTTCCTCTTCGTCGAGAATCGATAGGTCGCCGACTATTGAGATCAGCTTAGGTCTATCTTTGACGTGCTCCTGCTGGAAGCTCAGTAAGTCATCCATGCTCGCTGTCTGCAGTTTCTGATAACTCTCTCTGCGCGGATCGCCCTCGATGCCGAGGCGCTCCCAACCGCGGACCGCACCGATAACCTGACGAAAACTAATCTTCGAGGTGCGGTAACGGTTCAGAAGAGACTCTACCGAGGTTTCGAAGCGCTCGTTGGATTCTGGCATATTGTCGATCAGGTCGATGAAGGCATTAAGGGCATCGACCGTCTTGTCGGTCTGCGTACCGATGGTGCCCAGCATGATGTTTTGATCGTTCAGCCTGCCGCCCTGCGCATAGCGAGCACCGGCGGTATAGGCGAGCGCACGCGCCTCGCGAAGTTCCTGAAAGACCACACTAGACATACCGCTACCGAAATAGTTGGTGTAGATAGAAGACACCAGACTGTTATCTCGATCGTATTCGCCGTCTGGAAATTCTATGCGTACCTGCGCCTGTGCAGTCTGCTGATTCACAACGTAGATTTCTGTCTCTTCTATATTTCTGGCCGTGCGAAAGCGATAGGCTGGGGTGTCTTCAAGTTCGCCGGCAATCGGGTGTTGGCGTCTTAGCACCTCTACCAGATCTTCCAGCGGCATTGAGCCGGTATAAGAGAGAGTATGCTTGAAGTTCAGCAATTGTGCCGGTAGCACGAGGAGTTCGTCGACCGTCGAGGCCATTATCTCTTCGCGTGTGAGTGCTTCCAGCATAGGCGACTCTTCGCCGTAACGGTTATAGAGTGTCAGTGCTCTGGAAATTGCAGGAGGAGAGCTCTTTCGATCTTCTCTCGACTTCAGCAAGATCCCCTTCATCTGCTCCAGCGTCTGCTCGTCGGCGCTCGGGTTCTTGATCAGCTCCATGGCAAGCGCCAGTGAATCCTCGAATTGTTCGTCGAGACCCGAGATAGAGATGCCCGATGCGTTTCCTCCGGCGCCGAATCTGAAATCGGTACCCAACTGGTACCATTGTTTCTGCAGTTCTTCGTTCGTTCTGCTATTGGTTCCTGCAACGTCCATCAAGGCCGCAGCCAGGCCTAGTTTCTCATTCGCTTCCGTGCCTACTTCTATGTTTATTGAGAAGGAGAACAGATCATTTAGAGGATTAGGGGCATAGTAGAGCTGTACGCCATCGGCGAATTCGATGACACGGTAGTCTCGATCTGCCTCTACATAGGTCGGCTCGATCTCTTCGTATTCCATCGCCAAGATGCGCGCGGCAAATGCAGACTCTAGCGATGAGTCGATGTTTACCGGATCGATCTGCGGCTTTTCAACGGCAGGAATCTCATTCTGCGCGTCGATTCGGTAGACGGCCACATAGTTGTCGCCAAAGTATTTGTTGGCGACAGCTACGACGTCGTTCTTGGTCAGCTGACTCATTCGATCTAGCTCAGCCACGTGGTACTCCCACTCAGAACCCTGAATGAACGAGTCGCGCATCATGCTTACTCTTGCCTGATTGAATTCCAGGCCGGCCTTCTCGCTCTTCTTAAAGTCATTGATGATTGCCGGAATAATCCACTCTTCAAATTCGCCCGCCTTAATTATTTCTAGTTGATCGAGGAGGAGTTGTTCAACTTCTTCGAGAGTCTGGTCCTGCTTCGGTATGCCATATAGATTCTGCGAGCCAGCATCGTTCAAAAATAGTGGCGACGAACCGGCGCCAGAGACCAGCTGTTGCTGATTCAGGTTCAGATTGATAAGCCCGGCCGTGCGGTTGTCCAGGATCATGTCTACTAATATAAGTGCTTCCTTATCTTCGCTACCGTTGCCCGCCGTGCGGAAGGCGAGTTGTACTTGCTCTTCGCCTGGGTATTGCACGGTTTTTCGCTCCGCGCCTTGTAAAGGCTCTTCAGCCCAGGGGCCGATTTCGGGGATCGGCTTTCGTACCCATGGGGAAAATTTCTCGCTTATCAGCGCGATAGTCTCGAGAGGGTCGATATCGCCACTTATGAAGATGGCCATGTTGTTAGGTACATAGTTGGTGTCGAAGTAATTCTGGATGTAAACCAGTGAGGGGTTCTTCAGGTGATCGACTGTACCGATTGTGGGTTGCTGCCCGTAGGGGTGAACCTTGTATAAAGTTTCGTTGACTGCGGTTGCTATGATGCGACCCGCGCTATCTAGTGAGCGATTCTTCTCTTCATAGACCGTTTCTAATTCAGTGTGAAAGAGACGAAATACCGGATTGACGAATCTGTCGGATTCGATTTCTGCCCATTGCCTGAGACGGTTCGAGGGAAGGCCGATCTTGTAGACGGTTTCCTCGAACGAGGTGTGTGCATTCAGCGCACTGCCGCCCATGTTGTTGTAGAGCCTGTCTAATTCCCCTGGCACGGAATACTGAGCAGCCAGTTGTGCTTCGCTATTTATCTCTGCATAAATTTCTGCGCGGCGGGCAGTGTCCGTCTCGTCATGATGTTCTTCATACAGCTCGACGATGCGGTCGAGGTGTGGCTTCTCTAGGGAGTAGTTGAGGCTGCCCAGGTTCTGATTACCCTTGAACAGCAAGTGCTCGAGATAGTGGGCCAGGCCTGTGCCATCAATAGGGTCGTGCTTGCTTCCCGCGCGAACTGCGATCTCAGCATAGAACCTTGGTTCTTCGTGATTTTCAGTCAGGTATACGCGCAGGCCGTTGTCCAGTTCGAATATTTGTGCGGCTAGGGGGTCACTCTCATTCGAGGAATTAATTCTGCTATAGCCGAGTTCGGCCGCGTTGGCTTGTTGCACATTGCTGTCAGCAGATGGTTTGGTTGCAGAATTTGTAGTGCTTCCATTGTCGCTGCAGGCAACCAACGTCAGCAGGGAAATAGCGAGAAGGCTGCTTCGCTTCCAATCCCTAGCTGTTCGTAATTCAGGCATATCTAGACTCCGTAAAATGAGATTGTTGAGGGCCGCTTGTCTAAGGCCGAAAGCCCCCTAATGTAGGGCATTCTGCTAAAAAATGTAAGTCAGCAGGGTTGTCTTGATGCTTTATTGGGATAGATCCTCGACCCCTATGCGCGCTTGGGTGATGGACACTCTGCCGCTACCGTCAGATGAAGCTTCCAATATCACATCGATGCCGCTGGACTGAGCATCGATAAATCTGTCGAGATGGTCCAATTGCTGTGTAGTGAGATCAGGCTCTAAAATGTCTCGGGCACGGTCCAAAGCGACTAGCTTGCCATTATGGGCACTGCGCATGCTGCCATCTTCTGCAACCAGTGCGCCCCAATTATTCTCTGCGGACAAGACTTCACCGATCAATGCCTCTATCACCTGTTCCTGAATCGCGCCATCGAGAGCCGTTCCGGTGTTGCGCAGGGACTGTCGATAGACTTCGCGCAGGGTATCTTGTTGGAGCAGCTGATTGTATTGACGCAGATCGTCTTGCTGAGTTGCAGTTAGCGAATTCTGTAGGTTTTCGGATAGCGCATCAGCGCCAAACAGATTGATGGCCTGATCTCTGGACATTGACCCTGCTAATAACTCGCCTAACATCTGGTAGCGCTGGGCCCCGAAGGCCACCATTGTTTCCATTATTCGCTGCCTCTCGGTTCCCGGAATGCCGAGCGCATTCAGATAACTGTCGTACAATCTGGGCATGCTCTCATTCGCCCGCGCGCGTGCGTTTTCTGGATCGGTAAATGAGTCGAATGCTGTTCCGGCAGTACTCGGTCGTCTTTGCCTGGTCTGCTGTGCGACTTCATCCCGTGCCTGTTGCAGTAGAGCCGCGTAATTCGGATCCACTTGCAGACGCGTTTCTTGCAGCGTGCTTGATAGATTAGTCAGTTGATAAGCTGCGCTGGCAAGCTGCTCTTTCAAATCGCTTATCTCGCTCTCAAACTGCAGGCGCTGCTGCGCATTGCTCTCGTAGAGTTCTTGCAGCTGGCGTTGATCAGTCATTGCCAGATCGAGATGCTGGGAGCGTTGATTCTGAATCGCCAACCAGACAACGCTTGCTAGTAAGACGCCGAATCCCAATAGAGGTTTAAATTTCACGCGGCCCAATCTCCATCTCTCATTTTGTCCGTCAGGGATGCTCCCAGACTATATCGCCCGCCTAGTATTTATGAATCGTAGCAGAATCCAGATATTGTCCAGATAATAGCAAGTGCTGGAAGCCGGCAGATAGCCGTGTTCGGATGACACTCGGCGTTTCCGGAAAAACGAATGCAAATCAAAATGTTATCCTGCTCGCTCAGGCCTCAACCGGTCGCTAAAATAAACGGATTCGGCTGAATAGAGCGTATAATTCTCTGCTTACTTCGATAGTCATTGGAAATACTGCGTCATGTTGGCTAAGCCTATGAAATATATAATTAAATTATCGATTGTGCTTCTGGGCGGAGGCGCGTTAGTGAGCTGTACGGCGAATTCCTACCGGCAAGATGCGGATCAGGAAACCTATGAAGCCATAGCGGACAAGACGAATCTCGTTCCGGGAATGACGGAGAGCATAGGGATCGATGAGGAGAAGACCGTTGATCTGAGTAGCCTCCCCACGAATGAGGACAGCTACGAATTTCTGGACAACGAGGCAGATAGCGAACTCGGCGCGAATATCCTCAGCCTGAATGTCGCTCTGGATTTGGCGTTTCAGCATAGTCAGGAATATCAAACACAGAAAGAGTCGCTTTATCTCGAGGCGCTCGCGCTAACCTTCGATCGCTATCGCTATACTCCGACCTTTTCTGCAGTGGGCGGCGCCGACTATCAATGGGATGCCGAAGATCAATTCGTTACCGACATGCAGGCCTTGACCGGCATGAGCGTGCTCAGCACTAGCGAGAGAGTGGATGCGAGTACTAGTTTAGGCGCGCGCTATCTACTTAAAGGTGGCGGGGCAATCGCCTTGAACCTTACTAATAATTTTACCCGATTCCTGACTGGCGATATCAGTGAGCTTGGAACCGGGGCATTGATCGGCTCTTTCACACAGCCGCTGCTCAAAGACTTCGGCAGCGACATAGAAACCGAGACGCTGATGCAGGCGGAGCGTGATCTGCTCTATCGATTGCGAGATTTCACACGCTTTCGAAAGACCTTTGCCGTGCGGGTTGCCTCTTCCTATTACTCAGTCTTGCTGAACAGAGAGACCGCTAGAAACAACTACGCAGGCCTGCTGGCTAATAACCTCTCGCTAGAACGCGAACGGGCGTTTCAGGCAGAGGGGCTGCGCACATTGTTACAGGTGGGCAGACTGGAGCAGTCTTCCCTGCAACAAGATTTGCGATGGACTTCTTCCATCACGCGATACAAGCGCAGTCTGGATGATTTCAAGATACTGCTAGGCCTGAAGGCGGAAGAGAATATAGCCCTCGACGACACTGAGATGATTCTGATTTCAGAGACGGGGATGGATAGTCCTGATATCAGCCTTGAGGAGGCCATGGATCTCGCCGTTCAGACTCGCCTGGACTTGTATAACGGCCTTGATCGCGTGCAAGATCGTGCGCGCAAAATAGAGGTCGCAGCGAATGCGCTGAAGCCTGGGCTGGACCTGAGTCTCGTCGCTAGAGTGCCAGACGCCAACGACGGTGATCTCGGTGAGCTTGATTTTGAGAACGCACTGTATACGGCTGGACTCGATTTCGAGTTGCCGCTAGATACTAAGCTTGATAGAAACAGTTATCGCCGAGCATTGATCGACTACGAAGTCGCCACGCGTAACTATTTGCTGGACATGGATAATATTAAGTTGGATGTCGTCGATCTATGGCGGCGTATGAATCAAGCTAGAAAGAACTATGAAATTAATCTGACTAGCGTGGCGATAAACGAACGTCGTGTCGAAGAGGCCGAGCTGCGCGCCGAATTAGGGCTCGGAGATATTCAAGATACGGTAGATTCGCAGAACGATCTAACAGCTGCACAAACGGATTTAATTAGCTCGATCGTAGATCACAATATATCTAAGTTGGAATTTTGGAGAGACTTAGGATTGTTGTATGTCGACGATAGCGGGCAGTGGGAGGAAGGCGTCAATGAGTCAAGATAAGCCGAGTGCAGTAGAGAATTCTGCTGTTAGCCAACTTTGGGGAAAAATTCCCGAGCCCGTCAGAGCTAAAGCGCTCGAGCAGAAGGCCCGATTCTTGGCGGCTAAAAAATCTACTCAATATGCCGTCATAGGTTCGGCGGTAGTCTTGGTTGGCCTGCTGCTTTCTCTCGGCGGTAACTCGAGCAACACTGTTGCCGGCAGTATTACCTTCGAAGCTCGGCGCGGGAACCTCGACATAACCGTATTGGAAGGCGGGTCTTTAGAGGCGTTGCAGTCGCAAGAGATTCGGTCTCGCGTCAAGGGCCGAGAAGGAGTCAAGATTCTTAGTATCGTCGAGGAAGGCTATCGTGTCACTCCGGAGGACGTAACCGCCGGTAAGATACTGGTTGAGCTTGATACGTCGCAGTTAATCGACGAGCAACTCAATCAGGAAATCGCAGTAGAGACTGCGGCAGCCAGTTATATAGAACGCAAAGCAGAATACGAAATTCAACTAAACCAAAACATGACTGACCTAAATGATGCGCGCCAGGACATGCGCTTCGCGAAGTTGGATTTCGAGAAATTCCTCGGTGGCAATATCGTCAAACAGATTGTTCAACAACTAGAGATAGAAGAGCGCTTAGCCCGAGCCGAACAGGCCGACTTCGAGGCTGCTCAATTAGCTGACTCTCTAGCTGGCGATACAGCTTCTAGCGCGGACTCTGACTCGGGAGCGGAAGAGCTACCCTTCGATCTCGAATCCATGCCGTCGCAGATGCAGGATAGAATTCGTCAAGCCATGGTAGACAATGGAGGCACGCTGCCAGCCGACATGCTGCAGCGCATGCAAAATTTTGGTCAAGGCGGACCTGGTGGCCGGCGTGGACGACCCGGCGGCGATGCTTCAAGCCTAGGTATTGAAGCAGGCGGAGCGCTAGTGCGCGAGCCGCAGACGCTATCCCTACGGGCAGCTGCGCCCACGAGCGCTAGTAGTAGGACGTTGGATGCCGAACCGAATCTACTCATGGATGACAGCTACATGGCGATTCGAGATCAGCTGGACTTCACGCAGTACGCCGATATCAATAAGCTGGAGGACGGCGAGGCCAAGCAGCAGCTGCGATCATTGCAAGATGATCTGCAAGTGGCCCAAGAAGAACTGTTATTGGCGCGGGACCGGATTGCGGGACAGCGACGCTTAGAAGCGCGTGGATTCATAACGCCAACAGAACTAGAAGCCGAAGAGCTAAACCTAAGTAAATCCAATAATAAGATGGAGCAAGAAGAGACGTCTTTGAAGTTATATATTCAGTACACGTTTCCGAAAGAGGCAGAGGAAAAATTATCTGATTATGAGAACGCGGTGATGAGTTACCAGCGTCAGGTGAAAGAGAATGTTGCAGAGAAGGCACAAGAAGCCGCGCGTTATAGTTCTGCCGAGCGCAAATATAATCTCGAGCGGGTTAAGCTGGCGGATGTGAACGAACAGATCGAACTAGCGACGATCACTGCGCAGCGGCCGGGGCTCGTCGTCTACGGTGCCGCCAACCAAAATTCCATGCGTTTTCGCAGCAGTAGCCAAGAGGCAATTCAAGAGGGCGCTACCGTTAGAGAGAGGCAGTCTATCTTGACGATTCCCGACATGCGGGAGATGGCAGTCAAGGTAAATATCCATGAGTCTGCCGTGCAGCGTGTCGCCGTGGGCCAGTCTGTTAAAGTGTCGGTTGACGCCTTTCCTGATGAGCAGCTAACCGGTGTCGTCACTAAGGTCGCGGTCGTCGCCGATTCTGCAAACTCCTTCATGAATCCCGATCTAAAAGTCTATCCGACCACGATTAAAATTGATGGCACACACGAATGGCTGCGCCCTGGAATGAGTGCCGAGATCGATATATTGGTGCGAAGCCTCGAAGATGTTGTCTACGTACCGATTCAGGCGGTTACTTACTTCGACGACAAACGCGTCGTCTATGTTTCTAGCCGAGGTAGAACGGAGCGTCGAGAAATAGAGGTAGGCTCCTTCTCCGATTCATTCATCGAGGTCGTAGGTGGATTGGAAGCAGGCGAGGAAGTTCTTCTGCTGCCGCCACAGCAAAGCCTGAGAGATGTTTCCGGCGCATAAGTCTCGTTAATAGAAAGGCCATCCAATACAGAGCGAAATTATGCTTGAGACCGAATCATCTACAAGTACTGATAGTGATGCCGCTGTAATTCGTGGGCAGGGGCTTGTCGCGAGCCTGGATAATATTCGTAAGACTTATTATATGGGCGCACTATCGGTTGAGGTGTTGCACGGTATCAGCCTCGATTTCTATCATGGCGATTATATAAGCATCATGGGTCCATCCGGCTGTGGTAAGTCGACGCTGATGAATATTCTCGGTTGTCTGGATCAGCCAACTGAAGGGAAGTACTTCCTGGGCGACCAAGACACCTCGAAAATGGAAGACGATGAGCTGTCTAGCATTCGTGGTGCCAGGCTCGGATTCATCTTTCAGTCCTACAACCTTATTCAGCAATTAAACGTCTTAGAAAATATCGAGATGCCCCTGTTCTATCAGGGTTACTCCGAGGCAGACAGTCACGAGATTGCCATGGGGCTAGCGTCACGCGTTGGCTTGCAAGACCGAGTCGATCACAAGCCGTTTGAACTCTCTGGGGGACAGCAGCAGCGCGTAGCGATCGCGCGGGCATTGGCGGTCGATCCACTAATCATCTTGGCGGATGAACCCACGGGAAACCTCGATTCTAAATCCGGGGCGGAAATATTAGATCTATTCGATGAGCTTCACGATCAGGGTAAGACGCTGATCATGGTGACACACTCAGATGAAATGGCCGGAAGATCGCAGCGTTTGGTTCGACTGCGCGATGGAATGGTGGAGAGCGATGGCCGACACAACGCTTAATCCGCCTAGAACAGGTTCACGTCCGATCAGGAATCCTAGTCTCGCTGCAGGCTTCAATCTTGTTCGCTTCAAGAAAATCACCGAAGTGGGCATCAAGAGTATCTATTCTCATGGGCTGCGATCTCTGCTTACGGTGCTGGGTATCGTCATTGGTGTGGCGGCCGTGATCGCTATGCTGGCGGTGAGCGAGGGTGCAAGCTATGAGGCGCAGCAGCAATTCCGTGATTTGGGTGCCAGCAATATACTCTTGAAGAGTGTGAAGCCTGCAGAGGTGGAGGAGAGTAGCCGCAGTGGCTTCGGTCCACCTCAAGCTATCGTCTACGGCCTAACTACAGCCGACATTACTACCATCCGCAATTCGATTCCTGGCATAAGCAATGTCATCGCGTCGCGCATTGTAAAGAAGAATGTGTGGAACGGCGGCCTCAATATGAACACGGATGTGGTCGGCACGTCCGTTGACTATCCGGTTTCACGCAACTACAACCTAAGAGCTGGGCGTTTCTTTAGTGAATCGGAGATGCGCGACCATGGGAATGTTGTCGTGCTTAGCGAGGAAGTAGCACAGGCGCTGTTTCCCATCGATAACCCGCTTGGCAAGACGATACGAATCGACAGCGACTATTACAATATTGTGGGCATCATGGAGTCTGAGGGATTCTCGAATCTCGGTCAGAATCAGGCCGGCAGTTCCAATTCCGCACCGAGTCGAATTTTTATTCCCTTCACTTCGTCCAAGAGTCGTTTCGGTGAGACCACAACGCGCCAGACTGCGGGTGGCGTCGAATCTGAGACCGTGGAGCTGCACGAGGCGATAATTCAGGTGGAACGGCAGGATGGAGTCATCGAAGTTGGTGAGATTATCGATCAAATTCTGCAGCGTCGACACAAGGATATCGACTACGCTATAGAGGTACCACTCGCTCTGTTACGGCAGGCCGAGGAGAGTGCGCTTCGCGATCAGATTGTAGCTGGAGCCATCGCCGGCATCTCTCTTTTGGTCGGCGGTATCGGCATCATGAACATAATGCTCGCTAGTGTAACGGAGAGAACCAGAGAGATTGGCATACGACGCGCTCTAGGAGCGAAGCGTCGAGACATCATCATGCAATTCCTGATTGAGGCAGTAATTCTCTCGGGCGTGGGAGGCCTCATTGGCGTCGTATTGGGAATTGCCATTCCCTTTGTCATCTCTGCGTTCTGGGGCATGACCACTATAGTCACGCCACTCGCACCGATCTTGGCATTCTCCATCTCAGCATTGATAGGTGTGATCTTCGGTATCTATCCGTCTATACGCGCTGCCGATATGGACCCGGTCGAGGCATTGCGCCACGAATAGCAATGCCTGCCCGCGTCCAATGTGGCGGGGACAATTCAACTACCGACCGACATTGGCCTTAATGCTGTATGAATTGTACTGACTTCAGACTCCGACTATGATTCAGCAGAGAATCCAACGGTGAAGCCTTCCCAGATGAATTGCATTCGAAAATTTCTGCTCCTTAAATTACTCCTCGCTCTTTTTTGCGCTCCGCTGCATGTCGGTGCCGCTGAAAACGCGGCACCGGTTTGGGAGCGCTATGACGAAACTGCCGACCTGCAAGAGTTAGCGCAGCATGAGAATCAGAGCATGCATTTTAAGCTGCTCAATTCCAAAGTCTTGGATAAGAACGCTCTCTGGTCACCATTTCTTAATGAGCTTTCCTCATTCGCAGCGAGCAGATATGAATCGCTGAAGTCGCTGATACTTGAGAAAGATATCGCCTCGATTCAGCGCGCCGTCGCGAATGGAGAGCTCACCTACGCCGAACTGACGACCTTTTACATCTATAGAATTCGTGAAATTGAGACAGACGATAGTCGCTTCATCAATGCGGTCATTGCGCTTAATCCCAGGGCTATCGAAAGGGCGCACAGCCTCGATGCGCAGCGAGAACAGGGCAGGGTGGTCGCGGAAGGTTCGATGTTCGGAATTCCAGTGCTACTGAAAGACAATATTGGATTCGATGGACTGCCTACTACGGCAGGCTCCTTGGCGTTGGCGGAAAACCGAACTGCAAACGCCTTCATCGCCGATCGACTGATCGAGAACGGCGCAGTAATCCTCGGCAAGGCTAACCTGAGTGAGTGGGCGTATTTCTTCTGCATGAGTTGCCCGTCTGGATATAGTGCGATGGGTGGGCAGACTCTAAACCCCTATGGTAGGAAATCATTCGGTACCGGAGGCTCCAGTTCCGGCAGCGCAGCGGCGATGGCCGCGAATCTAGCAGCCGTAGCAGTCGGTTCTGAAACGTCAGGCTCGATTTTATCTCCTGCCAGTGCGAATTCATCAGTAGGTCTGAAACCGACGACAGGCAGCCTGAGTAGAACCGGCATCGTGCCAATTTCTGCAACACTCGATACGGCAGGGCCGATTACGCGCAGCGTGGCCGATGCCGTCACACTGTTTAATGCCATGGCAGGCTTCGATGGAGCAGACTCGGCGATGCCACTTATCAGTGAAGACTTTACCTTGATCTATCGCGAGGTAAGCTTGAGTGGAAAACGCCTAGGCATACTCGATAGTTTCGAGGACGATCCTTTCTACCAGCAAGCGATTAGTCTATTCACAAACAATGGAGCCGATGCCGTGCCGGTGAGTCTCAATGCGCCGCGCAGCCCACGTTTCTCAGAGTTGCTTGGTGGCGAGATGGTTCGTGATCTCGCGGCCTATCTTGAATACTTCGCGTCCTCCAATGTGAGCCTATCCAACATTGCGGATTTACAGAAATTCAATGCAGAAGACAGTGATCTGCGAGCACCTTACGGACAGGGTTTGGTCGACATGATGGCGGAATTGGAATTGAGTGCCGAGGAATTGGAAGCACTGCGCGCCGAACTGCAAACGGCGGCAAGAGATCAGCTGCAACAGATATTTGCCGCAGGCGAATTGAATGTTCTGCTATCCATCAACAACCGCAATGCAGGATTAGCCGCCCTTGCCAACTATCCTGCGCTGACCATACCGATGGGCTATCAAGAAGATGGTCGCCCTATCGGCCTAACCTTAATAGCACCTTCTTTTCAGGAACAGGAGCTGATCGACGTGGGCTCCGCCTTCGAACAATTAAGCAGGGCGAGGGTGCTGCCGGAAGATTTTCGATAGGCCTCTATCGCCATTTCCTGCCGATACAAGACGCATACATCAGGCGCACTTTGCAGTTAAGTGAAATTAGAACAGCTGTAAATTCAGTGAGCCGAACTTAGCGTTCCAGCTTCAAGCTAAAGGAGAATCTGCTCCTCGATTGCCGCCATGGTCTGTAACGCCCGAGCCTCCAGCTCCTGATCGCTGGCGCTGCTCACAGGATGGTCGATAATCGAGAAGGCATAGTCAGGCATGCCCAACACCTTCGCCATCAGTTCGGCGGCGCTAACGAATTTACTAGTCATCACACCCACCGCGGGAGTACCCACCCGCTCGCTGCTAATCGCGTCATGCAAACTGCACGACGAGCAGCTGCCTCAGTCACCTAGGCCGCTTATGGCCAGATCCCAGTTCTTAGCTTCGTCGATGATCTCATCCTCAGCGGGCGCGCTGTAGTTCGACTTGATTCGCAGGACTACCTCCGCGACTCGGTAGCGTTCCCGAAGAAGCTTATCGACATGGGCGAAAAACCCAGCAGTTCCTTCTTTGCCGTTGGAGATGAGCCCTACAGTTTTTCCTTCTAGGCTGGTGAGCCGTGGCGCTGGATTCAGAGTGGCTATCACTGATTCACTGGTAGGATTCAGTACGCGAATCGTCATATCTTTATTTCCTTTTGGAGTGAGAACATGGGCCGCATTATTTTATTTGCTTTGGGCTTGGCGGCTCGCAATCTATACAGGCGCCAATGGCTACCGTGACCGCCTGGCTCTTAGTGCCCAGCCAGGGTGGAATTACCGCGCCGAATCCGCCTGCAGGCCCGCCGGCGGCAACCAGAAGGAGATGTTCTGGACTGGGCAGTGCACAGTATTCGGTATCGCCCTTATCGCGCACTACCGAACCTTTACCCACGGTTGACCATTCCGAGCGCTTAATGCGCGCTTTTTCAAATAGGTAATTGGCTATCTCTTTTCGACCCCAGCCAGCCACACGCATGTGTTCCCGGTGTTGCAAAGGCATGATCACCACATAGTTACCCGACCAGATGGAATAATTGCGCATATTGGCGCGCATCTCTGCGGCGTAGGTATCCAGAATTTCCTCGGGCTTGCTGGTCCACTCGTTCATGATCTGGCGAGGGGCACCTGCGGCAAGCACTGTGACTGCCGATGCCTCCTTAGGTATGTCACGCGACTCGGCCAGTGATGACCAGTCGCTTCCCTCTTCATCTTCCGCGACGCAATAACTTATCTTGCCGGGATGCCCGAGAGTGGATCGATCAATAGCGCCAGGACTCACTTGTAATATATTGATGAGAGCGAGCCGAATTGCTCTGCCAATGACTGAGGTCGCTCGGTCTGAGCTGCCCAGTACGTTGAAGTCGCTACGGGCGCCAATCTCTTGTCTGATGGAGCCATTCAAAATAAGCAGAATCGCACAGCCGCCCGTGCTAGCAGTCGTGCCGTGCAGCAGAAACTCGTCTTTTAGCATAGCCATCCAAGCGGAAACTACGGCGGGGAAATGCACAGGTAGACAGCCAGCCATAACTGCATTGATAGCGAGCTTCTCGGCATCAATGGCCCGCTCGCGCACGGGTTCGATACCGATGATCTCGTTAGCGGGCATGTTGACCCAGTCCAGGCAGGCCTGCACGGCTTCGGGAGTAGGTGGAACTATTGGGAAGCCGTCTGTCCAACCCCTGCTATGGTAAAACTCCTGTGCATCGCCAACCTCATCGAGGTCGAAATATTGAGATTTCAAGCCATCAATCATCGCGTTTGAAGCGGGCTTCATCTATCGTGATCTCCAATATTTGGGGTTTATTGAAACTGTCTCTCCTCTGGATTGTATCTAGAAGTAGTGGATATTCAACATGATTCAACAATTGTGCTTGCACTGTTTAGTTTTGTTCTTCTTGATGCTTCACAAGGCCCGGGCTTCTGGGTAACCCAAACGCGTGCTGACTGAATAAGTGTCATCGAAAGACAAATTAGTCGCGACCCAAAGGTAATTGAAATTTTGGAGGGCAAGAAATTTTCAAGCGCATTGCCATTAAATCGAGACGGATGCATGGACTTAAATAGAGATAGCTTTTATTCTCCCTCTAAGGAAGGATTGCTACAGAAAATTGAGGGAGCTATGCCTCATTAATCGATACAGGAGAATACCATGGGAAAGATAGTCACCATCATTGCACTGTTCTGCTCACTATTCACAGCAACAGCGGCTTTCTCTCAGGATGCGCGCGTGGCAGCACTGACGCAGGGCGCCAAATATGTTGCTCTCGGTAGCTCATTCGCTGCAGGGCCAGGTATTACTATGCAACTGGGAACCTGTGGGCGCTCGGATCACAATTACTCTCACCTCATCGCTGATGCTTTGGGTCTCATGCTCACTGATGTGAGCTGCAACGGTGCGACCACTGCCAATATTCTTAATACTCCGCAAAGAGATGCGGCTCCACAGATCGATGCCGTCAGCGCTGACACGGCGCTGGTGACGGTCACCATCGGTGGCAATGACATTAACTTCACGTCATCGACTTTTGCCTGCTCCGGTACGGCTAGTGAAGAGAACTGCACGGCCAACCTAGATCAGGCAATGATCAACACAGCTGTAAGTGAACTCCCCACTCAGCTTGCTGCAATGCTGGATGCCATCAAGGCCAAGGCGCCACAGGCCATTGTTGTGCTAGTGACCTACCCTCGTGTCTTTCCTTCCGATGCCACCAGCTGCCGCGAGCTTGAGTTGAGCGCAGATGACACCGCCTATCTGGCTGAACTCGGCCAGAAGCTCGAGGACGCTTTCGTGAGTGCCACATCTAGTAGTCAAAGCCGCATCGCTGACGCCTATGTGCGCGCAGAAGGTCATGGGCCCTGCGCTACAGATGAGCGTTGGGTCAACGGTGCCAATGTTGCGGAGGACGGCATTCGTTACCACCCGACGGCTGAAGGGCATATCGAGATGGCGCGACTTGTGCTGGATGTCCTGTGAAGAGACTCAGAGTATTTTGTATTGATCGACGCGAAATTACAGAGTTAGAATCTTGTGTGAGTCTGGAGAAAGAAGAAGATCTTAACACTAAGGCAATTAAGAGCAGGGCGCTGCAACGGGCGGCCGAATATCCTCGGCGCTATGTCTTAGAGAGCTAATCAAGAATGTTGAATAATTTATTCCCAAAAAAATTCGACAATGAATTTCGAGGCTACAAGTTTAGCTTGTGGTTTTTCTATCTGCTTACCGCCGTGACATTGTGGCGTAGTCAACACCATGTGTTTTCTGCTGATGGTGGAGCTCAATCAATTGCAACAATTCCCTTGGATAAATACCCAGGCGCTGCCAGCGATACAATCGTGGCAGTTTTTTCTCTGTGGGGGCTTTCACAGTTAATCCTCGGATTACTTTATTTGTTATCCTGCTTCAGATATAAATCTATGATTCCGCTGTTCTATTTGTTGGCAGTCCTAGAGTATTTTGTTCGTTTCGCCTATGTGGGATTTTTCAAGCCGATCGAAACGGTAGGCACTGCTCCGGGAGCGATGATTAACCTGCCATTCACCATAATTTTAATAGGATTATTATTCTTTGCACTCAAAGTCCCCAGGAAAAAGATCTAAGCACATGACAATGAAATCAAGAAGGACGTGCAAATGCGATCTACTAGCTAGGCCATTTGTATCAAAAGTAGGAAGCTCTGCTATGGAACGAAGAAATTGAAGAAACTACTATTGATTTTGGCTTGTACACTAGCGATTCCAATTTCCTATGGTCGCGACACAGGTTTTGCCATTGAGTGCACCCCATCGAACAATGGGTTAAAACAGATATTGGCATTCTTTGAGATTGGAATCGATAAGCGTGTGCGTTATTTGGAAGCTGGCACTCAAACTATGTGGGATAACCACGAATGGGAAAATGGCTATGTCACTGTAAGTAGCTTCATTCAAACGAAAGGAAATACTGAGGCCTCTCTTATTTCGTTCACGAAAATAGAGTTGGAAACAATGATTGGAGAATTCGTAAGTATGAGTGATTCCAGCAATACCATAAGCATGCAATGCCAGAGGTGGTCGCCGCAAACTCGAAATAAGTAAACGACTCAGTCAATGGCAGTGGAATTTTTACCTAGACTTTTTCCTGCTGCGTACGCTCGATTACCTTCGCTTAATTCTCATTAATTGCACAATAGACATCCCAAAGTAATTCACGCCTTCGCATATAGCTACTGGCGGAAGCTGGCGAACGACTAGCTACCAGTAATTCTCGACGGTAATCTGGCCGGGAGTGCGACGGAGGTTCTTCTTGAAGCCGCGCTCCTTGAGGACCGCCACCGTATCCTTCACCATGTCGGGATTGCCGCATAGCATAATCTGAGAATTCTCGGGCGAGAGGTTTATGCCGCAGAGACTTTCCAAATTGCCATCGGCAATAGCAGAGGTAATTCTGCCACGATAAGCACCAGCTGCATCTTCTCGAGTCACGAAGGCCTTAAACTGAAAGCGCTCTGGTTGATCGTGCCGAATATTTTCGATAAGTTCTTGATAGCGCAGGTCGGCGTTGGTGCGAACACCATGCACTAAAATTACATTCTCGAATCGCTCCCAGAGCTCCTCCGTCTTAAGAATAGAGAAGAAGGGTGCGATTCCTGTGCCGGTTCCGAACATCCATAGATCTTTTGAGCTGGGAACTTCCGATAGGGTGAAGAATCCATTTGCCTTCTTCTTTAGCCAGATGGAGTCGCCGGCCTCCAGATCTAACATGGCGTTTGAGAGAACGCCGCCCGTGGCTGTATAGAAGAAGAATTCCAGAGGATTCTGCCCAGGAGCGCTCAGAAAAGAGTAGGGGCGGGCTATACGCTCGCCATCTATTTCCAGTGCTAGGCTGGTGAACTGGCCCGCGACGAAGGGTTCCACATCGGCATCGATCTTCAGTGAATAGAGGTTTTCTGTCCAGTGAATATTGTCGGCTACTGTTCCTTGGATCCACTCTGCCATCTTGGTTACTCTAGGGTGCGGTGCGGGGTTTGGGGCTGGAACTATGGTATGAACTTCTATAGTCTCCTAGCAAGCGGTATTTAGATATCCCTCTCTTTAAATGCAAAAAGCGTCTACTGCCTAGTGAGTCGTTTGAAGAGAGAATAATAGCAGACTAATAATTGGTGGGAAAAGATGGTTGCAATCTGGTTTAAAACAGCACTCTGGAAACGAATATTTATTGCGCTCGTACTGGGTGCGGTCGTGGGAATGATCTGGGGTCCAGGCTCTGACAGCATTGCCTGGGTCGGCACCCTATTCGTTAGGTTAATCCGGATGATAGTTGTACCCCTGGTATTCGTAACATTGATTTCGGGTGTGGTGTCTATGGGCGATCCGAATAAACTCGGTTCCCTTGGGGTTAAGACGCTGGCGATTTATATGGCTACTACCCTGGCAGCGATCACAATCGGTCTAATCCTTGCGGTAATCCTGCAACCGGGCGTCGGTGTGGATTTTTCTGCAACTGCTCCTGGGCAGGTCCAGGTAGCTATTCCACTTTCGGAACGCCTGATGAGTATCGTGCCACATAACCCAATAGCTGTTCTCGCCGAGGGCAATATGTTGGCGATTATCTTCTTTGCGCTGTTAGTTGGCGTGAGTCTGCTAACAATAGGTGAAAAAGGCAAACCTGTCGCCGATCTCATGGAATCCAGTAGCGAAATGATGTTACGCATAACCCATTGGATTATGGAGGTAGCACCTTTTGGTGTATTCGCCTTGATAGCCTCAGTGGCGGGGACTCAAGGGGTTGGGGCACTGCTTGATGTAGTGCTCTTGGCGGTGGCCGTCTTAATAGGTTCAGCTGTCCATCTATTCATAGTCCATGGTCTTGTCATTGTGAAACTTACCTTGAAGTTGTCACCGATCATGTTCTTCCGCGGTGCGCGCGACGCGATGCTAGTCGCTTTCTCTACCTCCTCAAGTTCGGCAACGTTACCCGTCTCGATGTCTGTGGCCGAGGAGAATCTCGGTATTCGACCGATAATCGCCTCTACTGTTCTGCCATTAGGCGCTACGATTAACATGGATGGCACGGCGCTGTATGTGGGTATAGTTTCTGTCTTCGCCGCACAGGCTTTTGGTATCGACTTGGCTTTCTCGGATTATGTGTTGATTGCGGGCTCGACAACCTTGGTATCTATAGGGACAGCCGCCGTTCCTGGTGCTTCACTGTTTCTCATTGCTGCTGTTACACAGACTATAGGAATGAGTCCAGAACAAACCGCGATCGTAATTGGATTTATTCTGCCCTTCGATCGACCTTTAGACATGCTGCGAACAGCGGTAAATATCGGTGGCGATCTATCGGTTTCAACAGCCGTTGCTAACTGGGAAAATGAATTTGATAAGGATGTGTTTGAACGCCCGATTAAATCCTAGAGTGTTTTTCAAGTTGCTTGATTGCTGCAACTGTTTGCTTAGAACGAATAGGTAAGAGTCGCAGAAAGCCTGACGTCTTCGGCAAAGAAGAGTAATGGGGATTCGTCATTCGAGCTAATGTTAATTATCTGACCACTGACCGCCCAGTTGTCATTGATGGTGTAGTCTGCACCGAGTAGTGCCAGCAGAGAATTCGCAGCTAAATCGCCTTGTAGTGTCGATGAGATAACCAAGTCGTTATTCATTAGCGTGTTGCTGTAGCGCATCAGCCAACTCCCAAATACCCCGTCGTTAATCAATGACTGCCCAGGCAACAAGCCTTCATCTTCATCCAGTAGCATCTGCGCCTGAATGCCTAGGCTGACGCTCTGTTCGTTGCTGATGGCGTACTCGAAACCCATAGAGGTGCCGATCTGATCTTTCTTCAGGTTCACTGGATTGGCCAGGCTCGCCGTTCCGGGAAAGTTGAAGCTGTCGGCTAGCACATCGTGACTGTAGGCAAGATCGAAATTTAACAGCAATTTACCGATAGCTCGATTTGCGCTGAATCCCAACAAGAAGAAGTCGTTGGTCTCGGCTACGGCGTCACCTAGTCGACTGACTGGGTCTTCATAGCGTAGCTGGTTCTCGTAGAGATAAGCAGCCATGAAAGATATATCGCTGCCTTCGAACGACTTGCGCCATTGCGTGCCGGCTTCGAATAGCATGCTGCTGTCGCGATCGTAGTCGGTAAGGTTAAATTCTGGTTCGAAGAAGAAGGGGCTGCCACGCACTGCAGCCGGATTGAATTCTGGATAGAGATTGACGAAGCTCGAGAAATTGGAATCCTCGCCAAAATAATCCCAGACCAACATCCATTGATTCAGGCGAGCATCCTCGATATCGATTATGTTGAAGTCGCGAAATTCGGTGGTGTTGATGACATCTAGTACCGAGTTGCCCACGGTTTCGCCCCAGACGACTGTCTGGCGGCCAAATTTCAGGCTGTGCTGGTCGAAGCTATGTTGTAGGAAGAATTCGTTGATTCGATATTCGATATCGATCTTGTCTCCCTCGGCTTCATACTCGTAGTCGTCTTTCCAATAGCTTCTGATCTGTCCACTGAATTGTAAGACCCAGCCAGGAGCGAAGGCATTCTGATAGCGGATATTGGCGCCGAGTCGGTTGGTTTCTAATTCAGCCTCGCGGGGTAAGGAAAAGCCGGGAGCAATATCTACCCCGTGATTGTTTATCTGGCCAGAGAACTGCTGGCTGATCTTGATGGTAAAATCGTCGAGCCAGGAACTGGTATTGGCTGAACTGTCTTCGTCGAACGCGGCGCCGAATAGATCGTCGTCGAATGCGAAATCTCCGTCGAACTGGACATCGTCATCGAGTAGCAATACGTCGTCCTGTGCATTTGCAGGATTCAGGGCGACAACTAGGGCGATGGTGGCAATGCCAACAAGTTTTTCTAATTCTATCATTCGTGATTTTTCGGCTAGTCAATCTGCGCGCGCAGTTTTTCCAGCTCCGTCTCTCTGAAGGCAGCATCCGTGAGAGTGCGCTGAGTTAGAAATTCGTCCGGCACATCGATGCCCGTATGCATCTCA
The DNA here is from genome assembly GCA_002401885.1 of SAR86 cluster bacterium. GTDB lineage: Bacteria > Pseudomonadota > Gammaproteobacteria > Pseudomonadales > Pseudohongiellaceae > UBA9145. The sequence continues at coordinate 25,571 of NVUL01000017.1, forward strand.
AGAAAAGCCATATTCGAGAGTCGGTTCGTTACAAGATTCATGATCGTAGTAGATCGTGCCACCCAGATGCCGTTCATCAGTTCCACTCGTGTTCCCAGCATGCGCTTAATTTCTTTGCCGTACTGGTCGTACATTTCTATCCTGAGCTCGACGAAGCGTTCTTTATCGATATATAGAACAGTGCGAGAATAGCGAGACTGGCGTGCGCGTTCCTCGTTGGGGATTGTCTCAATCTTCCAGACTTCGCGACCGGATATTTCCGTCTCTTCGAGCAGGTTAATCTCGTACTCGTCTAGCTTGCCTGTATCCTGATCTTCAGTCGTGAACTCGGAGCCGAATAGTGAGCCAGGCTCAGTTTCGTCGTCCGAGCTGCCGCTCGCGATGCGTTTCACTCGGCCTAACGCCGATAGGTATAACCAGGTCTCGTTGTCTCTTGCTCCATCGTCATAGATAAAGCTCAGCATGCCGATGCCGCGCTCAGCTGGCGGATCTAGAAGTATCGCTACCGAACGCGAGTCTTTTAGGTCAACCCCGTATCCCTTGCCAACTGATTCTAAAGATTTGACGCGTGGGCGTTCTGCGCAGGTGATTTTTCCCTCGCGCACGCCAAACTTGCAGGTTGACAGTTGCATGCGAGAAAGCGCGGAATTCGAAGTGGCGCGGCGATTGTCTTCCAGCTTCTCCATTATTTCTCTACCGCTAAGATCCTGTGCAGTGCTTTGCAATGGAATTAGAAACAGGGCCGTTACTAGGCTTATCAGTCCCTTGCTTAGAATATTACCTTGCATTTTTATCTCCTGTTTCCATCGTATTCTACGATCGAACTACTGTGCTGTTGCGGTTTTTGAAAAATCGATCTCTGTATTCGCATCCTTCACACCAAACGTCGGTTTGAATGTGATTATCATCGCTGGGATCAAGAACAGATCGCAGAGTAGGGCGAAGAAAATCGCGATCGCCCCAAAGAATCCCATCTTGGCCATACCGAGGTGTCCTGAGAAGCTTAGCAATGCAAAGCTGAGCGCTAGGATCATCGTTGTGAACATTACCGCCTGGCCGACGTCGCGAATTGTGCTGATTAACGCCTTACTGATGCTGCCAGTACGCGCTAAATCGATTCGATAGTGAGTCATGAAGTGAATCGTATCGTCCACGGCGATGCCGATGATGATAGGCGCAATCAATAATGTGTCAGCATCGAGTGGCAGGCCTAGCAGGCCCATGAGGCCAAAACTCAAGACTGCTGGAATCATATTCGGGATCATGGCGAGCAAGCCGCCCTGAAATGACCCTAGCGTCACTATCATGACGACACTGATGATACCCAGCGCCAGCAACAGGCTGGCGTACTGGGAACGGGCAAGATCATCCGCCATGCGCATCATCATCGCCATGCTGCCGGTAACGGTTACCTGTAATTCTGGGAATTCCGATTCGAGTCCGGCGAAGGTATCCGTAATTTCCTCTTCCATTTCTGTAAAGAAGGCTTGGTACTGGTAGGACCCTGCATTGTAAGCACTAATTGTAATATGCGACTTGCTGTAGTCGTCCGACACTACTGCGCGGCGATCTTCTGGGTTGGAGCTGTTGAAGAGATAGAGCAGCTGCGAAACCATCAATCCGGAATCGGGAATGCGGTCAAAGGCAGGGTCATTATTGTTCATGACCTTGTTCGTTTCTTTCACGATATTTGCCAAAGAATTTGTGCGCGATACTTCGTTCGGGTATCTCGCCTCGATGCGGGTCTGTAATTCATCTACAGCCTGCAATAGTCTTGGGTTCATCATGCCATCAATGGCGTTCGTGTTGATGACAATTTCCATGCTCTGTGAGCCTGCCATGTTCTCATCCACCACGGCGTAGGCGCGCTGGATGATGGAATCTTCGCGCGTCAGTTCAGCCATATTGCTGTCGATGCGGATCTGACTCATGCCGTAGAGGCAGGTAACAAAGATGCCACCGAAGATAGCCATGATGACATAGGGATAGCGTGCTGCTATGCCTGGCACCGCCTCGAGGATCGCTTTTTGCCAGTTGACAACCACGTAGGTAAGTAGGGTCACTAATGTTAGGTAGCCACCAATGGCTAGTCCTAAAAGCGCGAATATCGCGGTGAAGTAGACAGCGGCTATGCCTAGCTTCGTATTCCTCTTCAGGCTATGCCAGCGCTTGCCTAACTTGTCCGCAAAGCTCGCATCCGCATTGGGGTTTCCTGGGTGCCATAGATCTAGCAGTATCGGCAGAAGCACGATGGTAAAGAAGAAGGCGAGGAGCACACCCACGGCAGATGTCCATCCGAATACTTGAATCATCGCGAGGTCGGATATCGTTAAGGCCATAACGCCACACATGGTGGTGATGGTGGTTACTAATAGGGCTAGGCCAGTCTTACGATAGGCATGAGAAAGCGCTATGTAGTGCTCTTCGCCTTCGCGGCGAAAGGTAAAATAGGCGCTCATTACGTGAACACAATCGGCAATGCCCACAGCGAAGATCAACATGATCGTGAGCGAGATCATCGTCGTCAAGACGACACCCGTCCAGGCAGGAATGCCCCATGCCCAAGCGATACTTAGTAGGATTGTAACGAGTGGCCAGATAACTGCGCTGAATGAGCGGAACAGTATCCATAGGAGGAGTGTAAAAATCAGTACCAGAATCATGCCGAGGACCTGCATCTCGCCGAGCATCTCGAGCATAAATTCCATGAGCGGAGGTGTGCCGACTGGAAAGAACTCGAAGTGTGTTTCGTACTTCTGGTAGATCGTCTTGGACATGACGTGGAAGGCGGTGTAGCCCATCATGTCTACAGCTTCGAAATCAATTTCCTGGACTTCTATATCTTCATTGAAATTTAGATCGAAGGTTTCATCGTCGCCGAAGGCGCCGAAGCTGTCATCGAGCGATACGTTGACGCCATCGACCGCCGACACGAAACCCTCTACAGGCTTCGTGCCGAAGTCTGTCTGAATGAGTATGGCGCCGTATTCGGTATCCTCTGAATAGAAGGCAAGCAGGTAGTCTTCCTGGGAGAGGGCATTGCCGCGGATCAGTCCTAGCTCCTCATTCTCTTCCGGTAGCGCACTCGGCACCAAGCGATTTGAAAGCAGGCTATCTCCAATACTTTCCTGATAACGAAGATTGGCGATAGATCGAACCCGCCGAATATGGTTGAGTTCTTCCCAATCTAACGTAATGCCGTTCATGGTCTCGGGGTACTGACTTCGGTCCAACGACTGCCAGTTCCGTAGATCGTCTGTCAGCTGCTGTGCGGCCTCCATAGATTCTCTGGAGAATACATTTCCATCTTTCGCTCGATAAACGAGGAATACGGACTCGTCGCTGCCGAACTGTTCGCGAAACTCGTCGAGTGCTATGGCGGCGGGATCGGCGTCATCCAGGAAGCTGTCGGTGGTCATGTCCATCGTGGTACGGGTGTAGATGCCGTAGACCATGATTGAAGTCATAACAATCAGACCGGCGAGTACAAAACTCTTGTACTTCAGTACCTTGTAGGGTGCTTGAGCGAATGCATCGGTAAGAGAAAGTAGGATTTTTTCCATGGTTAGAACCCGAGATAGAGTATGTGTACACTTAAAATCAGAATTTCAATGTGCTGTGGCCTCGCAGCTAATCTTTTCTGAATCGCCTGAATTGGTCTTAATCTTGACCGATAAAGAGGTCGGTCAGAACTTGAATCTGGTTCATTGAAAGCGGCAATTTCTCGGTGCGCATTATCGCTCAGATTGGTGATTTTCACTAGCTGGCCTCCTTTTTATTTTCGCTGTTCCTCTCATTTTTGAGATAGAAGACGAATGAATAGATAGCGGCAACTACTAGCCAGCCTAGTCCTAAGGCTAGATTTAGCAGTAAAGAAGGCCAGTAGAGGCTAAGAGGTAGAAGTAGTAATCCGGATATGACCATCAGTCTACCGGCGAAGCGATGGGTAGCGCGCCAGTTTTCCATAGACGCTACGGTCCAGGGTATGCGAATGCCAAAGATGAAATTTCTCTCAGTCTTGCCAATTACATTTCCTGAAATGATCAGGAAACAGGCCATTCCAATGGCGAAATACTGATGAAAACTATCGGCATCACCTAAGCTCACCATCAATCCCACATGAGAGGCTAGTAACAGCAGGCCGGCACTAAAAACTATTATGTCCATTGCGCGCAGGCTATTCGTCATCGCGAATTTTTCGGGCGAGAAACGGATCATGAGATTGATCACGACGATAGACACGGCATAAGACATCGGCATTATCAAGACCACCACCAGTTTAGGCATGTAGTTTCCCGCCACGCCTTCAAAGTTATATTGAGTGGGAATGGTTTCGGGCAGCCCGGGATACATAATTATCCCAATGACAACCATTGCGGCGAGACAGGCAAAACTCAAAGCATTGGCGATTATGAATTTCATTTCTTAGTTTCCTTTTTTTCTTGAAAAAAGCTGATGACAAATTGCGCAGCATCATCGAAAACAGATGTGTTGATGGAATAGTGAATGCTCTGACCCTTTCGATTCGCTATCACCAGGTCGGCGGCCTTTAGCTTGCTCAGATGATGGGACATGGAAGGGCCGCTAATATCGAAATGCTTGCCCAGCTCGCCGGCCGACATCTCGGCCTTCTTGAGAAGGTCGAGGATCTTGCGGCGGGTCGGATCCGATATGGCTTCGAGGACTAATTGCATGTGATCTCCTTAGATATTTAGAAAACTATCTAAATATCTAAATAAGGTCAAGCATTATTTCTTTGCACTATGGGAAATACCGCCCTCTGGATGAGGGCTAATCTGCTTGGAAGTCAGTGTTTCTGCTATCTCGGGCAGTTATAGACACCAAAATCTTGTTGCCCATTGTCGATGAGGGATTCCGGTACAACGGAGTTTCCACCCATGCGTCCAGCCTCGTTTCGGGCCAGGGTTAGAAGTTCTTCCTGCAGGCGTCCGCCACCACGTTCGACCGTCACAATCGAGTCTAAGGTTTTTGAGGTGGCGCGACCTATGCGTTCACAATTGCCGATGAGATCGACACCGACAAGACTGACATTCTCACCCTCTGCAGTAAGTTGTACCCATGTACAGCCAGTTACTGCCGTTGCGGCAATCGCTGCCAATAGAAAATTCTTCATGATTTAACTCCTAGTCTGTAAGAACTTGCCTTGGCGGAGTGCAAGAATTGAATTTGATGAGCCGAAGAGTCTGAGCCCTCGTAAGCATTCGATTCTAACAGCATTATTTAGCGCTGCCGAACTCAATCCTGCAACAGTGGCTGCTGGTACGGTGCGCACTGTGTGTGCTATTATTCACACCCGTTTCTGCCTGCTATCGAGAGAGCGTTATGGCTGCCCACTGCAGTGAACAACTTATCGAGTCTCTGAAGACCATCGTCGGGTCTGCCGGATTCCGCGAGGGTGCGGATATCGAGTCGAAGAACTATCAAGATGTGATGGGTGATAGATCGATTCCTCCCGCATTGCTGTTAAGACCCGAATCGACTGAGCAGGTGTCACAAATCCTCAAGACCTGTCACGCCGCGAATCAGCCGATCGCACCGCAAGGTGGTATGACCGGCCTAGTTTCCGCGGCCGCCCCACTCGAAGGAGAGATCTCCCTCAGCTTTGAGCGCATGAAGAAAGTAATCGAGGTAGATCCCTTTACTAGCTCTATGACGGTTGAGGCTGGTGCAGAGTTACAAACTATTCAAGAACAGGCAGATGCCCACGACCTGTTGTTCCCTCTGGATCTTGGTGCGAGAGGCAGTTGCACCATAGGCGGCAACCTCTCCACGAATGCTGGAGGGAACCGCGTTATACGCTACGGGATGGCGCGAGATTTAGTAGTGGGACTGGAAGCGGTCTTGGCCGATGGCACGATTATCGATGGCCTGCACAAGCTGCGAAAGAACAATACAGGCTACGATCTAAAGCAACTCTTCATCGGCAGCGAGGGCACACTGGGTATTATTACCAGAGCAGTACTCAAGCTATCGCCGAAGCCTAGCAGTCAGGTTGTGGCGATGTGTGCAGTTAATGATTTTGCGAAGGTGGCGGATCTTTTGGTACACGTGCAGGCAGGTCTGGGCGCAAACCTTAGTGCGTTCGAAGTTATCTGGAACAATACCTACAAGCTTATCGATCAGCACGTGCCCCATGCTACCGTTCCAATGGATGATCACTACGGTTTCTATGTGCTGATAGAGAGTATGGGTTCGCACGCCGAGAAGGACAGTGACCTTTTTCTCGAGGTCTTGTCGCAGGCAAGTGAGGCAAAATTAATCGAGGAGGTTATCGTAGCGGACTCGGACACGAAGATTAAGAATCTCTGGACCGTGCGCGATGCGGCGGCTGAGGTCTATCCTGGCGTCGGCTATATGCATACCTATGACGTGAGCCTAAACGTTGACGACATGGGCTACTTCGGCGAAGAAGTTGAGAGCAGGCTCCGTGCTGAATGGCCCGATGCGATACTCGGCTTATTCGGGCACATTGGCGATGGCAATGTGCATATCATTATTCATGTGGGCCCCCAGACGCGAGATCTTCACCTGCAGATTGATGAAATCATCTATGGCTTAATACAGGAATTACACGGTGCGGTGTCAGCTGAACACGGTATCGGCTTAATGAAGAAACAGTTTCTAACCTACAGCAAGAGCGAGCCCGAAATTGCACTCATGAAGGCACTTAAACACACGATGGACCCGCAAGGCATACTCAATCCGGGCAGAGTGTTTTAAACCCTGTGTAGCGATAACGCAGAATTAAACAATTTACAGAATAACTAGCATAAGCATTGGAGAAAAAAGAAATGACTGGCAATAACTTAACGGGCAAGAATGTAGTAATTATCGGTGGTACGGCAGGCATCGGACTTGCTGCTGCGCAGGCAGCTGCAGCAGCAGGCGCGAAGGTTTGGGCGGCAGGGCGCTCGGAAGGACATATAGAGGCCGCCAAGCAAGTCGCCAATGGCAGCTTCGAAGTACGGCAGGCAGATACGCACGATGCCGCCAGTCTCGAGGCCATATTCAAAGAGGTGGGCACTGTTGATCATCTGGTTTCAGCGGCAGTGGGTGGAGAACGAACTCTCAAGCCTTTCCTTGAGCAAACTGAAGATCAGTTCAAGGCTGCCTACGATAAGCTTTGGGGTTATGCCAAGGTTGTTAGAACTGGTGCTCCATATCTCGCAGAGGATGGCGCCATAACACTTGTTAGTGGTTCGCCTGCTCGCAAGATTAAGCCTGCCCAGTCTCCGTTAAGCTGTGTTGGTGCATCGGTTGAGAATTTAGTGCGTTGCCTCGCCGTAGAGATGGCGCCCGTGCGTGTCAATGTAGTTTCACCAGGTACGGTAGATACAGCGATGTTTGATTGGATGGGTGATGAGAAGCAAGGCAAGCTGCAAGCGATGACGGCGTCTCACCTGATCAAACGAGCGGGAACTCCCGAAGAAGTAGCCCAAGGTATTCTGTTCGTCATGCAAAATGGATTCGTTACTGGTACTACCATCGATGTTGATGGCGGTCGGATACTGAGCTAAGTAACCGAGCTAGATTTACACAACGAACAACGAACAACGAGCCGAGACTAGTCCTTAAGATTGAATATGGTATTGATGCATGAAAAATGAGCAGCAAGCAGTTAAGTCCAGCTTAGCCGATCCGGATATGGGGCTAATCGATTCGATCTATGCTCGGCATTCGGTGCGTGGCTATCTCGACAAAGAAGTGCCACAGGATGTGATGGATCGAATCTTCGAGATTGCGCAGCAGTCGCCGTCCAACTGTAATGTGCAGCCATGGAAGGTCTATGTGGCTTCGGGTGAGTTAAAAGACCGCCTGAGAGAGCAAATGGTTGCAGCGACGGCCGGAGGAGTTACACCGAACCCCGACTACGCTTACCGGGGTGACTTCGCGGACGAGTACCGCACTCGGCAGATTGAATGCGCCGTCGCACTTTATTCTAAGATGGGCATAGGCAGAGGCGATAAAGAAGGGCGCATGCGCGCAGTACTGCGTAATTTCGAGTTCTTCGACGCGCCGCACATCGCATTTCTTGGGATGCACCCGGACTTTGGCACGACTGTTGCGATCGATGTAGGGATGTTCGCACAGTCTCTCATGTTAAGCATGGTGGCGTTTGGGCTACATAGTTGTCCTATGGGCACGATGCGTAACTATCCAGATATGGTGCGCGATGCCTTCGAAATCGAAGATGGTACAAAGATTCTATTCGGTATAAGCTTTGGCTACGAAGATCCTTTCGTAGATGCGAACGAGACGCGCACTACTCGTGACGATATCTCTGCGAATATAGTATTCCGGTCTGATTGAGCTCTACTGTAAGTACTACTGAATAGGCACTATTAGAAGCAACTAAAATACGGGTTAAGAATTCCAATACCATGAGCCTCAAACCTGTCATTCTCTTGTACGATCTAAACAATACCTTAGTCGATGAGGCCGCAGCGCTAATTGGGCATACGGGTCTGTACACTACGATCAACACCTACAACGAAACCAACGCCAGTGAGGCGATTCACCAATACAATCGCTTGTTTGGTCTGGTTACGAACAAAATTTCCTGTGTGGTAACCGGTTGGAACCCTTATAAGAAGCCTAGGGATCAGTTTCTCTTTCAGCTACGCGGCGAAGAGAAACGCAGCCCGTTTCGCAGCTCTACTCCTGTGATTATTATTACCGAAGATCACCGCGGCGATCTGAAGTCATTGGCTTTGGATCCAACCGATGGTGGCGTGGCAGCCTATATGCACATGGATGATTTTCAGGATTCCATCGCAGATACCTTGCACAAGATTGTTTTTGGCAATCGTGCGCAAGAGTTGAACTCGGTGGCCTATGCACAGTTTTCCAGTCAGGAAGATTCTGACTAGTCTCTACTAGCGAGCTTTTATTCACTATGTCAGCCCATTTTTCATTCTCAAGAGTAAGATTTTCGATTGTATTTTCAGTTGTCTTTGTACTCTTTGGCTGTCAATCAAGCACGCCACCTGAATTCGGCATGGTTGACTGGTACTTAGCCAATGGATCAGGAAATAGTTTAACTTTGAATATTTACGACAAGGTCTGCGGTCGAAATCATTATCGCGTTCGAATCCCGCGTTCGTCAGAAACTGCCATTTCGACTTGTGCGAACGAAGCAGGAAAGGCTGAAATCCGATACAGTAGAACGGCTGGATACAGTGTCTCTGAAAATCCCGTGCGGCATGATGTTGTAAACAGCAATCAATCATTACTTGTGGACTTGTAAAAAGGCGCTGCAAGCTAAAGGCGGCTATTCGGTAAACAGAGTAGACAAGCTGCTTTTTAGTTAGCAAAATCCCGTGGCCAAATTGGCTACTTCTTCGTTTTTCTCGCTCGATAGCTTCATCTAAATAATCGTAAGTCATTGATAATAAACAGCTAAAATCATGGCCCGGAATTTGCTCTTATCTAGGCAACGAAGCTTCTAAGAGCATCGGCTATTCGGATGTCCAAGCAGCATAAAGGAATCCCGCGCAAAGAGGAGAATAACTATGTCTGACTTTTTAGATCTGTTCGGAGTGATGATGGCAGTCATGCTGCCGGTAAGCCTGATTGTATTTATCACTGAATATTTTAAGTACAAGAAAAGCACGGAGTCTCAACTCGGTACACTACGAAAGGAGATGGATCTAAACTCGACGAAGGAACTTCAGGATGAAGTAGTTCTACTACGTGAAAGAGTAGAGGTGTTGGAGAGAATCGTTACCGACAGCTCTTATGAAGTGGAAAGGAAAATCCAAGGTCTCTAAAAAAATAGGGCTTGCAACCTTACGGCTGCAAGCCCATGAAATAACTAATGCCTACTCAGCCAAGCCTAGGAGCCCTGGCGTCTGTAGTTAATGGCAATAGTTAGTGGCATTAAGTCGTGCAGAAAAAGTTAAGCTTGTTGCCGTCGAGGTCGCGAAAATAACCTGCATAGAAGTTATCACTGCGTGCGCCAGGTGCGCCTTCGTCGGTGCCGCCTAATTCGATTGCCTTGGCATAGAGAGCATCCACTTTGTCAGTGCTGTCAACCATGAGCGCTACCATTACGCCGTTGCCGACGGAAGCAGGATTGCCATCGAAGGGCTTGGTGATTGAAAAGCCACAGCCAGCTGGGTCATTCGACCAAGCAATGAACGTATCCATCTCCATGAAGCGCTTAGCGCCCATTTCTGCAAGCAGTTCATCGTAGTATTTCGCTGATTTTTCTAGGTCATTGGTGCCGACAGTTACATATCCGATCATTGTGTTTCCTCTCTGAGTTAATAGTTTTGTTAAGGTTTAGTAGATGGCTACTATTCCATTTTCTAGTCCACTGTAATCCTACTTCTTAGTTTTTCAGTTCTTTGTAACGAAAACAATTACTTGTGTGGTCATTGATTAGCCCCGCCGCCTGCATGAGGGCGTAGCAGATCGTGCTGCCGATGAACTTGAAGCCGCGCTTCTTGAGATCCTTCGACATTACATCGCTGATATCGGTTGTAGCAGGTACGTCTTTGCGTGTCTTGCGCTTGCCATCTAATACCTTGCCGCCGGTGAAAGACCAGATGTAGCTATCGAAGGTTCCGAATTCCTTCTGCACTTTTTTAAAGGCAAGCGCATTGCCGCGTATAGAATATAGCTTCAGGCGATTGCGAATAAGCCCCGTATCCAAGAGCAGCTTCTCGATAGTCTTGTCGGTCATTCTCGCGACTTTGTCTATCTCGAAATTTTTGAAACACTTGCGGTAGTGATCGCGCTTTTTAAGCACGGTGATCCAGCTTAGGCCTGCCTGTTGTCCCTCGAGACAGATAAACTCAAACAAGAGCCTCTCGTCATGCACGGGTACGCCCCATTCCTCATCATGATAGGCGATATACACAGGGTCTTCGCCTGGCCACCAGCAGCGGTTTGTCATGGTGTTGCATCCTTTCGATTGTGAATACTGTATATAAACACAGTAGTACATGCAAGTGAGTTTTGCCCTATTTTTAGCTTACTTCTTTTCTTGAGCGGGGGCGAGGACAGAGCTATGGCAAGGCCAATGCGATCAGCTTCGCGCCGTTCTGGAAATCACTTACTGTCATGACGATGTACTGCTTGCCATCGACCATATAGGTCATAGGCATGCCGGTCGCCGACGCGGGCAGTTCGATCTCGGCGATGGTCTCACCCGTGGCTTTGTCGACAGCATGCAACAGTGCTGCGCCTCCGGGCCCTTCACCGAAGAACAACAGAGACTTGGTTAGTACCATGCCGGAGCGAGTCGGCTTGCCGGTCGCTGGAATATTGACGCCTTCGAGAAGCGGGTGATTTTTGATGCTTTCTGGTGTATCGCCATTGACGATTTTCCAGACATGCTCGCCCGTAGTCAGATCGATAGCAGTAACGCTGCCATACGGTGGTTTAACCAGAGGAATGCCATCTACCGATGGGGTGCGGCCACCGCCTTGAATGTAGCGCATCGAGGACGCGTCTGGCTCATTGACTAGTGCTAATACGCTGGTCGCTGTGCGGGATGAGATATAGATGATTCCCGTTTCTGGATCGTAGGCAGAGCCTTCCCAGTTTGAGCCGCCAGTGGACGAAGGCAGGTGCAAGGTGCCTAATGTCCCATCTTTCGGATGTTGATAGAGAGACGGCGGTGTATACAGCTCGCTGAAGCGGTAGCTTGAGGCTATTTCCGCGGCGCGGGCTGCGATCTCAGACGTGAAATCTACCAAATCATCCTCTTGAAAGCCCTGTCGGTCATAGGGAGCGGGCAGGCTCGGGAACGGTTGTGTGCGAGATACCATTTCGCCCGGTGTATCCGAGTCTGGGACCGAGCGTTCTTCAACTGGGAAAAGAGGATCACCAGTCTCAGGATTAAATACGAACAGATGCGATTGTTTCAGTGTCTGCACAACAGCGGGCGTGCCATTCGGCAGATTAATTACCAAGGGCGCCGCAGGCGTATCCCAGTCCCAGATGTCGTGATGCGTTGTCTGGAAGTGCCACTTGCGCTCGCCAGTCTTGTAGTCAAGTGCCACGGTTGAGCTTGCGAACAGATTGTTTCCGGGACGATCTGCACCGTAGCGATCGCCGGTTGCTGATTCGACTGGTAGATACACCAAGCCGCGTTCGGAATCAGCCGACATCATCGACCAGACGCCGGCGTTGCCGGTGTAGCTTGTCGAGTCATTTTGCCAAGTCTCAAAGCCGATCTCACCGCGTTCAGGGATGGTCTTGAAGGTCCACAGAATCTCGCCGCTACGTGCATCGAAAGCTCGTATGTCTCCCTTCACATTGCTGGCAGAGAGCGGACGCATGCCCACTTCATGGGCAGCCCCAGCGATAACAACATCGTCTACCACCAACGGGGGGAAAGAGATGCCTATATCCAAATCATCGCGGCCGGGACCGAGACGCAGACCGCTTTGCAAATCGATATAACCGCCGGCACCGAAGCTTGGAATCGGATCGCCGGTAAGCGCATTCAGAGCAACTAAATAATAGCCGGGGGTGATGGTGAAGATGACATCCTGGCCGCCGGCATTGTAATAAGAGAGTCCTTTTCCCGAGCCCTTGCGCGGGGCTGCTGCGAAACGTTGTCCCTCTTCGGGGCGCCACAGCCACAGCATCTGGCCAGTGGCGGCATCGAGAGCGATTACATTACGGGTAGAACCTACCGTGGCGAAGATGCGGCCGTTTACCATTAAGGGCTGCGACACGCTGTAGGTTTCCGGGCTAGGACCGAATGGAGTGGAGTCGAATGACCAGGCGACTTCTAGATCGGCCACATTGCTAGCGTTGACCTGATCCAGATCCGCATAACGCAGTGATTTCTCTGTGCCGTTGAGGTGAGTCCACGGTCGGTATCTGTCATCGCCTTGTGCAGCGATAGCTTCAGTTGGGTTAATGTTTAGAACATTTAGATCGGCGACGCCGATCTGGCCGCCATCGATAGCAACATTGCCGGACTGCAAGATGAAGGCAGTCAGGTCGTAGTATTCGCTGTTATCGAGAGAGCCAGGAGTTTCGGCGGGCATGGTAGAGCGAATCTGTTGGTACAACTCTTCTCCCAATCGACCAACCCAGCGTGCGCGGAGGCGGCCTTCCATCTCTTGGGGTATGTGACAACGCGAGCACTCGGCAGTGAAAAGTACTCGGCCTCGTTCGACGCTGGCATCTTGAGCAAGGGCGGGTGTTAGAGTGAAAAGCCCAATGACGAGGGCGGAAAGTACTGCTGATAGCGGGAAGCTCGCTGCTCTGCGCACGCTAATTCTCCTGGGTAAACCGAGTGATGGGTGACAAAAATTCGCTGGCGATAGTACCGTGTTTGCGCGTTTCATGATAGCGGCTTGCGCTGCACGATATATGCCTAAACTACTGTTTTATAAAAAGTTAATTAAATAATCTATTATCCGGTAACAATTAACTGCAAGACGCTAAATAGCAGACACAGTGTATCAAACTAAAGCAGCCGCAGGCCGTGTTGTCACAGCCTTGAATGTTTTCCCTGTTGTGGATCAGTATTTTTTAAATTCTCTGAAATAGAAATGTACTTTGTTCGATCTTAACTAGTACACGTGATTCGATGATTCGATTGAATTGCGAAAAAACAGCGAAGGAACTCGCATGATTGCAAAACAGAACATGAAACTAAAATCTCTAGCGGTGCTCGCTCTTGCGGGACTGCTATCTGCCTGCATGTCGACGGCGCCACAGCTCGGACCCGACGCGAGTGCCTGGTCGGACTATCTATCCTGGTACAAGGTAACGCCTGAGCCAGAGACCGGCGACCCGACTGGCTTCCTCGGCAGCGTGCACGATGGTAGCAATGCTTTTCGACAAATCTACGTAAACTCCCTAGGCCAGGGCGTAAACCAAGGCACGCAGAACCTGCCTTATCCCGAAGGAACGATTCTGCTGAAGGAGAGTTTTAACAATGAGGCGGCGTTGCAGGCAAGGCGCAGCCCAGACCTGACACTGATGATCAAGTTGGCCAGCGGCCAATCACCCGAAACGGGCGATTGGGAATACGTGATGGGCGCCGATGGCAATAGACGCGGAAGCGGTGATTCGGGCCTAGGCGCGTTCTGCAGAGACTGCCACCTCTTTGCTGCCGCACACGACTATAACTTCATCAATTCGGCGTTCTACGAAAGAAACCAATAACTCGAAAGCTGCAGTAAGAGTAAAAGGCGCGGCTATCACTATTGTCTGTACTACTAGTGATAGTCGCGCCTTTTTACGAGATTTTGGAGCAAGACTTTTGTTTGGACAGAGTAAGACCTATACTGCGCACACTTTAGGAGCGCTAGTATTTCTTCCCCCTCTTTAGACTCGACTACCACCAAACCCAGCGCATTCGCTGTATTTTCAATAGGTCAATTTCGCTGGTTATTTCTTGGCAACGCGGCCTTCTTCTTTGCCATGCAAGGACAGATGCTTACCCGCACTATCATTGCCTGGGATCTCACCGGCGAGGCGACTTCGCTCGCCTATATAAACCTGGTGGTAGCGATACCAATGATCTTCGCGTCTCTGTTGGGTGGTGCGATCACTGATAGGGTAGAGCGCAGGCAACTCGTCATCATCGGCCAGTGTCTGATCATGGCTAACGAGATCTTTATTCTCACCATGCTACTCACCGAGCGTCTGGAATTCTGGCATATGCTCTGTACCGCCTTCGTCGCTGGCTGTGCCTTTCCGTTCATCATGCCTGCGCGCATGGCGATCACGGCGACAGTAGTCGGGCCGGAAAAACTGCAGAGTGGCATGGCTTTTTCTAGTGGCGTGATGAATCTTAGCCGCGTCATCGGGCCGGCGATAATGGGTGTAGTTGTAGCCCAATACTCGGCGACGGCTGCCTATATGCTTTCCGTTGTACTGTATGCCACAGCCATTCTTTGCATGTTGGGCGTACAACGCAGCCGATCGAATCCCACCGACAAGCCAAAAGAGAAACTGCTGGCAGATATTAGTGAAGGCTTTAGCTATGTGCGCAGCAACCGCCCGATATTGCTTTGCCTAGTGTTTGGTCTAGTGCCGATGCTGCTAGCCATGCCATTTCAGAGCATTCTAGTGATGTTGGCAGAACAGCAGTGGGGCGTTGGCGAGAGCGGTGTCGGCACCTTAATGGCCGTGGGTGGGGTTGGCGGTGTGCTGGGTTCGATATGGATTTTGCGTCGTGGCGACAATGCGTCGCGTCTTAACTTGATGATCGGAAGCACGGCGGCCTTTGGTGTGTTGCTGGCGATATTTGTCGAGATTAACAGCTTCTATCTGGCCCTGATTCCACTCTTGCTGGCCAATATGTGCGTCAGTGCAAGTCAGACGATTAACAATGCCTCGGTGCAGATATTAGTGGATGACAGCGTAAGAGGGCGTATGAGCAGCTTCATGATGTTGTCATTCGCGCTTACGCCTATCGGTGTATTTCCGTTAGCGATCGCGGCGGACAGTATCGGCGCAGCGAATGCGCTATTCGGCGCGTGCGTGCTGCTTGTCGTTACCGTCGCCGGCTTCTATTTTCTGAGCCCGACACTTCGAAACCTAGATAGCAATATAAAGACTGCTATGGAGAAGGCGATAGAGAAGAAGGCAGCGGCGTCAGAGAAAGCGGTAAGCTAAAGTCAATTTGCGCTGTTTTTATCTTCGTCTAGAATTTCAGTGATTCCGTGGCCAATGCTGCGAGTAGATATACTCACTTCAACTAGAAACAAGATCAGGCCCATGATAAGCAGCAACATGGCGCCGAGAAAAAACGCAACTATCGCCGCCGACAAATTGAACTGAGCGAATTCGCTAAAGAACAGCGATACGATAACAAGACAAACCAGCAGCGCACCCGCCACAAACATCCGAATCGACCAGTTCGCTAAGCGTATTCGACTCCAAAGCGCAGCGATCTCTGCTTGAAGAATTGTAACGTGCTCCGGATGCGGTTCCTTGCCGAGGCGAGTCTCAACCACACGAACCCGATCCACTGCACGGCCCAATCGTACCGAGAGCACGTTCAGTAACCCCGCGATGCCAGCCAATAAGAATACCGGTGCCACCGCCAATTGAATGACGCTGGCAATCGCTTCTATTTCTGTGAGTTCTTCCATAATGAGCCGGTCAGTGTTTCTTTCGCTTAAGACTAGGCCTTGGCAGCTTTCGCGTCCATGTCTTTCCAATGGCGTGCGCCATTGCCGGGTGTGCGAGTAAAATTAATCCACAACTCGGCAGCCCCTATGTTCGTTACCGCCGCCATCCAGAATGTCGTGCCGAATAGCACGGCGATATCGATGCCGGTTGTTGCCATCAATGCGCTCAGCATTAATCGCTCTGTGGCTATCGCCAACATTAGCGCAAAAGCACGAATCATCCATTCACGATGCTGACCGAAATTGCGTTGCTTGATGCGCACGATCGCCATCACCAGACTGAACAGGATATACACAGAGAAGAATGCAGTTGCCATGGATTCATTAAAGCCCTGGTCACCCACGCCCATAAACGGATCGAACACGCCAATTGCGATGCCGGAAAATGCACCGATGGTGCCGCACAGTACAAAGACACGCCCGCTGATGCGATGCAAATTGATGTGCTTCTTACGCACGCCGCGCATGAACTGCAGCGGACCAAGCACCATCACAAAGAAGCCAGGCCCCAGATGTAGAACAGTAGCCATGGCATTGGTGTAGTAGCGAATATCGAAGGCGTTAAATACCTCTTCCGGATTCGCGATAGGCTCAGAAAAAGCCCCAATCATGAAATCTGTTCGACTAAAAATTGCCGATAGACCGGTAAACACCAAAAGAGCAACCAAGCCCCAACCGACGATTTCCAGGACCTTACGAATAGCCGGCATTGGCGCCGCCGAGAAGTCCATGCCACCTGGCGCCTTACTAGGTGTAGCCTCACCTGCTGTTAGATCTGACATGCAATCCCCCGATTACTTTTGGCAGTGATCAATGGGCAGAAAGCATATAGGGGGTGGGGGGTAAAAGCTAGTAGTGGTGGGCTCTGCGGCGATACTTAGGCAATTTCACCAAGCTGAGACTACTCTTAAAAAGGGGCTTAGGGCGCGTATTCTGATTACTGTGAATTCAGCCAAACGAGCCAATAGACTTGTTCCCATATAGGGAACAATGTAGGGTGGCTAACTAGTAGCTGAAGCGGGATGAATGCGAATCATAGCCAAAAAACAATTACGGGAATTTTGGCAAACTCATGCCGACAGCGAGCAGGCCCTCAAGTCTTGGCATAGTATTGCGGTGAAAGCTGATTGGGCTACACCACAAGAGATCAAAAACCATTTCCCCAAAGTCAGTGTTATCAGCGATAACAGAGCTGTTTTTGACATTGTAGGGGGCAGCTACAGATTAGTCGTCAAATTCAATTATCCCTATAGAATCGGCTACATTCGCTTCATAGGAACGCACACGGAATATGACGCCATTGATTCGGGAGAGGTCTAGTGAATATCAAAGTAATTCATACGGAGAATGATTACGCAGATGCCCTTAGTCGAATAGATCAATTGCTGGATGCCGAGTACGGCTCTGTAGAAGGTGATGAACTTGAATTACTCACGGCGCTTGTGGAGCTCTATGAAAGTCAGGTACATCCGATAGAGGCGCCAGATCCTGTGGAGTTTCTACTGAATGTCATGGAGTTTTCCGGCAAGACCCAAAAAGATCTAGCAGACCTATTGAACTCAAGGTCCAGAGCCTCTGAATTGCTTAACAGGAAACGAAGCTTAACCTTAGAGAATATTCGATTGATTAGTAGAAGCTGGAATGTTCCAGCGGATGCTTTGGTGCAGGAGTATGCTACGGGTTGAGCGTTCTCGGCAGGCATGAAGTGACCGTCCTTCATTAAGTGTATATAATCCCCTTTCCACGCGCCCATAGCTCAGCTGGATAGAGTAAAGGGTTTTCGAACCAGTTGGTCGGGAGTTCGAAAGGAGCGCAGCTCCGCAGACAGCCAAAGGCTGCCCGAAGGGAGAGGGATTTGGCTTAGCCAAATTACGAATCAATCTCTCGATCAGGCATGCAGTGACCGTCCTTCATTAAGTGTATATAATCCCCTTTCCACGCGCCCATAGCTCAGCTGGATAGAGTAACTGGCTTTTAATCAGTAGGTCGAGGGTTCGAATCCCTCAGCGGTCACCATTTTTTTCAATTACTTAGCAAGTTAATAAATTTCAAAAAATGATTCCGGCTACCTGATGGGCTACCTAATAGGTAGTGGGCAGCATAATGCATCGTTTTCATCTTAATTGGGTCTCCAGAATGTGGAATAGCCAGTACTCAAGACTCATATTTCTGGATTTTCCTAGTGATAAGCTTCAATTGCAAATCTCTTGTTGGGCTGAATCCTATTGTATTCCATAGGTAAATCTTTGCGATTCAACTTCTTCGAGCAGTCCGCTCATAACGCGTCAATGTATGGTAAAAACCGCAGGTTTCTGCGGTTTTTTGTTTCCCATAAGGCCAAAAAAGTCCCAAAAAAGCGCGTTTAACAAACCCATAACAAACCCAAACATAGATGTTCAATATAGCCGTTTCGTTTAAAGGCTAGTTATTTGTGTTGTGATTTATAACTATATAGAACTACACGATGTTCTGTTAAATATAGAATATCATGTAATTTTGTATAGCACTATATAAAAATACATGATATTCTTTATAAATAGGAATATTTTGTAATATGGT
>NVUL01000018.1 GCA_002401885.1 SAR86 cluster bacterium
GGCGCTGGTTTTAGTTCCCAAAGCATTGCGGCCGATCCCACTTTGCTCCTAACTCGAGTGGTAGTACCGAGGCCAGGTACGATTTCGCCTTGGTCCAGCAAGGCCAGCGATATCTTGCACAACTGTGGCTTGGTGATGGTGGATAGAATTGAACGCGGAACCTTATTCTCCGTTACCGTTGATCAATCCCTCAGTGCATCCGAGCTCGCAGTGCTCGATGGCATGCTCCATGACCGCATGACCCAGGGAATATTAGGGGATGTCGAACAGGCCAATTGTCTGTTTCGTCACGCCGAGCCGCAACCGCATGCCTCTATCGATGTGCTGGATAGGGGAACAGCTGCACTCAGAGATGCGAATACCGAATTGGGGCTGGCGCTCGCCGAAGATGAGATCGCTTATTTACACCAGCAATTTACTGATCTAGGCCGTAACCCAAATGACATAGAGCTGATGATGTTCGCTCAGGCTAACTCGGAGCACTGCCGCCACAAGATCTTCAATGCGGATTGGACTATCGATGGCGAGCCTCAAGAGCATTCCCTGTTCGACATGATTCGCAATACCCATAAACAGTCGCCGGGCGGCGTGCTGTCTGCCTATTCTGACAATTCAGCGGTAATGGCGGGTCACGATAGCGCGCGCTTTTTTCCAAACCCTGATTCCAAACAGTACGGCTTCATCGAAGAGCCTGTGCATATCTTGATGAAGGTGGAAACACACAATCATCCTACGGCGATAGCACCATTCCCAGGTGCATCGACTGGCTCTGGTGGCGAGATTCGTGATGAGGGCGCTACCGGCACTGGATCCAAGCCAAAGGCAGGACTATCTGGCTTCAGTGTTTCCAATCTAAAGATTCCAGGGTTTTTGCAGCCCTGGGAAGAAGAATTAGGCAAGCCCGCCCATATTGCATCGGCGCTCGACATTATGCTTGAAGGGCCGATAGGCGGAGCGACATTTAACAACGAATACGGTCGTCCCGCTCTGTGCGGGTATTTTAGAAGCTTCGAGCAGGTTGTCGCGAATGAGGCTGGCGAGAGTGAGGTGCGTGGATACCACAAGCCCATTATGATCGCAGGCGGTATTGGCAACATTCGTGAGCCGCACGTACTTAAGAGTGAAATTTCCGTAGGCTCCCAATTAATCGTACTTGGCGGACCAGCTATGCTGATCGGTCTCGGCGGTGGTGCGGCTTCTTCGATGGCATCGGGTTCTGGCAATGAAGATCTGGACTTTGCATCGGTGCAGCGAGAGAACGCGGAGATGGAGAGGCGCTGTCAGGAAGTCATCGACCAATGCTGGCAGCTGGGCGACGACAACCCCATCGCATTCATCCACGATGTAGGTGCCGGCGGTCTTTCCAATGCGCTGCCGGAGCTCGTCAAAGACGGTGGGCGGGGCGGCGTATTTAACCTGCGCGATATTCCCAATGCAGAAAGTCAGATGTCTCCCTTGGAGATATGGTGCAACGAGGCGCAAGAGCGCTATGTGCTAGCAGTCGATCCTGAGCACCTATCTCGATTCAATGCCATCTGCGAACGCGAGCGTTGTCCGTTCGCCGTTGTTGGCGAGACTACTGAAGAAGAGCATATCCGCCTCGATGATTCACATTTCTCCAATAGCCCAATCGATCTGCCAATGGAGCTCCTGTTCGGTAAGCCGCCGAAGATGCATCGTGACGTGAAGTCGGGGCAGCTTCATGAGACTTCGTTCGATACTAGCGATTTAGACTTAGACGAATCCATAGCGAGAGTGTTAGCTCTGCCTGCGGTCGCGAGCAAGAATTTTCTAATTACGATAGGCGATCGTACTATTACCGGGCTAGTTCATCGCGATCAGATGGTCGGTCCTTGGCAGGTCCCAGTAGCCGATGCGGCAGTGACGGCTACCGCGTACTGCGGTTATGCCGGCGAGGCAATGGCGATGGGTGAGCGTACACCGCTAGCGCTATTCGATGCGGCGGCATCTGGCCGAATGGCGATCGCTGAATCCGTTACCAACATAGCAAGTGCCTCAATAGAAAAGATCGGCGATATTAAATTGTCGGCAAACTGGATGGTAGCGGCGGGTCACGGCAGCGAAGATCAGAAGCTATTTGAAACCGTCAGAGCCGTGGCGATGGACCTGTGTCCACAGCTCGGTATCTGTATACCCGTAGGAAAAGATTCGATGTCCATGCGTACTGTATGGAATGACGATGGCATTGAGAAAAGCAATACCGCGCCTTTGTCGCTTATCGTTTCGGCTTTTTCACCTGTGGATGACATACGTAAGACCCTTACTCCACAGCTACAGACAGATCAGGGAGAAACTAGTCTTCTGTTAGTTGATTTGGGAAGAGGAAAGAACCGACTTGCGGGCTCAGCGTTGGGTCAGGTCTATCGCCGCATGCAGGGAACAGCTCCGGATCTGGATAATCCTTCCGACTTGGTTGGCTTATTCAATTTTATCAACAATTGTCGCAACGAGAATTTATTGTTGGCCTATCACGATCGATCTGATGGTGGTCTATTCACAACTCTCGCAGAGATGGCATTCACGGGCCACTGTGGTGTCGATGTCCAGTTACAGCCTCTAGCAACAGAAGACACTGTGCTTGCTGCCTTATTCAATGAAGAATTGGGCGCGGTAATCCAGGTTAGGAAAACACAATTAACGTCTGTTATGAAATATGCAGATGAGAATGGCTTGTCCGATTGTGTGTATGAAATAGCTCAGCTGAATAATGAGGGCGCGTTAAACATCAGGCTTGGCGAGAATAATCTATTCTCTCAGAGCGTGATCGAATTGCAGCGTCGGTGGGCTGCGACTAGTTATCATATGCAGAGCATACGAGACAATTCGATCTGCGCGAGCGAAGAATACGATCAAATACTTGATGCCGCAGATCCAGGCATTTCTATCGCGCTCAGCTTCGACTTGAACGAAGACATTACCGCGCCCTACATCAATGTTGATGCGAAACCGCGTGTCGCCGTTCTTAGAGAGCAGGGTGTCAACGGACAGATAGAGATGGGAGCCGTGTTCGACCGGGCGCGTTTCGAGGCCATCGATGTGCATATGACAGACCTGATCAGCGGAAGAGTGAATCTTGATCAGTTTAATGCGCTAGTTGCCTGCGGTGGGTTTTCCTACGGTGACGTGCTCGGTGCCGGTGGAGGTTGGGCGAAATCGATACTCTTCAATCCAGATCTGCGCGCGCAGTTCGAAGCCTATTTCACGAATCCAGATACTCTCACGCTAGGGGTCTGCAATGGTTGTCAGATGATTTCTCTGTTGCATGAATTGATACCGGGAGCAGATCATTGGCCACGTTTCGTGCGTAATCGCTCGGAGCAATTCGAAGGTCGGGTCAGTCTGGTGCGAGTAGAATCGAATAACTCGGCATTTCTCCAGGGGATGGAAGGCTCGCGCTTTCCTCTGGCTGTAGCCCACGGTGAAGGCATGGCGGAGTTCGCGGAAGCGGGTGACCTGAAGAAACTGCGGTCAGGGAATTGTATTGCGCTACGTTATTCCGACAACTACGGAGAGAAGACCGAACGCTATCCTGCAAATCCGAATGGTTCTCCGGATGCTATAGCGGGAATTGTCAGTAACGATGGCCGCGTCACGATCATGATGCCTCACCCAGAGCGAGTTTTCCGCGCGAGTCAGAATTCTTGGCACCCAAGTGACTGGGTGGAAGATGCGCCAAGCAWGCGTATGTYTCGTAATGCAAGAAAGTGGTTGGGATAGGGTTTCTCCCAGTTCCAATTGCTTTGCTTGAGGGCAACAGAGAATGAGCGACCGGCAATTACTCAAGATAGAATTCTACGTACCTGAGGAACAACTGCAGCAGGTTAAGCAGGCTATGTTTGATGCAGGCGCAGGCAAAGTAGGGGATTACGACTGCTGTGCCTGGCAGATTCTTGGCGAGGGGCAATACAAGCCTGGCGAGGGAAGCAACCCTTTTAGAGGGGAGCAGGGCAGCTTAGAAACCTTGAGCGAATACAAAGTCGAGATGGTGTGCGCTGAGGCGTTCATTGTGGAAGTTGTCAGGGCTATGAAGGACTCGCACCCTTATGAGGAAGTCGCCTATTCGGTTATCCGCACCGAAGTATTTGAATAGAGACTCGCGTCGAATTCTATTTAGAGAGACTCTCGCTGATTAGATTCGTCGTGAAACTTCTGTCTTCTCCATGATGCACATCGAACATACGCACTGGAAACTGTTTTTTCCGTAGATCGTCGAAGTAATGCTCCAGCGTGCTCTTCACTACTGGAAACGCGATTTCTCGCCATGGAATCTCCGCCTCGCTAAAAAGCGCAACTTCCTCCGATTCTACCCCCGCCGCGAAATCGAGATTCACTAGCTCGGCCCGAAAGAACATATACACCTGGTTTATCTTCGGTAGGTTGAACAAAGTATACAAGCTATCGCCCTTTACGATGACGGAAGCGCCTGCTTCTTCCTGTGTTTCTCGTAGGGCACCATTAAGACTGGACTCACCATTTTCCATGTAGCCTGCAGGGAGGGTCCATTTTCCAATTCGCGGTTGAATAGCACGCTTGCAGAGTAGGACTTTGTCTTCGAAGAAAGGCAGGGTACCGACGACGTTCTTAGGATTGAGATAGAAGATAGTGTCGCATTCGGAGCAACAGTGGCGAGGTTTATCGTCGCCCGCGGGTATGCGAAGAATGAGCGAGCCTGCACATTGATGACAAAATTTCATGGGTTGCACCGAGTGTTAGTCACAGCTTTTGGAGAGCTGCCAACTTAGGTGCGTTAGTGTACTGCTTTAAAGGCCTCGGGAAAACCGGCGGCTCAAAGGAGCCTCGGGTCATAGACTAGACCAGAGGCTCCCTAATCAGATGCGATTGATTTCGCAGTGCAAACGGAACCTCTTGGAGGTCATGTAAGCTTCGATCTCGCGCAGACGCAATTCCATAGTATTGTAGATTTCCGTACATTTGTCGCGCGTGTACGCAGTGCTCGAGTCTTCCTCAACCGGTTCGTCCTGCTCTTCAGTAGTGTATTGTTCTTTCGCATCCTTAAAGGCGGCAGTCGCTTTGGCATAGGCTTCGTCGGCCACTTTGTCGGCAAACTGCTCGTAGTCTTCGTTTACATAGCTCTTACGATTTTTTCTTCTAGCTCTTCGCTCCGCTTTTTGTTGCTTGCGTCTGGCTCGCCTTTCTTGGCGGCTAGTAGGAGTAACGTGAGGATCGGGTTCGAAAACGAATATGCAGATTACATAGGCCCAGAAGGTAAAGGGGCCAAATATGAACAGCGAGAATAGTGTGACGGCCCTAACGGCGAATGCACTTACCTCGAAGTAGTCGGCGATACCACTACATACGCCGGCGATGCGTTTATTTCGCGCATTTTTGTAAATGGGTTTACGGTAATTTAATTGCTTGAAGTGTTCGGCGGTGCTGTCACTCTTAAAATAATTACGCATCTTATCTGGTGTAATGTCTTTGTCCAGACAGAAATAAAGCAGGAAATAGCCGATGATAAGAGTGGGCCAGGTGATGACACAGATAACGAAGATTACGCGGACCAGAACTGTTGGAACGTCTAGCCACTGAGCAATTCCTGCGCAGACTCCGAGCCAGCGTGCGTCACGCCGATTCAGTTTCAAGCTACTGTTGCCCATGTTCATTCTGTTCTCTCCAATCAGGGACTTCCGCATCGAGTATCGATTCGAGTATGTCGATACGCTCAGTCAGCGATTCAGCCATCGCTGATAGCTCGCCCATATTGTACTTGCCATCTGGTTCGATACGCACCGAGCGCTTTCCTTTCCTTAGTAATAATATCCACACCGTGACGGCACCCAGTACCATTGCCACAATCGAAGTTACGAACTCAAGTATGCCCATCTGAAAGCCTATTGGTCTTTAAGTTTGTTTTTTAGATCTTCAAGCTCTTGGTCTATGGATTCTTGCTTCTCGAGTTCGTCGAACTCACTCTGCAAGCCACGCTTCTCGATGTGGATGCTATCCATCTGACCTTCCATTTGATCGATCTTCTTTTCGTAATACTCAAATTTGTCCATCGCATTGTCAATAGAATAACTGTGTAACTGTCTATTAACGTGGAGTCTGGACTCGGTCGCCGTGGTGCGCATGACAATCGTCTTCTGGCGAGCCCGCGCATCATTGAGCTTCGCTTGCAGCTGCTCGATTTCAACGCTTAGCTTGTCCAGAGTCACATCGAGCTTCGCTAGGTCTTTTTCGGTGATCACCACGCTCGAGTTAATGTTGGACTTCTCTAGCAGGGCAGCCTTCGCTAAGTCTTCTCGCCCCTTTGATAGCGCGAGCTCGGCCTTGCTTTCCCAGTCCAGCGCCTGCTTCTTCAGTTGCTCGGCGCGTCGACTTAGAGTCTTCTTCTCGGCGATAACCTTGGCTGTGCCGCTGCGGACCTCAACCAGTGTTTCTTCCATTTCCTGGATTACCATGCGGATCATCTTTTCCGGATTCTCCGCCTTATCCAGCAGGGAGCTGATATTGGAATTGATAATGTCGGACAGTCTATTAAATATACTCATTACGTTTACCTCGACAACTGTTAGTCTCTAGTGCCACACAAAAGGCTGGCTTAGTTACTATTTAGCAGATAGCGTGCCAACAATACTCACATTATAAGCCATTGATAATATACGGTTTAATTCTAATGGCGTTTTCAGATAATGGTCGAGATAGCTAAATAACTTAACTAGTGGTAATTTTCACTACTCATACCGCGTTTAGCCCCTCTGATTTAATCAGGCTAACTGAAAGTTGGCGAAAGGGCAGGCATTGTCTTATAACTGTTTGATATAAAAGAGTATTATGTCTCAGCAGAATTCAGCTCCAAGGATGATTGGCGAGTCTGCCAGTTTCCTCGAAATGCAAGAGCATATCTCCCACGTGGCACCGCTGAATAAGCCGGTTCTTTTCATCGGCGAGCGTGGCACTGGCAAGGAACTAGTCGCCGCGCGACTACACTATCTTTCCCAGCGTTGGGAGCAAACCTTTCTGAAGATTAATTGTGCAGCGATGAGCGAAACCTTATTGGAGGCTCAGCTATTCGGTCACGAGGCTGGGGCATATACCGGCGCAACCAAGCAGAGGAAGGGGTTTTTCGAGCGAGCCCATGGCGGCACCCTGTTCATGGATGAGCTCTCCAATACGCCGATGCCCGTTCAGGAGAAAATACTTCGAGTCATAGAATATGGTGAATTCGAGAGGCTGGGCGGCAATGAAACACTTACGGTAGATGTAAGAATCGTAGGGGCATCGAATGAAGATCTTCCCGATTTGGCGAAACAAGGTCGATTTCGAGAAGATCTATTGGACAGGCTCGCGTTTGATGTCGTTACTCTGCCTCCCCTGCGAGAGCGTGCAGAAGATATTTTGATTCTCGCGGAATATTTTGCAGTAGGCATGGTGAAAGAAATCGGTGGGGAATTCTTCGCTGGATTTTCCGATAGGGTAGAGAAGGCGCTTGGTAAATACTCCTGGCCTGGAAACATTCGAGAACTGAAAAATGTAATCGAGCGAGCGGTTTACCAAAATGGTGATGGCCATATTACTCAGCTCGTTTTCAATCCCTTTGAATCGCCTTATCGCTTAAGAGCGAGTACGAAGCTCCAAGAAACTGAGGACGCCGGCAGTGTTGGTAAGAGCAGCACGCCAACCCCTGACTTATCCACTACGGATTCCTTCGATTTCAAGAACGAGGTGCAAGAGTTCGAGATCAATCTTCTCAATCAGGCAATGGAGCAGAATCAGTTCAATCAGAAGAAGGCGGCCGAGTTCTTGAACCTGAGCTATCACCAGCTACGCGGCTACCTGCGGAAGTACGATTTACTGAGTTAGTCAGAAAATTCATTCATAGTTTTTGTGGCATAAAAAAGGCCGGTGTTGTTAGCAACACCGGCCTTATCTTTATCGGAAGATTCTAGCTAGGACTATCTAGTCCAGCATTGCTTCATACACAGCACGTTGAGATAGCGTGAGATCCATAGGAGCGCCACGCGGCCCTCCTCGTACTTGCGCCATATATATCATGAAGAAATCGTTTTCCGGATCGACGATAAATACCGTGCCGCCAACTCCCTGCCAACCGAAGTTGAATGGGCCATCGTTGTCTGCTCCGGGAATAGGTTGTAGGTGAAAACCAAGACCCCAATCGCCAGTCGGCCCGAAGAAGAATGCATCGCGATTCACATCGTCGCCGATAAATTTTTGATTCATTGCATTCAGCGTAGCTTCGCTAATGATGCGTGCACCGCGGTACTCGCCACCGTTCAACAGCATATTGGCAAAGCGCACATAGTCCTCAGTCGTTGAGTGAAGTCCACCACCACCGGATAGCATAGCTCGCACGTTGAGTGGATCGTCCATATCACCATGGATAGGATTTGCGATGCGATCCGCCTTAGAGTCGTCTACATAGAATGTAGTCTCATCCATGCCGAGGGGATCGAATATTCTTTCTTTGAGAAGAGCGTCTAGGGGCTTGCCTGCAGCCACTTCTATAACCGCGCCGAGCACGTCGGTTGAGCGCGAGTAGTTCCATTTCGTACCCGGTTCGAAGCGCAGGGGCAGGGCAGCAAGGTTCTGAGCCAATTCGAGAGCGGTGATGTCGAAGCGCAGAGAGCCAGCCTGAAAATATTGCCGACCCAAGTCGCTCTCCGGATCGAAGATCCCGTAGATCAAACCGGATTCATGGGTTAGCAGATGTTGCACAGTCATCTCGTTCTTTGCTGCGGTAATCTCGCCAGTCTCTTCGTCGATTACCTGCATATTCGCAAATTCAGGAATATATTTGGACACAGGATCCGCGATAGAAATTAAGCCATCTTCGACCATGCTCATCGTCGCCACACTGACGATAGGCTTCGTCATGGAGTAGATGCGGAATAATGTCTGGTCATTCATTTCTGTCGTTTGATTAGGCCCTTGAGTGCCAACAGTTTCCAATACACCAACTCCCTCGTTATTGCCAACGAGGATAATGTTGCCAGAGACAAAGCCGCCATCTACGGCTGCTTGCATCTGCTCGCGTATGCTCTGAAGCTCGGACTGGTCGATGCCAAAATTGTTCGAGTCGATCATCTTGATTGAGCTCTCATGGCCTCCACCGTGGTGATTGGCAATCGCTGCTGTGCTCAGGCAAACCGCTGCAGTGAGGCAGACTAGCTTGCGGGGTAGTTTGCTAAATATCATTTAAAATTCCTCTTTAGGTCGCCATTCGCTTTGGCATTCGGCGACACTGGTGCCGCATCTCAGCGCAAATGGATCGTCCGCTCTTGAGGCAGGTTCACTCCGTGAGCGGGTTGGTGGAGCGCAGAATATTACCCGAATAGGCTGGTAGCGACAACCGTGCTAGATGCGATGAGGCTTGGCACTTATGCCGCGATGAATCTTTCAGGCGAAGTCGCGCAAGAGGGAGTTGCTGATCTCGGTAGGTAGGAAATCCGTGCTGTATTGGTAGTTTTGATGTTCGCTGCGCACGGTCCATGCTGCGCCCTTTTTCGCCGCAGCAATCATGTCATCTTCGAACTCGAAACGAAGGAAATGCACCGCAGAAGTCTTCTCGTCGGTGGATCGAGCTAAGTCTTCATTGGCGATGGGGTAAACTGGATCGAAGCCATCGATCTGAATAGAGATTAGTTCTTCTATCCCGATTAACTGGCCCAGGCGAATCTTACGCTCTGGCTCATCAGGGAATTCCAGCATAAATGTCACCTTCAGATTCTTGCCATCAGGAATCAATGGGTTGTAGGCTTCCAACTCTTCGAGGAGTGCTGCCTCGCCGCTGATCTTCTCGACACGAATTAATTCCAGCACCTGATAGCGCATGACCATATAGTCTTCGAAGTGGAGCATTGCATTCGGGCCGAGAGGGAGGCGTCGTGACTTCTTATGCTCCATCATGGCTTGTCGTATGGCCGGGCGCTGTTCGTTGTAGGCCTCAATGCTCATTAGGTCCTTGATGCTAAGTTTCTTCATTCGTCTTAATCCTAAATCTGGCGTATTAATTTCCTATATGCCATATGCATGGCAGAGAAGGTCTAAGGGATGGATAGCTTTCTGATCGTTATCCAGATTGTTTTCGATGTGTTTGCCGGCTACTGGGCAGTCACTGCCATAATAGTCAGGAGCCTGCTCCCGAATCTGTTTAACGATAGGGCGAGCAATCTTGTTGGCAAATTCGAAGGTCTCGGATTTAACGCCGTAGGTGCCATCGTGGCCTGAGCATCGTTCGATGTTCTTAACGGTGGTCTCTTCAATAAGCTCGAGAATCTGTTTCGTCTTTGGGCCGATGTTCTGCACGCGCTGGTGGCAGGCTACGTGATAACTGACGTTGCCGAGGGAGTTCTTGAACTCAGTATTGAGCTTCCCTGCCTTGTGTAATTTATGCAGGTATTCGAACGGATCATAGAAGGCTGCTGCTACCGCGAGCACTTTTGTGTCCGTTGGGAACATCAGCGGTAGCTCCTGCTTGAACATCAGGACACAGGAAGGAACCGCAGCTACAATCACGTTGCCGGCTTTCACCATCTCGTACAGCGCAGGAATATTTTTGTCCTTAAGCTGTGCTACCGTCTTCAGGTCGCCCAATTCTAACTTCGGCATGCCACAACAGTGCTCCCTAGCGGCAAGATTTACTTTGATATTGTTGTGTTCGAGCACCTTAACCACGCTGTCCGCGATCGATGGCTCGTTGTAGTTGCAATAGCAGGTGGTAAACAGAGTTACTTGTTCACTATCAATGCTAGCTTCTTTGTTCGCCTCTGCCGGGTCATAGATGTGCGCTGCAAGTTTCTTGCGCGCCGGTTGGCGTGTGTATTCAGGAAGCTTAGCCTCCTTGTGTATGCCCAATGTCTTGTCGAGCATGGCGCGCAGAACGCCATTCTTGTTTGCTCCATTAACGATGGAGTTGATAACGGGCTTCGACGCCACCTTGCCGATCATATCGGTGCTGGTGATGACGTTGTCGCGGAATTTGCTTTCGCCTTTCTTGAATTTGACGGCCTTCGCCCGCAGCATTAGGTGAGGGAAGTCGACGTTCCATTCATGGGGGGGAACATAGGGGCACTTTGTAAGGTAGCAGAGGTCGCAGAGATAGCACTGATCGACCACCTTGCCGTAGTCGGCAACATCGACACCATCTACTTCAAAAGTCTCGCTTTCGTCTACTAGGTCAAACAGTGTCGGGAATGCGTTACAAAGATTTACACAGCGTCGGCAGCCATGACAGATGTCATAGACACGCTCTAACTCTTTGTTGAGATTATCTTCATCCCAGAACACGGGATCATTTTGATTGAGCGGATGTCTGGTGGGCGCGCTCAGGCCGCCTTCTCTGCTTTGATCAGACATAAGAAACCCAGTTGATTGTGAAATTCAAACGACGAAAATTTTATTAAAGCTACGAAATTCTTATTAGCAGTTTAGAGCTTTGATTTGCGAGCTGCGCGAGCTCTTACTGCGATTTTCCAAACTGCTGGCATCAGTTTGATGCCAGCAACTTGAACTAGGATGCTGGACTAGTCGTCCAGAGCGTCCAATGCTTTCTGAAAACGATTGGCGTGTGAGCGCTCAGCTTTCGCTAGAGTCTCCATCCAGTCGGCAATCTCATCAAAGCCTTCATCACGGGCATCCTTTGCCATGCCAGGATACATATCGGTGTACTCATGAGTTTCACCGGCAACGGCTGACTTCAGGTTATCTTCTGTGCCGCCAATAGGCATGCCAGTAGCAGGGTCACCAACCTCTTCGAGGTACTCAAGATGGCCGTGTGCGTGTCCGGTCTCGCCTTCCGCCGTCGAGCGGAAAAGTGCAGATACATCGTTGTAACCTTCGACGTCAGCCTTCTGGGCGAAATACAGGTAGCGACGGTTCGCCTGCGACTCGCCTGCGAATGCAGCTTTCAAATTTTCTTCTGTCTTTGAACCTTTCAATGACATGTCGTTTCTCCTAATGGTTTGCAATTAGCTAATGTGGATCCTGGGGAGCCCCTGATCAAGTCTATGGCCCCTCTGCGCTACAGGCCGCGCCCGAAGGGGCATGCAGCTGATCAGAGGCCCGCCCTGTTTTGCCGGCAGAAAGTCGAGGATCACTTAATCGGAAGTTACTTTACGTCAATTCGAATATCAAATCTAATTGATTTTATTGAGTGCTTTGATCGTTTTTATCGATTATGATTTTGACCATGAATCCTTCGATTAAGCAGCTCAAATACCTATGCGCGGTAGCTGAACACCGGCATTTCAGCAAGGCGGCAGCGGCCTGTCATGTGACGCAGTCCACCTTAAGTGCAGCGATACAGGAGCTTGAATCCCAGCTCGGCGTAAAGATCTTTGAGCGTAACAAGAAGGTGGTGTTGATCACCTCTCTAGGTGAGAAGCTTTTGGGGCAAGCGCGAATTGTTCTGGGCGACGTTGAGGACTTTATTGGTATCGCTCGCGCTCATGAGGCTCCGCTTGTGGGCGACCTGCGTCTTGGGGTAATTCCCACCATAGGGCCATTCCTACTTCCCTCCATTCTTGCGGACTTGCGTAAGAGTTTTGACAGGCTGAAGCTCTATCTAAAAGAAGAGATGAGCGCCGAACTCGTTCAGCAATTACAACAGGGGCAGCTGGACCTCATTATCCTCGCTTTTCCCTTTCCGCTGCCAGATATGGAGACAGTGAGCCTGTTTAAAGACGAATTCTTGCTGTGTCTTCCTCCAGGCCACGCATTAGAAAAGGTGCAGCAGGTGAAACAGCACCAGCTGCGCGGGCAGAGTCTTCTGCTTCTCGAAGAGGGGCACTGTCTTCGTGATCATGCATTAGAAGCCTGCAAGCTAGAGAGTGCCGATACTGATCTTGTCTACCAGGGGACGAGTCTGCACACACTAGTACAGATGGTGGCAAATGGATTGGGTATGACGCTGTTGCCTGCCATGTCGGTTGATGCCGATGTGCTAGGCGATACGCATCTGCAGCTAAAGCATTTCTCTAATGAGAATGTGTCCAGAGAAGTGGGCATGGCCTGGCGCAAGTCAGATCCACGCAGAGAAGAATATCTGTTATTGGCCGAGTTTGTTAAGCAGCACCTCGGTCACTCGGCCAAATCGGGCAAGAAGGCTAAATGAGGGTATTTGCCGTTTCGGATATCCATGTTGACTACAAAGAAAATCTGGCTTGGATTCTTAGTCTGGACAGTAAGGAATACGCAAACGACATCCTAATCCTCGCCGGCGACGTGACTGACAAGATGCCGCTACTTAAGCAGGTATTTGTCTCGCTAGCTGCAAGTTTTAAGGCGGTATTGTTTGTGCCGGGCAATCATGAACTCTGGGTGCTGGAAGAGGATTTCGATTGTTCTCTGAAGAAGTTCGAAGCGATCGCCGAGCTTTGTAAATCCTGCGGCGTTCATACAGGCGTTTTCGAGCTGCCTGATATTAGTTTCGTGCCCTTGTATTCTTGGTACGATTTCTCCTTTGGAGAGCCAGATCGACACTTGCGCAGGGCGTGGCGAGACTTCCGAGCATGCTCATGGCCTGAGCACTTGCCCGAAAGCCAGGATGTTTCAGAGTACTTTCTTAAGCTGAATATTCCCAAGCTAAACATTAGCAACAAGACGGTAATCAGTTTTTCGCATTTCTTGCCAAGAATAGATGTTATGCCTGTTGAAATACCGGAGAAGCGAAGAAATATTTATCCGGTACTCGGGAGTGAGGCCTTGGGAGCACAGGTGAAACAGTTAAGCCCAACCATTCATGTGTATGGACATAGCCATGTAAATCAAGCCATCGAGCTAGACGACATACACTATGTAAATAATGCTTTTGCGTATCCGAGCGAAATACATATAGCCCGTAAACAGCTTAAGTGCATCTTCGAGCGCTAAATAAACTGATGCTGAATAGAGTGCAGCTGTTAGAGAATTATCAAAGAGAAATGCCTTGTGAAAGAAATGCGGATTGAAGAGTCAGAGATTCACCTTTGGCAGTTAGAGCAGGCCGATTTCGAGCTGTCTTCGTTGCAGAGCGAGTGCCTCGCTTGGCTAACGGAATCCGAGCTGAAGCGCTTTCGGCGCTATCAGTTCGATCGACATCGCAAGCAAATGCTACTCGGTCGCGTTCTCATGCGGGTTGCACTATCGAGCTACGATAGGTCGGTGGCAGCTGCGTCTTGGAATTTTACTCACAACGACTATGGCAAACCCGCGATCAGCGAGGAGCAGAATTCGGCTTCACTCTATTTCAACTTATCCCATTCGGCTGAGAAGGTGGTCCTGGCGGTGTCGCGATTCAAGGATATCGGGATCGATGTCGAGTGCGCCAGAAGGCCGCGACGAATAGCCGCGGTCGCACAGCGCTATTTCTCGGACAAAGAGACTGCGCAGCTGCTTTCTCTGCCAGCAGATCAACAACAGTCGCGCTTCTATGATTTGTGGACATTGAAGGAAGCGTATATCAAGGCTTGCGGTATGGGGTTGGCAATACCGTTGCAGCACTTCTCCTATGGCTTTTCGGGCGACGATGGGCTCACTGTCGAGTTTGATGCGCGGCGCAATGACGTGGAAGGTGCGTGGCAATTTTGGCAGCTTTCTGCAGGGTCTGATTTTAAATTGGCGGTTGCAGCGAAGGCCGGTGAAGGAGCGCTGACGCATACGCTATCGGGCTGGAGGTTGATCGATCTGGATAAGTTTCTCGAACAAGAGGTTCAAGTTATTCGTAGTAAATAGACTCTGCAGCAAAGTGTCTGGCTACCCGTCTTCTACGGCTTTTTTTGCCTGCCACATCTTCACGGTACGAATTACATTGCCTTTTACCTGCACTGTCTCCGCATAGTAGCCGTCGAGCTTGATGCCTACCGATGAATCCGGGATCGATTGCAGCATCTCAGTTAGTAAACCGCTCAGGGTTTTTGCTCCAGTGTTGTCTAGTTTCCAGGAGAGAATGCGATTGATGTCGCGAATACTGGTGGAGCCATCGATAAGGAAGCTGCCATCTTGCTGAGCATGGAAATCCTTGCTGCTGTCAGCAAGATCGGTGGTAAATTCACCAACGATTTCCTCGAGTATGTCCTCTAGGGTTACGAGACCCTTGACCGCACCGTACTCATTAACGACGACGGCCATGCGTAATTTCTTTCTCTGAAATTTGGACAACTGAATGTGCAGGGGTGTGCTTTCGGGTATATAGTAAGGCTCGATGGTTTCTCCAAGTATTGCGTCCTTATTAATTGTCTCTACTCGAAGCAGTTTGCCGACACTGCGCAGGTGCAGAATGCCAACTAGGTTATTGATGTCTTTCTTATAGACCGGCAAGCGCGTGTGCTGACTGCTGCCGATTATGCTCAAGATTTCGTTGATGTCGTCTTCTATATCTATGCCGATGATGTCATTTCTCGGTACGAGAATGTCATTCACGGTAACGTGTTCCAGGTCGAGGATGTTGAGCAGCATGCCCTGTCTGCGCCTGGGCAGTCTTTCCCCGGATTCGTATACTACGGAGCGTAGCTCCTCAGCAGAAAGTTGCTGATGACTGTCGTCGGACTCTGAATTAAAACCTAAGACCCTTACTAGAGCATTCGAAACTACATTGACCATCCACACTACTGGATACAGAACCTTCAGCAGTAGAATCAGTATCAGGCTAGAAGGGTAGGCGATTTTTTCTGGGTAGAGTGCGGCAATTGTCTTCGGTGTCACCTCGGCGAATATCAATACGACAAGTGTTAGGACGACCGCAGTTATTAGTGGTGCAGGTTCGCCGAATATTTGAATCGCGATGGTAGTGGCGATTGCCGCAGCGAGAAAGTTAACGAAGTTGTTGCCGATTAGGATGACGCCGATCAGCTTGTCGGGAGTCTCCAGCAGTTTGCTCGCACGACTCGCCCCCGCATGTTTGTTTCTCGCTAGATGCCTCAGTCGGTAGCGATTGAGGCTCATCATCCCGGTTTCGGAGCTGGAGAAATATGCCGAGGCCAAGATCAGCAATCCGAAGGAAAGGAGCAACATGGCTAAGCTGGGTTCTTCGACGCTCATTTAAGGGCTATCTCGCAGAGGCGATGGTGGGAGACCTGGATAAGAATGCTCTATCAACTGATTAGGTATTCCAGTGCAAACTTCACGCCATAGAACCCGATGATAAGTAGCGCGAAGCCAATCAGAGTTCCGCGAATAGCAGTTTGACCACGCCAACCGAGTTGGTGGCGGCCCCAGAGTAGCACTGCAAAAACGACCCAGGCCAAGAGTGAAAATACGGTCTTGTGAATGACTCCGTCTACGCCCCAGATGTCATCGAAGAACAAGAAAGCCGTGGCGATAGTAAGGGTCAGCAGCATCTGCCCAACCCAGACCAGCTCGAATAGGAAGGCCTCCATGTCTTGAAGCGAAGGAAGTTTGCGAATCAGTCCGGCGGTATGCCCATGCTTCAGCTGATAGTCTTGGTAGGCAAGAAAGCCAGCCTGCAAGGCGGCGATGGTGATAAAGCTGTACGCCAGAATCGAAATCAGTACATGACTCGCGAGGGTTAGGCTCATATTCGTCGGCGGATAGTCGCTGCGAATTGTGAGAGATGCCACGATGCTGATAGCAGCGAGGGGAAACAGACCGAGAAAGAGTATCTCCAGCGGTTTGCGTAGGCTGCTAATGAGGACCGATAACGAAATTGACAGAGTGATTAGGGTGCTGATTTCAAACAGGCCGAAGTGAAAGCCATCAGCGCTAAGAATGACGCCGTAGGCGCTCAGCGCATGGGTTAAGACGGCTAATCCGCCAAATAGGAATACCTGACGGCGTGTTTCTTTGTTCGACTTGAAATTCATGCCTTGAAAGACAGAGCCCATCAAGTAGAAGAAGACAGCGAATAGTCCGGAAATTTCGGTAACTTGCATGATGAATAAAGGCTTAGGCTTCGCCAGAGACGGGTTAAGAGAGTTAATAAATTCAATCGGAAAGTGTCGCACATGTATACTAACGGTAGAAGCCCTTTTTTAATGCGCTTGGGATTCGTTATAATGTAGCCCGTTCAATTTCGATCCCTTTCTCAGAAAACGGTTCGATAAGAATCCTAATAGTAGTCGAATCTGGAAAATGCATCTCGATATGGATATTAATTACTTAGCTTCCTATGTAGCTGAAATCTCGACCAGAAAAATGCAGTATCATGCATTTTTCTGTATCGACTAAGTTGCGCAGGGATGTGCAACCATTGCCCGCTAAGGGCAATGCGACGGCCAAAAGCAAGTAAAATGACATTTTTACGGTAGCTTTTGGCGCACGACATACAAAAAAGTCATGGATGACTGTTTTTGTATCGACTAAATAGCTCGTTCAATTCACATACAAGAAGTCAGGTGGTAGCCCACAGTGTTCGACAACCTTACAGATAGACTCTCAGGCACGTTTAGAAAGCTCACGGGCAAGGCCAACCTCACCGAAGCCAATATTCAAGACGCCCTCGGTGAAGTGCGTCGCGCACTACTCGAGGCGGACGTTGCGCTGTCGGTCGTCAAAGATATTGTCGATCGAGTCAGTCTGCGTGCCGTTGGACAGGAAGTCTCTAAGAGCCTGACGCCGGGTCAGGCATTTATCAAGATCGTTCAGGCCGAGCTTGAATCTATTATGGGCACGGCCAACGCCGAGTTGAATCTAAAGGCGGCGCCACCGGCAGTTGTATTGATGGCCGGCCTGCAGGGCGCTGGTAAGACCACCACCGCTGCCAAACTTGCGCGCTGGCTCAAGAACGATGTAAAGAAATCGGTGATGGTGGTGAGTGTCGACGTTTACCGTCCGGCGGCTATCCAGCAGTTGCAGACACTGGCTCTCGAGGTAGCTGTGGAGTTCTTCGTCAGCGATAGCAGCCAGACACCAGCAGCGATAGCCGCTGCGGCTTTGGCAGAGGCCAAACGCAAATTTATAGACGTATTAATAGTGGATACTGCCGGACGCTTGGCCATCGATCAGGAAATGATGGGAGAGATTCAGCAGCTTCACAGTCAGTTAAATCCAGTTGAGACGCTGTTCGTCGTTGATGCCATGACGGGGCAGGATGCGGCTAACACGGCTAAGGCATTTAATGATGCCCTGCCACTAACAGGCGTAGTGCTGACCAAGGCGGATGGTGATGCGAGAGGTGGTGCCGCCCTGTCAGTGCGTCACATCACGGGCAAGCCCATCAAGTTTATCGGCATGGGCGAGAAGATGGACGCGCTCGAGCCGTTCTATCCTGATCGAATCGCATCAAGAATCCTTGGCATGGGCGACATGCTCTCGCTTATCGAGGAAGCCGAAAAGAAAGTCGACAAGGTTAAGGCAGAGAAGCTCGCCCGCAAGATTAAGAAGGGCAAAGGCTTCGATCTAGAAGATTTCAAGGAGCAGCTCGGCCAGATGCAGAATATGGGCGGCGTAGCCAGCATCATGGATAAGATGCCGGGTTTCGGTGCGCTGCCACCCGGTGCCGCGAAAATGGTGGATGACTCCAAATTTCGGCAGATGGAAGCGATCATTAATTCAATGACACCACGTGAACGAATCAATCCGGCTACACTGAATGGATCGAGGAAAAGACGAATTACGCTTGGCTCAGGAACCCAGATTCAAGACCTGAATCGACTGCTGAAGCAGCATAAGCAGATGCAGAAAGTAATGAAGAAGATGAAGGGCGGCAATATGGCCAATATGATGCGCGGCCTAGGCGGTATGCAGGGCGGCGGTCCCGGCGGCGGTTTTCCGGGTGGGCCAGGACAGTTTCCCGGGTCTTAGTGGCGTAGTACTTTACAAAAACGTGAAGTATTTCATGCCTCACATGAATGGTGGATTATTTGGTACAGTTAAGCCGTGCAACCCGCGAAAATACTGTGCTTCTAGGCTTCCAATCACACCCCAATTAACATAGAATACCCGCCTTTTTACCCGAGCACGTCAGTTTTAGGGGCAAATCAGCCTCGGCTCGCGTAACTCTTAAACATTGGAATGACAGGAAATACTTATGGTCACGATTCGATTGTCACGTGGTGGCGCTAAGAAACGGCCTTTTTATCACATCACAGTAAGTGACAGCCGCAGTGCGCGTGATGGGCGTTTTATTGAGCGAATTGGCTTCTATAACCCACGTGCTAAAGGCCAGGAAGAGCGTTTGCGTCTTGATCGCGATCGCATGTCTTACTGGACAGCACAAGGTGCGCAGCTTAGCTCTCGCGTATCAACATTGTCGAAGGTTGCGGTAGAGACTTCTACTACAGAGGCGTGATTTTGATATCGCGTTGTCTGGGTGGTAAGTAAACCCGAAGCAGAGTGTGAGTGGGTGGTACTCGGAGAAGTTGGCCGGGTGCATGGCCTAAAGGGCTGGCTGAAGCTGATTTCCTTTACCTCACCGATCGAAAATATTCTCGACTACTCGCATTTCCACGCGAAAGTTGGGGGACGGCCTCAGGAGTTAGAGCTCGACGAGCACCGTCGTCTGAACAAAGCTCTGCTGGTCCATTTCAAGGGTTACGATGATCCTGAAACGGCAAGACTGCTGACTGGCACAGAATTAACGATAGCGAATGAGAAACTGCCTGAGTTAGAGCGCGGCGAATTTTATTGGCATCAGCTGCAAGACCTTAGAGTGGTCAATCAGCACCAACAAGTGTTTGGTCGAGTTAGCCACTTGTTAGAGACAGGCGCCAACGATGTGTTGGTAGTCAAAGCAGATAGCGAAAGCATCGATGATCGGGAGCGGCTTATTCCCTATTTAATAGATTCGGTGGTAATCGAGATAGATCTGAAAAATCAGACTATTCGAGTAGATTGGGAAGCAGACTATTTGGATTGAGCCAACTGGGTTTAACCCTCTGGATTGAGTAAGAAAAGCGCTCACCAGAAGTGACTGAAGTTGTAAGCGAGAGGTGTAAGCGGTGCAGCTTGGAATAGTCACCCTGTTTCCAGAAATGTTTGCAGCCGTAACGGAGCACGGCATCAGTGGTAGGGCGGTACGCTCGGGTCTAATGAACCTCGCGTTATTTAATCCGCGCGACTATACGACTGATAAGCATCGAACCGTGGACGACAAGCCATTTGGTGGCGGTCCCGGAATGCTAATGAAGACCGAACCGCTAATGGCATCGATAGCCGCGGCTAGGCAGGCAGTAGCTGAGAAGCAAACTGCGGGCGAAAGCGCTAAGGTGATTTACCTATCACCACAGGGCAAGACCCTGAAGCAAGATTCGATTATCGATCTTGCCCAGCGAAAAGGCATGGTACTGCTATGCGGTCGCTATCAAGGCATAGACAACCGTGTGCTTGAGAACGAGATTGATGAAGAATGGTCGTTGGGTGATTTCGTGATCAGCGGCGGCGAGTTGGCAGCGATGACACTGATCGATGCCATGACGAGATTTCAGCCTGGAGCGTTAGGCGATGAAGGCTCGGCGTTAGAAGACAGTTTTAGTAATGGCTTGTTGCACAGCCCTGAGTACACCAGACCGCAAAGTTTGGAAGGTATAAAGGGTATCGTTGGTCAGGATGTGCCATCGGTGCTGCTCAGCGGGGATCACGAAGCGATACGCAAGTGGCGGCTGAAGCAGAGCTTAGGTGTAACCTGGTTGAAGAGACCAGACTTGCTGCTAGCGATGTCGCTAGAGATCGAGCAAGAAGAATTATTAGAGCAGTTCAAGCAAGACTATGCCCGTGATAAAGCGTAGTAGCCTGAATTGCTAGTTAGATGAGGGTTTTGGGAATTTCGATTTACTAAGAATTTGGCAACTGCCAATCGCTACAAGAGTTCAGGAGCAAGACGATGAGCAAGAATAAAATCATCCAACAGATAGAAAACGAACAGATGAGCAAGGAGCTTCCAGAATTTGGTCCTGGCGACACTGTTGTCGTTCAGGTAAAAATTCAGGAAGGCGATAGAGAGCGTTTACAGGCATTCGAAGGTGTCGTTATTGCACGTCGCAGCCGTGGCGTGAACTCATCCTTCACAGTCAGAAAGATTTCTCACGGTGTAGGCGTTGAGCGCGTATTTCAGATTTATAGCTCGGTCGTTGATAGCGTTACAGTGAAGCGTCGCGGTGCTGTTCGCCAAGCTAAGCTGTACTATTTGCGCGAACTGACTGGTCGAGCTGCAAGAATCACAGAAAAGCTGGAAAAGAAGTCGGGTTAACAAACCCTGGCTGCTGCCTCGGGATAGTGCTGGGGCGCTACATTCCAGCCAATCTGGGCCTAAAAATGGGAAGTCTGTCCGCAGTCTTCCCATTTTCATATCTGCCGATAGATTTGATATGTATTTGAGCCTAGCTTGATCTACGCTATGGTTGTTTACGAAGCGCAGAGGACTGAGCGCGCCGCGGCTACGGGGAATTAAATTGGCCATGTTCTGGTCTAGCTTGTTCTACGCTATGGTTGTTTGCGAAGAACAGAGGGCTGAAGCCGGCTTGGCTGCGGGGAATTAAATTGAACGTGTTCTGTCTAGTTTGAGCAGCAGATTATTAAGTGCTATAAATAGCCCACACAGTATTTAGCCTCGCTTTGCGCGCCACACATCGCGGCTCGGGCACAGCAGGCCCAGAAGGAGACAAGCCATGACAGTAACTATTAAGCCGGTGTTAGCTATGTTGGGACTAGCTTTGATGCTAGTTGCTGTCTCCGCCTCTCAGGCACAAAATCGTGATCAATCGCTGCGCGGCAAGCTCGAGCAGGCGATAGAGGTGGCATCCCAGAATCAGCTGGAAATTATCAGCGTGAAACCCACGCCCCTGTCTACGATCTATGAAGTCGAACTGAATACTGGCGAGATTCTCTACAGTGATATTTCTGGTGACTATCTCTTCGCAGGTGACATGTATCGGACCGGCGCTACGGGTCTTGTGAACATCTCCACAAGAGCGAAGCAGGAGCGAAGTCTCGTTAAAATCGCTGCCATTCCAATCGAGGAGATGATTATCTTCACGCCTGACGTGGTCAAGGCATCCATAACAGTCTTCACTGACGTTGATTGCACCTATTGCCGCAAGTTGCACAGCGAGCTTGATGATCTTATGGCGAAGGGCATTGAGGTTCGTTACCTGGCTTATCCTCGTGGTGGCGCAGAAGCAGCCTCGTACGACAAGATGATTTCCGTATGGTGCTCTGATGATCGTAAGAAATCGCTGACTCAAGCGAAGAACGGTCAGAATTTACCTGCAGGCGACTGTGATTCGCCGGTTCTTGCGCACCATGCGCTGGGAAATGAGCTAGGCATTTCTGGCACGCCAGCACTGATATTCCCCGATGGCACAGTCATTCCCGGTTATATGGATGCTGATCGCCTAGCGACAATGCTTAAGATCAACTAGTAAGTCTCTTATTCCAGGAGCCTTGGCATCCCGTCGGGCTCCAACTCAACAAGCTCACTCTCTTTTAGAGACACCTCACCTCTCCGGACTGCTGGGTTTCTTGCATGTTTCCAGTATAATTCGGCGCTCATATTGAATAAGTCCGGGGCCTTTTGTGAATTCTGAATCAGCGAAGTCAATTAAACCGCAGTCTATTAAGTTAGGCATCTGCGGTTTCGGTACCGTCGGTGGCGGCAGCTACAACCTATTGCAGAACAACGGTGAAGAAATTAGGCGCCGCGTCGGCTGTGCAATCGATGTTGTAAGAATTGCGTCCCGTAGCATCAAGAGCGGAGACGTCACCTCGACAGTCCAGATTAGCAATGACCCATTCGATGTCGTCAACGATCCCGAGGTGGACATAGTCATCGAGACCATAGGTGGTTTCGATCCTGCTTTCGAGGTGGTTCGTCAGGCGTTGACGAATGGAAAACATGTAGTAACGGCGAACAAGGCCCTTGTAGCAGAGCGCGGCAACGAGCTCTTCGCAATTGCTGAGGTAAATGCCGTGACCCTGTCTTTTGAGAGCAGCGTGGCGGGTGGTATTCCAATTATCAAGGCTTTGCGAGAAGGTCTATCTGCAAATAAGATCGACTGGCTGGCAGGCATCATCAACGGGACGGGTAACTTTATCCTGACCGAGATGGCCGAGAAACAGCGTCAGTTCG
Source organism: SAR86 cluster bacterium (assembly GCA_002401885.1). Lineage (GTDB taxonomy): Bacteria > Pseudomonadota > Gammaproteobacteria > Pseudomonadales > Pseudohongiellaceae > UBA9145. The sequence continues at coordinate 23,000 of NVUL01000018.1, forward strand.
CCGACGTGCTCACCGAAGCGCAGCAACTCGGCTATGCCGAGGCCGATCCGACATTCGATGTTGAGGGTATCGATGCTGCCCACAAGCTAACTATCATGGCATCGATCGCATTCGGTATTCCTCTGCAGTTTGATAAGACCTATACCGAAGGCATTAGTCGTATTACGCCGGAAGACATCGGCTTCGCGAAGCAGCTGGGGTATCGAGTCAAGCACTTGGGAATCGCACGCCGTACAGGCAATGGTATTGAGATGCGCGTACATCCGACGTTAATTTCTCGAAAGCGCTTGCTGGCAAGAGTAGATGGTGTGGGTAATGCCATACTCGTGCATGGCAATGCCGTCGGTTCTACACTCTATAACGGCCCCGGTGCTGGCGCAGAGGCCACGGCATCTTCAGTCATCGCCGACGTAATCGATATCGCGAGGCAGAAGCTCGCAGGATTGAGCAAGCCACTGCTGCCTGCACTCGGCTATCTCTCGATGCATGATGGTCTCGAAGTGTTGTCCATCGAAAAAATTGAGACAGAATATTACCTGCGTATTCCGGTGAACGATGTGGTGGGCGTATTGGCGAAGATATCTAGCATTCTGCAAGACTTCGATATCAGCATAGAAGCGGTGATTCAGAAAGAACTCGATAGCAAGACAGTGCCAATTGTCATTCTTACCCACAAGGCGCTAGAGAAGAAATTGAATCTAGCCATCGACGCGATCGAAGCGCTTGACGATGTGAGTGGCGAAGTCATGCGCATCCGCGTCGAGTCATTTGAGGGCTAGCGTAGTAGTTGATTTCACCAAATATTGGCGTCAAAAAGATTGAGAAAGATGAGAGAAGAAGTGAGAGAAGGGAAGGAAAATTGAAATACATAAGCACTAGAGGCGGGGGCACACCGCAGACATTCGAACAGGTTCTTCTAACTGGTCTGGCTCCTGATGGGGGCTTGTACGTGCCTGCCGAGCTGCCTCATTTCTCCCAAGAAGAATTAGTGTCATGGAAAAACCTTAGCTATCCGGAGCTCGCGTTAAAAATCGTATCTCCCTTTATCGGCGATGAAATACCGACTGAGGCCTTGCGTAAGATAGTCATTGAGAGCTATGCGGAGTTCGATCATCCCGAAGTGGCGCCACTGACTAAGCTCGCAGAGAACGACTTCATGCTGGAGCTGTATCATGGTCCTACCCTGGCATTTAAAGACTTCGCATTGCAGGTGCTCGGCCGCCTACTCGACTATGTGTTGAAAAAGAACGACCAACGCGTGGTTATCCTCGGGGCGACATCGGGGGATACCGGTTCGGCAGCCCTAGAAGGCTGTAGGCACTCCGAACAAGTCGATATTTTTATCCTGCATCCGCATCAACGAGTATCCGAAGTGCAGCGCAGGCAGATGACTACGGTCGTTGGCGATAACGTGTTTAACTTGGCAGTACAAGGGAACTTCGATGACTGTCAGAGCATCGTCAAGGCCGCGTTCGCCGACCAGTCCTTTCTACCTGAAGAGAGTCAACTAGTCGCCGTGAATTCCATAAACTGGGCGCGGATAATGATGCAGATCGTCTATTATTTTTCGGCGGCACTTAAGGTGGGGGCGCCAGATCAGGCGGTTTCTTTCTCAGTTCCGACGGGAAATTTCGGCAACATCTACGCGGGTTTTCTCGCCAAGCGCATCGGGTTACCTATTAAGCAGTTAGTTGTAGCCACAAACAGCAACGATATCCTGCATCGTTTCATCGATGGCAACGAGTATTCCACTACCGGCTTGAATCATACCTTGTCTCCAAGCATGGATATCCTCGTCTCAAGTAACTTCGAGCGCTATCTATTCGATCTATTCGATAGGGATGCAGAGCTGCTCAGAGAATTCATGTCGAAACTTGGTAAGGAGTCGCAACAGGTGTCGGATGAGAAGTGGCGGCAGATGCGCGAATGCTTCTCTAGCGCGAGAATCGATGACGCACTCACCTGTGAAACTATCGCGAAACTATTCGCCGAGACTGGCAAGCTTGTTGATCCTCACACGGCCGTTGGAATAAGGGCAGCGAGAGAATGTAATGCTGATCCGTCCACGCCGATGATCACGCTATCGACAGCGCATCCCGCTAAGTTCAGCGATGCCATCAACGAGGCTGGACTGGATACACCACAGTTGCCGCCTCACCTAACAGGGTTATTTGAGAGGGAAGAGCATTACAGCGTGGTGCCAAACGAAATGGCAGCGGTGACAGAATTCGTAAAAAAACACTCACATAACTAAGTTGCACAGGGATGTGCAACCATTGCCCGTTAAGGGCAATGCGAGTGCGCCAAAAGCAAGTGAAATGACACTTTTACGCCAGTTTTTGGCGCACGATAGTCAGTAAAAGTCAGGGATGGCTTTTTCTGTATCGAATAAAGAGGGCCCTGATGTCACTACTCGTTAAACGTAGAGCGGCAAACACCACGCTAAACCTTCCAGATTCTATGCACCCGCTACTTAGGCGTGTGTACAGCCAGCGCAATATAAAAGATGTCGAAGAGCTAGAACTTGGCTTGGAAAATCTTATTCCACCGCAACAGTTCAAGGGCATCGACGCCGCCATTCAGTTGTTGCTCGACGCATTGCAGCAACAACAGCGCGTTCTCATCGTTGCCGATTTCGATGCGGATGGAGCGACGAGTTGCGTAGTAGCACTTACGGCTCTCCGACAATTTGGCTTTCAGCACACCGACTATATCGTTCCCAATCGATTCGATTATGGCTACGGCCTGACACCCGAGATAGTCGAGTTGGCGAAGACACGAAACCCCGATCTCATCATCACTGTCGACAATGGCATCTCCAGCATAGAGGGAGTCGCGGCTGCAAAATCGGCGGGGATAAAGACTCTCATCACCGACCACCATCTACCGGGTGAAAAAGCGCCAGATGCGGATGCCATAGTTAATCCGAATCAGCAGGGCTGCAATTTTCCCAGCAAGAGCATCGCCGGTGTGGGAGTTATTTTCTACGTGATGTTGGCATTGCGCGCGAAGCTGCGGGAAGCGAATTGGTTCGAAGAAAGTAGTATTGCGGAACCCAACCTCGCTGACCTGCTAGATCTCATTGCTTTGGGTACTGTAGCGGACGTAGTCGCCCTGGATCGCAACAACCGTATATTAGTAAGCGAAGGCTTAAGAAGAATTCGTGCAGGACGCACCCGTCCCGGCATTAAGAGTCTCTTGGAAATTGCCGGCCGCAGCAGTGGCAGGCTTACCGCCTCCGATCTTGGCTTCAGCGTCGGCCCTAGATTAAACGCGGCGGGAAGATTGGATGACATGTCCACAGGCATCGAATGTCTGCTTACCGATCATGAAGGGACAGCCTACAAACTCGCTCTACAGCTCGACGGGATGAATAAAGACCGCAAACAGATCGAAGGCGATATGCGCGAACAAGCCTTCAAGTTCCTGCAGGAATTTTCATTAGAGGAGAGTGACCTTCCTGCGGCGCTGTGTATCTATGACGGAAGATGGCATCAGGGTGTTGTGGGTATTCTCGCTTCGCGTGTAAAAGAGAAATTCAATCGCCCCGTTATCGCCTTTGCAGATGCGAACGATACAGGCAACGAAATAAAAGGTTCCGCCAGATCCATCAAGGGATTCCATATTCGCGACGCGTTAGATGCCGTGGCCAGTAGCAATCCGGGCATGATAAGCAAGTTTGGCGGTCACGCGATGGCCGCAGGCCTGAGTCTAGAGAAAGACAAGCTGCAAGAATTCACCGAGGCATTCCAGAAACAAGCCGCTCTCCTGTTAAATGAAGAACTACTTCAAGCACAGATTTTGAGCGATGGTGTGATAGAACAGAGTGAGTTCTCCATGGAGACTGCCGCGGAGCTGATTAAAGGCGGCCCCTGGGGACAGGAATTTCCTGAGCCCGTCTTCGATGGCAAGTTCAAAGTAATCCAGCAACGCAGAGTAGGGGAGAATCACTTAAAGCTAGTGCTAGCGCCTGAACTTGCGCCGCAGCAAACCATCGACGCGATCGCCTTTAATATCGACAAACAAGACTGGCCGGCTCCAGAGATGACTGATATCGAGATCGCCTACCGGCTTGATATCAATGAGTTCAGGGGCAATCAGACGTTGCAGCTTATGGTTGAGCATATCCTCGCCTGGCAATAGTTTTTGCTGCCGCGCTGTGTGAAAAATCTGCGGGAACCTCGTATTTGAAATCTCCAGGGACTCGATATTTGGGCTAGGTTGGATCCTCGGAATCGCGTTTTGTCTCAGGCTCTTTACAGAACAAGTTGTTTCAATAGGCTGGGTTTACAGCGTACACTTATGCTGTTGCGGAGGTAAGTTCCGCGTAGTTGCCTATCCTAACTGTTGGAAATCGCCATGAATAAACTAGCGCATTTTGACATTCACTCCTCGGATACAAAGAAGTCTAAGGAATTCTACGAAAGAGTATTCGATTGGAAATGTAGCGCCTATCCCGGAGCCGAAGAGTTTTTCCGGATTAGTTCTTCTGACGGTACGGTAATTGGCGCTATATCCGGGCGGAAGTATAATCCAGATATTAAGGACATTTTCGGTTTCGAATGCTCGATCACGGTTGACGATGTTGAAGAAACCATTCGAGTAGTGGAAGCGGCCGGTGGTAAAACACTAATGGCTAGAACTGCTATTCCGCATGTTGGCTGGATTGCCAAATTTTTGGATCCGGAAGGCAACCTATTTGCAGCCATTCACTATGACAGTGAAGCCGTTTAATAGCGTTATGTGCACTAATATCGTGCCGCCAGATAATTCAGCTAAATGAAAGGAGCTGATATGTCTCACTATATAGACGGATTCGTTCATCCCATTCCCCGCGATCGATTAGACGAGTACAAACGTCTTGTTGCAGCAGTCGCAAAGATTTGGAAGGAACATGGAGCACTCGACTATTGGGAATGTGTTGGCGACGATTTGCATTTGGAGGGAACGCGCTCGTTCATTGATCTCGTTGCCGCTACGGAAGATGAAGCCATCTTGTTTGGTTGGGTCGTTTTTGATTCTCGTGAGGCACGTGACTTGGTCAATGAGAAGGTAGCAGCCGACCCGAGAATGGAGGAATTGATGGCTGCATCCAATATTGGATTTGATGCTCAGCGGATGGCGTACGGTGGGTTCCAGCCGTTCGTTTCATCGTCAAACCTGAATGAGAAAATCAAAGGAGCTGAGTAGTTAGATCTTAGTTTAACGGTCCATGATGTATTCTGCGATGATTCCATAGATGAGTAGTTATTCAATTCGAAAAGAGCTGCATGTCCAAGCATCAAAAGAAATAATCTTTGATGCGCTGACTAACTCTAAAGAGATTGTGAAGTACTATCCGTTGTCAGAGGTAGTGTCAGATTGGAAAGTCGGCGGGGAAGTTCTTTATAAGGGTGAGGTAGACGGCGCCGAATTCACTGATTTTGGCATTATAGAAAAGCTTGCACGGCCAAACGAATACAGATATCGGTACTGGAGTGATAATCACGGCACTGAACGAATTCTAAAAAACTATTTGTCCATTCACTATAAACTGATAGACGAGGAAAGTGGGACTAAGCTGGTTCTGGAACAGGATAACCTTCGCTCTAAGGAGTTGTTTGAGCTAATGAATGACATTGTGTGGGATTCATTGCTGGAAGGCTTAAGAATTCATGTTGAAACGGGTACATAACAAACAATTAAAAAAGGGTGGGTGCTGCGCACCATTCTAATCTTAAGGGCGTTAAGTGGCATTCGGAGAATTGAGTGAAATTCAAGTTTGAAAAGCCAGTCTTGATTAAGCTGCTAATTATAGGAGCGCTGCTTATTATTGCTCCGTACGCCGTCCCTTTTTCCATAGAATTTGTATTGATGGCTGATCTCATGGGTCTAGAAGCTCTAGTCCTATTCCTAATCTATCAATCTCGTCACGCAATAACGGCTTTGGTAGAAAAACTTGTCGAGTGGAGAACTCATACAGTTACTGTGATTATTCTATTAGCGAGTGCATACATTTTTCAGCCTAAGGTCTTTCTAAGTCATGTTGCGGGAAGTAGTATAATTCTGTTATTTGCTTGCTCCTTCGCTCTAGCATTCGCTCTTTGGGTGCCCGCTATTTACTTGAGTAGCGGGGGCTTTGTGTGATGTCACATAACAATCAAATCAACCAGGAAACACCCCGCGATGCTTCTGTTCTTCAAGGCGTTACGACGCTAGAGATGCTCCATGACCCATATAATTAGACACTACGTAGAAGGTGATCTGGAGGGTGTTTTATCATCTTGGGAAAGCGCTTCGAAAATCGCTCATCCATTCCTGAAAGAAGAATTCCTTGAGACAGAACGTTATAACATTCCCAATGTATATATGCCGAACGCAGACACTTGGGTTGCCGAGGTTAAAGGGAATGTGGTGGGGTTTATTGCTTTGATCGGCAATGAGGTTGGAGCCATATTCTTAGATCCGAAATTTCAAGGAATCGGCATTGGGAAGGCTTTGATGGATAAGGCCCAAGAGCTTCACGGAACGCTTGAGGTTGAAGTGTTTAAGGCAAATTCTATAGGACGCAAATTCTACGGCCGGTATGGATTCGAGTTTCTAGCGGAATCGACCCATGAGCCTACTAATCAGGGTGTTCTACGTTTAAAATTTGTCCCGTGTTGAGGGGGTGATAAAATAAAGCCTAAGCAACAAGCCTGTACTATCGACTCCGCCACCGCCAGACGATAGCGTCTGTAAGAAAGTCGCATTTATACGGTCTTTAAATGACAGAATCGCCCGATTTTGTTACCTTTTGGCACACAAACTAGGGTTCTGCTCGCGTATCATCTTAAGCATGATTTGATGGGAGTCAAAATGCGTCTTAAATTACATAACTTTCTGATATTAATAGGTTTTATTCTCGTGGCTGGCGGCGCTCAGGCACAGATTTATAAGACCGATCAGATCGAGGTTGAGCTAGTTTCGGAAACCCGCAATGTGGTTCCCGGCGAAACGCTCTGGCTAGCTATCCGGCTGGACCCTATCGAACACTGGCATACCTACTGGAAATTTGGCGGCGATAGCGGCGAAGCGACAGAGGCTAATGAGTGGCAATTGCCAGCTGGCGCGAGCGCCGGCGACATCGTCTGGCCGATTCCCGAATGGACTCCTTTTCCAGGCAGCGACCTCGTTACCTTTACCTACGAGCGAGAAGTATTCCTGCCGATTCCTGTAACTGTTCCTGCCGACTACAGCGCTTCGAATTTTGAACTCCATACAAACGTCGACTACCAGGTTTGCTACGAGATTTGCATACCGGGCTCAGCAGAGTTTGACTTGTCGTTGCCGGTTGGTGGCACCGCGCAGATTGATGAAAAATGGCAGCAGGGTTTTGCCGAGGCGCGCGCACTGACTCCAGTGCCGGCCGAACAACACAGCCTGCAGGCCAACTTCAACAGCTTCGATGGCAAGTTCAATGTCATGGTCGAGGCAGAAGAAAATTTATTCGATGATATCGATGAGGTTTGGTTCTTCCCAGAACAGCGTCGGATCATGAAGTACGCACCATTTCGTAAGGTCATCAAAGACGGCAATCGCCTGCAGATTTCTACAGAACAGCATCGTCGCTTCGATACCGACCTGCAGGAGTTGAATGGACTGCTCGCTTACATCGACGATGACGGACAGTGGCACGGTTACGACATCAAGCCTCGATACGCGAACGTGGCCTGGGACCATAGCATCGAAGTAGAGCTTCTCTCGGAGACCACAAACATAGTGCCGGGTGAGACAACGTGGCTAGGTTTGCGGCTACAACCGGCCGAGCATTGGCATACCTATTGGAAGATGGGTGGCGATAGCGGAGAACCTACTAGCGCGAACGAATGGACGGCACCCGAGGGAACGAATATCGGCGAACTGCTGTGGCCGGCTCCGCACTGGCTTCCGTTCTATGACACCGATTTGGTTAACTTCGCCTACGAGGAAGAAGTATTACATCCCATTGCAGTCACTATTCCAGCGGACTACGAAGGCGATACGGTTGAGTTGTCCACGTTAGCTTTCTGGAACGTCTGTGAGCAGATCTGTATTCCTGGAGAGCAGCGGCTGAGTATCACGCTGCCAGTGGCACAATCATCGGAGTTAGACGCAGGCAACGCGCAGATATTTGCGACCGCTAGAGAGCAAATCCCAACGGTTGATCACGACATCAAATCGCTCATCGCCGTTGCCGGTGACCGCGTGAGTCTCGGTTTCGAAGCGCCAGATGCCATTTTCTCTGGCTACACTGACGCGTTCTTCTTTCCTGAGCAGCGTCGCATAGTCAAACCCGGTCCGCTTCGCGATGTCAGCATTCAGGGAAATCTGCTGCAGATCACACACCAACAGCCAAGACGCATGTTGGACGACCTCACCGAAGTTTACGGAGTTCTTGTTCTAGAAAATGAACAAGGAGAACGCACTGCCTACGATTTTCAGAATCCTACAGCCGATGCGAACTTAACTACTATTGTACCTCTTGCCGCTGCAAATAATTCAAGCAGCACTGGTGGCGCAGGCGGCGGACTCTTGTTGTATATGCTATTCGCACTAATGGGTGGTTTTATACTGAACCTGATGCCCTGTGTGTTCCCAGTACTCTCGATGAAGGCGCTTAGCTTCGCTAAAAATGCGGGCGAATCCGTGCACAAGCAGCGCATGGATGGCCTCGCTTATACCGTTGGGGTGATCGCCGCCTTCGTAGCCTTGGCTACAGTTCTCATCGTGTTACGTGCCGGTGGCGAACGCATTGGTTGGGCGTTCCAATTTCAGCAGCCTTGGTTCCTCGCGTTTATCGTGTATGTATTCTTCATGATGGCACTTAGCCTTTCGGGTGTGTTCGAGATCGGTGCGGGCCTCATGGGCGCCGGTGGCAGCCTAGCGCAGAAGAAGGGCTACAAGGGCTCATTCTTCACAGGCGTGCTAGCAACGACTGTGGCGACACCCTGCACCGCACCGTTTATGGGTCCGGCACTCGGCTTTGCATTAACTCAGTCTTGGGTGGTTGCCATGCTGGTATTTATAGCCTTGGGTCTCGGCATGGCGTTGCCGATCCTCGTGCTCTCCTTTATGCCGTCTCTCACGAAGTACATGCCTAAGCCAGGTGCATGGATGGAAACATTCAAGCAGTTCATGGCATTCCCGCTGTACGCCTCTGCCCTGTTCTTCCTCTGGGTGTTGGGGAATCAAGTGGGTGTCATGGGTATGTCCATGGTGCTCGGCGTGTGTATCTTGCTTGCCTTCGCAGCCTGGTTGTATCAGCGTCGTTTTACTTTTGGCCCAATACTGCGCACGGTTAACTATGCGGTGGGTGCCGCGGCCCTGTTTGCCGCAGTCTATCTGATGCAGACTCCATTCTTGCAGACAGTCTCGATGGATCAAACTGCGAGCGTCGATGCGAATGGCAACTCTACCCGGAACTACGAAGTCTTCAGTACTGCTCGTCTAGATGAAATACAGGCAGAGGGACGCCCGGTGTTCGTCAACATGACCGCCGCATGGTGCATTACCTGTCTCGCCAACGAGCAGACTACGCTCGGCACCGAGCGCGTCGAGCAGGCACTGCTAGACAATGACATCACCTACATGAAAGGTGACTGGACGAACGAGGATCCGGAGATCACAGCTATTCTCGAGGAATTTAATCGTCCTTCGGTGCCGCTGTATATCCTCTATCCGGGCGATAGCAGCAAGGAGCCTGTCATTCTCCCGCAGATTCTTACACCGGGACTGGTCGCTGACGCCTTCGCCAGCATCTAGCAAGGCTCCCTAGTTAGTTAATTCGGTACGTTCTATAAGGCGTGCATTGCTCACTTGAATCAATTTCAAATTGAGTGATAATCGCCTTCACGTTTCTCCCTCTAGCCCGACACACTTGCTATGCGAATTCTGCTGCGTTTTCTGATTGCTCTATCTCTGACTTCGGTCTCGATGCTCGCGGTTGCCGCAGAGGGAGTTGCAGCGACCGGCAAATATTCGACGGCGCACACAGCCGCGAGTCAACTACCTCGACTGCATAGCCTGCTGATCAATCAGGGCGATGATCTAGTCTTCGAGCAGTATTACAACGGACGAGACCCATCGCGCCCGGCAAACATGAAGTCTGCCTCCAAAAGCGTTATCTCAGCGCTAGTAGGAATCGCTATCGACAGGGGGATCATCGATTCTGTCGATGTTAAAGTGGCGAAGTATTTTCCGGAACTAATCGCCGCGAGTGATGACCTGCGGAAGCAGCAGATCACCATAGAGAACCTGCTCACGATGCAATCCGGTCTGGAGACCACGAGCAATAGAAACTACGGCAAGTGGGTTCTCAGTGACAATTGGGTCGAGTTCGCTCTCAATCAGCCGCTGGTGGCGGAACCTGGAACTCGAATGCTATATAGCACGGGCAGCACTCATCTCTTGTCGGCAATTGTCACCAAAGCCAGTGGCATGAGTGCTAAACAGTTCGCTCAAGAAAACCTAAGTTCACGGCTCGGTTTCTCAATGTCCTATTGGCCGCAAGATCCGCAGGGAATCTATTTCGGCGGCAACGATATGGAGATGACGCCGCGGCAGATGCTTGAATTTGGTCGCTTGTATCTCAATGAAGGGCGTGTTGATAACGCACAGGTAATCTCCAAGGCGTGGGTAGAAGATTCTCATCAGCCACGCGCAAGATCGCCGCGCGGGCAGGGTCGCTTCTACGGTTACGGTTGGTGGCTGAGAGATCTCGCCGGCATGCAGATTCCAGTTGCCTGGGGCTATGGTGGCCAGCTCATCTTCGTGGTGAAGGAATTGGACCTAGTGGTTGTTGCCACCTCCCAGAGTACGCCGGGTCCATCGAGGAGAGGGCACTTACGTAGCCTCTACGAACTAATTGAAGAACACGTGCTGTTACCTGCCAAAGCGCTACAGCTAAGCAGTCTCTAAGCGCTGCCCTCGTGTTCGATTGAACACGAAATGCTAACTGCAGCGGCACGCAGTTATTACCTAACCAGAAGGAAACTACTCAGTGAAAATCAATGTGTATCAGGTCGATGCCTTTGCCAATAAGCCTTTTGAAGGCAATCCGGCGGCAATCTGCCCGCTGCAGGAATGGCTGCCCGAGCAGACCATGCAGGCGCTGGCTGCCGAGAACAATTTATCGGAAACAGCATTCTTTGTTGCTGAGGGTGATGGTTTCGCATTGCGTTGGTTTACGCCCGCAACCGAAGTGGACTTGTGTGGCCATGCGACACTCGCTGCGGCCTATGTTCTGTTCGAGGAATTAGACTATCAAGGAGAAGAGATTCGTTTCAGCACGAAGTCAGGAACGCTGAGTGTAATGCGCAATGGCGATTCTCTTAGAATGGATTTTCCTGCGCAGCCTCCACTTCCTTTCGAGTTGCCGGCCCAGTTGGTTGAGGCGTTTGCCGCTACTCCCGAAGACTGCTTAAAGTTTGCCGACATCGTTGCTGTTTTCCCATCGGAGGAATTGGTGCGAACCGCCGATCCGGATATGTTGCTCTTGGCACAGCTGGACTGCCGAGGAATCATCATCACTGCCGAGTCTACGGAGTATGATTTTATCGCAAGGTGGTTCGGTCCTAGAACGGGGATAGAGGAAGACCCTGTTACTGGCTCTGCGTTTACTCAGCTTGTGCCTTACTGGGCGAATCGCCTTGGCAAGACTGAATTTCGCGCTAAGCAGGTTTCAGAGCGCGGCGGTGAGGTGACTTGTGAACTGGTAGGGGATCGTGTGTTGATCTCCGGCAAGGCAGTTCTGTTCATGCGCGGCGTTATCGAAATAGATGTCTAATTAGTTGCATGCCGCGCTAGACAGCGAGGTAGTATTCGATCTTGAGTTTGTTGATTTCGATTACATCGTGATTGTTCAGCTTGACCGCGCGCGAGCCTACAGCCTCGCCATTAACCATCAATAGACTGCTCTCGCCTTCCTGATCCAGGCTAACGATGAAATGGCCATCTGGCCGCTTATTGATCTGAACTATTTCCATGCCGGACTTACCGAGTTTTACCGAGGGTTTTTGCAGCGCCAATTCCTTGCCAGCGCCCTTGCCGTTGAGAATTTGCAGCTTTGCAGTATTCAGATCTGCAGCTATGCTACCTGGCTTGTTGGTCGGCTCATTTAGTTGCGCGCCAGGCGAGGTGTTCAGTCCTGGTTGGCGCCTGATAAGAACCGTCTTGTCGTCATCGCTGGCCGAGTTGGAATCATTTATATAGCGCAGTTCGTGCTTGCCAATTACGATAACATCGCCATTCTTAAGTGGATGTTTCGTAATCGGCCGTCCATTTACATAGGTGCCGTTAGTACTGCCTAAGTCCTCCAAAAAAGAATCGTCAAAAATGGTAAGAAGTTTGGCGTGATGACCACTGACGGCAAGGTTGTCAACGCGAATGTCATTATCATCCTTGCGTCCAATAGTCATAATCTCTTTATCGAGAACGAAATCGTCCAATCGATTTGAGTTAAAACTGAATTCTAGTTTGCCTGGCATGATGATTTCTATCCTCTTGTATACTTGCGTTCATTCTCCTGCTAGGTCTGCATAAGAATGACGGAAATATTGTCTTTGCCTCCGTTCAGGTTTGCTAACGCAATCAATTTCTTAGCGGCCAAATCTAGGTCGGCAATGTTCTCATCGATCGTTTCTGCGATCTGCCAATCAGAAACCATATCGGTCAAGCCATCGGAACAAAGCATCAATAGATCATAAGGCAGCAGTGACTCTTCTGCGGTGTCTACATCAACGTCAAGTTTCGTTCCCATAGCTCTGGTGACCACGTGTCCGACGTTTGCTCCGCGCGCTTCTCTCTCGGTGTAGAAGCCACGATCGATTAGATCCTGAACTAAGCTGTGATCTTTGGTTAGGCGTTTCACAGTTCGGTTGCGGTAGAGATAGAGCCTAGAGTCACCTACGTGGCCGACATAGACCTGAGACCCAACGACCAGTGCGGCAACTATCGTCGTGCCCATGCTTCGGTAGGCTTCTTCCTTTTCCTGGGCGCGGAATATCTCCGTATTGCTTGAAGAAATTGTATTGGAGACAAATTCCAATAACTGAGAACCAGTTATCGATACAGAAGTTTCCTGCAAAACGAGTTTTTGCAGCTTTTCTAACACGAATTTGACGGCCATATGGGCTGCGACCTCTCCGGCCTTATGCCCGCCCATGCCATCGGCGAGAACCGCTATGCCAAGTTCTTGATCGAAACCAATATGATCCTGGTTATGTTCACGGCGCCTTCCCGTGTCTGTATGTCCGGTGATTCTGAGTTGTGCCTGTGTCTCCGACATTAATCTGTCCTGAGTTCCGCAATCTGATTAACCAGCATATTATAAATTTCGGGCAGGCTTTGGTTAATTTTTTCCTGTCCATCAAATAGAGTGAGATATTGTACAAAAATCAGCAACAACAGTCCGAATAAAAACGCCATTCGGGCGCTTGTCGGTGGTCTATTTGGCCTTTCAGATGCTGAAAGCGCAGCTTTTTTCCTGTCAGCCGCACGATTTTTTCTAGCGCGGCCCGATTGTTTGCGCACTGGGCCTTCGTCCGTGAAGGTTTTGTGGTGCTTATTCTGCATATGCTGTCGAAATAATTCGACAGCTCTCTGTAAGCTGTCGCTTTCTCGATTCTCTGGAATGGTCGATATCATGTTCGCGATGAGTTGCTGGATGTCGTCCGGTAACTTGGCAAAGGATTTTCTCACGACAAAGCTGGTGTCTTGATTTCTGCTCGGCAGTGAGCCGGTGAACAGTTGATAGAGGATCACACCCGCCGCGTAGATATCGGATGCTTTGCTGCGCGGTTCGCCATCTAGGCCATAGAACTGCGAGTTTTCCACCGACGTCAGATCGTCCTCCGTGGAGAAGTCGGTAAGCTTAACTTGGCCGTCGGTGGTAAACAGGATGTTGGTAGGCCGGAGATGGCCATGCACGATTCGATTATTGTGAGCAAAGATCATCGCCTGACAAATTTGCGAGGCGATCTTCAAGATTTCCTGCCAGTTCAGCTGGAATGCCAGTTTGTCATTCAGCGTGCCGCCGCTAAGATATTCTTGTACGAGAATGAAGTGCCTATCGTTGCGCGAGGTACCGTGAGTCTTCACAATATTTTCATGTTCTAACGAGGCGAGTAGATTGCTCGCCTCAAAGCCTGCGCTCGAACTTACCTTCTTCTTGATAATCAACAGGTTGTTTCGATCCTTCTGTTGGTAGAGATAGACTGAACCTAATTTGTCTTCGCGCAAAATATCCAGCAGCAGGAACCTGGATTTAATTCTAGTGATTCCTTGCTCGGCTCGCAGGCGCTGTTCTTCGTCTAGGTGAGAGCCCTGTGAAATTGCCAGCAGATCATTCTTCAGCTGTTCGGCAGATTTCGGCCGCTGCTCGGGGTCCTGATTGAGGCAGCCTAGAATTAGCTTGTTCAATCCTGGTTCGATCTCAGCGTTTAGGCGGAATGGCTCAGGAAAGACACCGGTCGGGATTCTGCCGGTGAACAGTTCATACATGACTACGCCTACGGAGTACAGATCGCTCCTCTGGGTGACGTTCTCAGACGATTCACGTTGCTCCGGCGACATGTAGTTATAGGTTCCCATCACAGTGCCGGACATGGTCTGGTTGGTTGGCTCGTTCTTTTCCTCGTAGAACTGGGCGATACCGAAATCCAGGATTTTTACATTGCCGCTATCATCGATCAGGATGTTTTCCGGCTTAATATCGCGATGGATTACATTGTTCTGATGAGCATAGGAGAGTGCTTTAAGAAGCTGGATTATGATATCGATCTTGTCCGTATGAGAAATCTCATTGATCTTGGAGGCAGTGCCCAGATCGAGACCCTCTACGTATTCCATCACGAAATAGGGCATCTCATCGGCGGTGATTCCGCGGTCTATCACATGAATTATATTCGGGTGAGTCAATCGGGCGATGATATAGGATTCACGGTCGAAGCGGTGTCTCGCCTCCTTGTCGCGGCTCAGGTCATTTATTAGTAGCTTGATCGCGACGGGTCGTTGCAGAGACTCCTGTATGCCCCTATAGACATAAGCCATGCCGCCTTCGCCGATTTTCAGTAGTTTTGAATATCCATCTAATTGCATCAGATTTCCTGCTTTTGCTGACTACATGCACTGCATTGATGTGTGATCTCTAGCCTAATGAGGGTGGGCTCATGAAAATGTGATATTCTTCGCAAAATCACGGTGTTAGGAAGCCAGTCCGAGACCGTGAGCAAGGAATCTACAGAGATGAAAACACCAAGCTTCGCCATTTCTACTTTTGCTGTCGTTCTGGTCTTGTACCTCCTGATCGTCGGCGAGGCATTGCTGCTCCCACTCGTAATTGCCATCGCCCTCTGGTATCTGATCAATACACTCGCGGCGGTATTCGCGAAAATTCAAATTGGTGAGTTTCAGTTTCCCAAAATTGTTTGCGGACTGGCATCCATGTTCACATTCGTCTTGTTAATCTGGGCCCTGATAAATTTCTTAAGTGGGCGTGCAGATGATGTGTTGCAGGTCATTCCCGTCTATCAGGAGAACCTCACGGAGCGATTCCAGAATCTTCCACTCGTTGTCGTGTCTGCTTTTCAAGATCAATTGATTACCGATTGGATAGATTTGCCCGCTTACGCGACATCTGTAGCCGCGTCTTTCGCAGGCATCTTGGCGAGTGGCGGTCTGATCATGATCTATGTTCTATTTCTGTTCCTAGAGCAGGGTAATTTCGACCAGAAGATTGCGGCGCTGTTTAATAGTTCGGGATCAGAAAAAGACGTTCGCAAGATTATCGGTAGGATTCGTAACGACATTCAGAAATACATCAGCATCAAGATGTTCACCAGTTCGATGACGGGCTTGCTTAGCTATATTTTCCTGCGCATCGTGGACGTTGATTTCGCCGGCGTCTGGGGCCTGCTTATCTTCTTGTTAAATTTTATTCCTACGGTGGGTTCTATTATCGCCACCATCTTTCCCGCGATGATCGCGCTCGCGCAATCCGATGGCTACACTCTGTTCTTCCTGGTTTTAGCGGGTATCGGCGTTCTGCAGATCTGTATCGGTAATATTCTCGAGCCGCGGTTGATGGGAAATTCGTTTAACCTCAGTCCTATTGTCATCCTGCTCAATCTGGGGTTGTGGCAGTACATTTGGGGCATTCCCGGTATGTTTCTCTGCGTTCCCTTCCTAATTATCCTAACGATTATTCTTAGTCACTTCCCGCGAACCCGACCAATTGCGATAATTCTTTCCAGTGACGGTAGATTGCGAGTTCCCGAAGATGCTGTATTCGAGCAATTTAATATTGGTCCCGATGGCACCGGTCTATTGCCTACCAGTCAGGATAGTGACAAAGCCTGAGTTCGAGTGCTGCTCTAGCTAAAAAACCCTGCAATATCCGCGTATTACGCGCTATAATCCTCTGCTTTTTTACTATTAGCTGGCATCTAAGCGGGCTCGGCCCGAAATTCGGATTCAACTAGTAGATTCAACGATGAGATTCTTTGATGACTAGCGCTGAGATTAGACAGAAGTTTTTGGACTTTTTTGCCAGCAGGGGACACCAAATTGTTCCTAGCAGCTCGCTCGTGCCCGGCAATGATCCAACACTGCTGTTTACCAATGCAGGGATGGTGCAATTTAAGGACATTTTTCTCGGTGATGAGCAGCGCGACTACAATCGTGCGACTAGTTCGCAGCGCTGTGTCCGTGCCGGCGGTAAGCACAATGACTTGGAGAACGTGGGCTACACAGCTAGGCATCACACATTCTTCGAGATGTTGGGCAATTTCTCCTTCGGTGACTACTTCAAGCGTGATGCAATTAAATATGCTTGGGAATTCCTAACAGTCGAATTGGGGCTGCCTGCAGAGAAGCTTTGGATTACTGTATTTGAAGACGATGCCGAGGCAGAAGCAATCTGGCTAGAGGAAATGAAGATCGATCCGAGTCGATTTTCGCGTCTAGGTGAGAAAGACAATTTTTGGGCCATGGGCGACACCGGCCCCTGCGGTCCCTGCTCAGAAATATTTTATGACCATGGCGATGACGTGCCAGGTGGCCCGCCAGGAAGCCCCGATGAAGATGGCGATCGCTACATCGAGATCTGGAATCTAGTATTCATGCAGTATGAGAGAAAGGCGGATGGTTCCATGACACCGCTACCCAAGCCTTCGGTCGACACAGGAGCGGGTCTCGAGCGCGTAGCCGCTGTTATGCAGAATGTGCATAGTAATTATGAGATCGATCTGTTTCAGGATTTACTAAAGGCGATCTCTGTAATTACCGGTGTGGGTGACCTCAATAATAATTCGCTAAAAGTCATAGCAGATCATATACGGTCTTGCTCATTCCTGGTTGTGGACGGCGTACTCCCATCAAACGAAGGAAGAGGCTATGTGCTGCGTCGAATCGTTCGGCGTGCGGTCCGACATGGTTATCAACTCGGCGTGAAGGATATCTTCTTCTACAAGATCGTTGCCGCCTTGGTTGAGGTCATGGGAACAGCCTACCCTGAGCTCGTGCAGAAACAACAATTCATCGAGAAAGCATTAAGAGAAGAAGAAGAGCAATTCGCCCGCACTCTAGAAAATGGTATGTCCATTCTTGAGAAGGCGATTGCGAACTTAGACGGGAAAACCATTCCCGGCGAGACGGTATTTCGCCTTTACGATACCTACGGCTTTCCTGTTGACCTCACAGCGGATGTCGCTCGAGAACACGATCTGTCACTCGACATGGATGGCTTCGAGGCGGCCATGTCTGTACAAAAGGATCAGGCGCGCGCGGCCAGTAATTTTGGCTCGGTAGCGAAGCTTGAGATTGCCAGCGATGAGGCTACCGATTTCATCGGTTATGAAAAACTGCAGGGCACATCGAAGTTGTTAAGCATTTTCGCTGACTCTAAAGARGTACAGAGTGCGAGTGAAGGCGATGAGGTRTTATTGCTTCTAGACAGTACTCCCTTCTATGGAGAGTCGGGTGGCCAGGTCGGCGACACGGGTTTTCTTAGCAGTGAAAATGCCTCGTTCGAAGTTTTGGATACACAGAAGCAGGGCGATGCCTTCGTGCACAGAGGCGTGCTGCGTAGCGGCACACTGCACGTGGGCGAGCAGCTTTGTGCGCTAGTGGCGGAGGAAGCGCGTGCTGCCATTACCTTAAACCACAGCGCCACACACTTAATGAACGCGGCACTAAGAAGTGTACTTGGTGAACATGTATTGCAGAAAGGCTCGCTAGTCGATGCCGGTAGACTGCGGTTCGATTTTTCACATACCGCACCGGTCTCGAGTGAAGAGCTGAGAAATATCGAGAATCAAGTCAACGAAGAGATATTGAGAAACTCCTCTGTGGGTAAAGAAATTCTGCCTATAGAGAAGGCACAAGAGAAGGGCGCGCTGGCACTATTTGGCGAGAAGTACGGAGATGAAGTCCGAGTCGTCACTATGGGTGGAGACTATTCGGTTGAATTCTGCGGCGGCACACATGTACAGCGCACCGGTGATATTGGCTTGTTCAAGATTGTATCCGAGTCAGGTATTTCCTCCGGGGTGCGTCGCATCGAGGCAGTCACCGGCAAGGGTGCATTAGCACTTATCGAGAAACAAGAGCAGACGCTACGGCAGGTCTGTGAAATCGTCAAATCGAATAGCGATGACGTGCTCGATAAGGTTCAGCAGCTTGCGAACAATACGAAATCTTTAGAAAAACAACTCGAGCAATTGAAGTCGAAGATGGCATCTAGTGCAGGGAGCGATCTTGTTTCCCAGGCAGAAGAAATCGCCGGCGTTAAGGTGTTGGTCGCTGTGGTTGAGGGTTTTAATCCGAAGGCATTGCGTGACACCGCTGACCAATTAAAGAATAAGCTGGGAAGCGCTGTGGTTGTCTTGATGACCGGAGTAGAAGGCAAGGTGAGTATCGTTGCTGGCGTTAGCAAAGACCTAGTAGGCAAAGTAAAGGCTGGTGACTTAGCCAACATGGTTGCCGTCCAAGTTGGCGGTAAGGGCGGAGGTCGTCCCGACATGGCTATGGCTGGCGGTAGTGATATTTCGGCTATGCCTGCGGCTGCGGCGAGCATTAAGCCGTGGTTAGAGGAAAGATTGTAGGATTGCACGCTGGGTGTTCAAGCCGCATGCGTTCAAGAACATAGGAAAGGAATTGGAATAATTTAGTTATGGCGTTGATTGTTCAAAAATATGGTGGAACATCCGTAGGCACCGTCGAGAAAATCGAAGCGGTGGCGGACAAGATCGTTCGTTTTCGCGAGGGTGGCGATGATATTGTGGTCGTCGTTTCGGCCATGAGCGGAGAAACCAATCGTTTAACAGCTTTGGCGAAGGACGTCATGGACTATCCTACACCGCGAGAGATGGATGTGATTCTATCTACCGGCGAGCAGATCACCATGGCCTTATTGAGCATGGCGCTGGAAAAGCGCGGATATGGCGCGCGCTCTTTTACTGGTGGGCAGGTGAAAATCTTGACCTGCAATACCCACACCAAAGCTAGGATTCGTGAGATAGACGGTACGCGTATTCATGCACAGTTAGAGCAGGGAAATGTTGTCGTCGTTGCCGGCTTTCAGGGTACGGATGAGCACGGCAATATTACAACGCTCGGCCGAGGTGGTTCAGACACCACTGCAGTAGCCTTGGCTGCAGCATTGGAAGCGGACGAGTGCCAGATCTATACTGACGTGAAGGGTGTGTACACGACTGACCCGAGAGTTGTGGAAGATGCCAGGTTACTTAGTAGTATTACTTTCGAAGAGATGTTGGAACTCGCAAGCCTGGGTGCCAAGGTCTTGCAGATTCGTGCTGTTGAATTTGCGGGCAAATATAAAGTACCACTACGAGTGTTATCAAGTTTTGAAGAGGGTCCAGGTACCCTGATTAGTTTAGAGGGAGACGAAAAAATGGAAGACCCCACTATTGCTGGAATCGCTTTCGAAAGAGATGAGGCGAAGCTCACCATTGCTGGAGTTCCTGATGTGCCAGGTGTGGCCTATAAAGTTATCGGCCCAGTAAGTGCCGCTGGCATTGAAGTCGATGTGATCGTGCAGAACGCAGCGGAAGATGGAACGAACGATATTACGTTTACCGTTAAGCGCGGCGAATGTGATCGAGCGAAAAAGATTCTCGACGATTTGAAGGCCTCGCTGAAGGCGCGTGAAGTGCTGGTGGATCGAAAAGTCGGCAAGGTGTCCGTGGTTGGTGTGGGCATGCGTTCACACGCGGGCATAGCCAGCAAGACGTTTAAGGCATTGGCAGACGAGAGCATCAATATTCAAATTATAACGACTTCAGAGATAAAGATTTCTGTGGTGATAGAGGAGAAATACCTCGAGTTGGCTGTCCGCGCCCTACATAGCGCCTTCGAGCTTGGTGATCCCGACTACGACAAGGGCGGCGACTCCTAGTACGTAATTTTCCTACCTGTCTCCAAGTTGAACTCTTGGTCAAAAAATTCTGTAGAATTAGTTGGCATGTTCCTCATTAAGGCAGATACTAGTAGTCAGGAACGCTTTRCCCCGCTAAAYYCATAGGTTTAGCGGCAATAGCTCGAAGCGCCTTTCGTCACTCGAAGCATGTGAAAGAGAYCTCGATCAAAGCTTCGYAAAATTAACCGYGATATTCTAAAGCTGTGTGATAATGCRGTTCGTCGATACGTATCGGYTAGAAATGCTGSCWTGGTAAGTACGGAAAGCACAAAGGAATGAGTTAAAGGAGGATTGCAATGTTAATACTCACCCGCAGGATCGGCGAGACATTGATGATCGGGGACGAAGTTACGGTGACCGTCTTGGGAGTAAAAGGAAATCAGGTAAGAATTGGAGTGAATGCGCCTAAGGAAGTGTCAGTGCATCGGGAAGAGATTTATCAGCGGATCCAGAAGGAGAAGGATGGGGATGTTGCTGGTGAGGTTGAGGTTGATGTTGAAAAGGGTGATGGGGAATAGGAGGTTTGGTTCCTT
>NVUL01000041.1 GCA_002401885.1 SAR86 cluster bacterium
CCTCACTAGACAGATCGTTAGCCTTACGTTTAATCAGTGCAATATTCATTACTTCCCTCTCCGGTATCTTTCACATAGCTTGTCATAATCAGCATGAGTAACTATGTGTTTGACGTAAATCCTCTGATCTCTAAATTCAATAAAAGCAATTAGGCGGAGATCGTTGCCCCCAATATCTATAACCCACCACTTGTCTTTGTATTTAAAATTATCCAATGAAGGAAAGGCTGCCCGCATTTCATCAGGTGTTGTGAATCGTCCTCTCTTTAATGTTTTATAAGCAGACAATAACGGTGAGGAACAATTCGGATAACCTCGAATGGCATCATTGAATGGCTTTCTAGAAATAACGTGCATGAAAAATCTCTTGGTTCACATAATGTAAACTATAGCAGCTAACACCGAACTTCACAATATGTGAACAATGAGCTAGAACAAACTAGTTCAAAAAACTATAGGCGGCGAAGGGAAATATAATTATATTAGTTAAATCAGCAAGTTAGGGAGTAAAATCTGATTCCAATGTCAACTTCTAAACCCTATAAACGGGCCTATAACTCAGCTGGTTAGAGTAGCGGACTCATAATCCGTTTGTCCGGGGTTCGAGTCCCTGTGGGCCCACCAATTTCCACATATGAATCAATGCGCTACAGAATTTTAACGTTCTGATAGCGCATTTTTTTTGCTTGCACACTGCTTGCACACTTCTTTTTGATGTAGGGATCAAAATTCAATCCCTCCCCTCCTTTTCTCGCTCTACATTAGCAGCAGCTTGAAGTCGTTGTATCGGTTGGCGACGTACAGCACTTAGTATCCGACGAAATACTCTCCTCGGTGTCGTCGAGCAAGTAGTAGAGTTCCCACTCGTAGCCGTTGGGATCCGTCACCTGAAATTTGTCCTGGTTCGCATAACAACACACGGTGGTATCTCGTGTTCCACTCACCAGGCCCGCCTCCTTGAGTCGCTGGTATGTGTTGTCGAGCCCCGATTGGTCGGTGAGCTCGAAGCCCAAGTGCAGTGATCGCATCTCTTTGGCTCTGTCGGGGCTGTGGTGGAATGAAATATTCAGGTCCGCATCTGCAGGCAGGAACTTTGCGTAGTCACTCTTGGTCTTGACCGGAGGCTCGTCGAATAGCACTCGGTAAAACGCCACGGTGTCTTTGATGTTAATTACGGGAAGGCTGGTATGAAATCTCATGGTCTCGTTCCTTTTAAGTAGGTTTCGTAGAGAAGACGCCGAATTCACCGCCAGGACGCAAAATGTACTATATTGCGTCCTTTCTAAGCCAGAGGCGTCTTCTTGTTTACAGGAGCGAGAAAGCAGATGCAAAATATGAAAATGAATGCGGGAACTCTATGGGAGCAATTTCACGGTGAGTTATACGGATTCCTAATCACCCGTGTGAATTCAGATGCGACGGCCCAAGATATCCTGCAGAGCGCCTTCCTTCGCGCCCACAAGCAACTGACCGCTGGTAATATACCGGAACAGCCGCGAGCTTGGCTCTACCAAATCGCTCGCAATCTGATCGTGGACTCGCATCGTCGCGCAGGGCGGCAGCAATCACTGGCGGACAAGGTCGCAGCAGAACCGACCAGTGCAGAGTTGGCCGACAACGAAGGCGACGCATTCTCATTGGTCGCACGCATGCTACCAATGTTCATTGAGCAGCTTGATGCGCCCTATCGCGACGCGCTTCAAATGACCGAGCTTGAGGGGCTCACTCAGGGTGAGGCTGCTGCTAGCTCTGGCATCAGCCTGTCCGGAATGAAGTCTCGGATTCAGCGTGGCCGCAAGAAAGTCTACGACTCATTAGAGCAGTGCTGTGCTTTCGAACTCGACGCCCGCGGTCACATGATCGCATGCGTCAGTCGCACCCGAACAAGTGATTGCTGCTAGCCCGCCCCGAGTTAGAACAATACTTGGGGACACTGACAACATAACAACTAAATAAGTAGTGTCAGAGTAAAATACGGTATCGACAAGCTAACTGCCCAAACCGATGAAAATACCGCATTAAGCGATTTCTATATCGCCGCTGCCATCTCCCAAGACGCAAAAGCACGCAGACGGAAACACCAATAGTTCTCAGCTGATACCAAATGCCGACCCAGATTGAACAAATTATACACAGCGGCATGAGCACCTAAAAAGCGCTGCGCCTGTCGCATTGATTTGAACTTACGCATGCCCCGCTCCCTCACTCGTGTAGGCTCGTGGGAAGGCTCACATCGATTGTTCGCATATTGCGATGTATCGTGAATCGTTTCTGGAATTAACTCTCTATGAGCTACGTTGTAGCTTCGTAATTTGTCCGTGACAATCTTACGTAGTTCACCTCTGTGTTTATGCAATAACCGCTTAAAGAATCGCTTTGCGGCCTTTCCATCACGCCGTTTCTGCAAGAATACATCCACAACCTCACCATCCTGATCCACTGCTCGCCAAAGATAATGCTGCTTTCCCTGGATCTTAACGAACACCTCATCAATAAAGAAAGTGTCGCCGTAGCCCTGATGCTTTCTTCTCAAACTCCGAGCATATTCCGGCCCGAACCTGTTGCACCAAAGGCGAATAGCTTCATAGCTGACAGTGATGCCCCGTTCAGCCATCAAGTCTTCGACGTCACGGTGACTCAGGTTAAAGCGGTGATAGAGCCACACCGCATATTGAATGATCTCAGGTGGAAACCGGTGACGTTTGTACAATTTTGATTGGGTCATACGCCAAATCCTGACAGATTGGGGGTTAACTTGTCAGCACCCTAATTTGGACATACGGTGATCCAATTTGGATTTACTTACACTAAACAGGATATTAATGTAATGAACCATCCCCGCCCCAGCTAGACTGCGTACTCAAGACCCGAAGCGTTCGTACACAAATTGCGTATCAGTTGGGAAATAGCTTTAACTATACCAAACCACTTTAGCCGGGAAACGAATTGCTGCAGAATGGACGCTAATTCTAGTACTCTTACACTCCACGCACTTATTGGGCCTGAACCGAAAAATGAAAAAATCACTCTGCCTTTTAATTAGCTTGTTGGTTGCGTCAGTTATCCAAGCGAATGAGCTGTACGATGCTTTCCCAAAAGATATTCACGAGGATCAACGCTACGTTTTCTACTCCCATGGGCTGATAGTGGAAGGACAAAACTCAAGGCCAGTGCATCCTGAGTTTGGCATTTATGATTTTCCGGCAATTGCACAAGCCATCTTTAAAAATGGCGAATTTAATCTAATAGCACACCATCGCCCACAAAATACTGATATGTTTGACTATGCGGACCAACTGGTTTCATGGGTTGATCAGTTATTACAAGCAGGTGTAAGCCCATCAAGAATCTCCCTAGTTGGTTTTTCCAGAGGCGGCCAAATCACTGCACTAGCTTCTAATAGCCTTAAAGATACTGGGATTAATACTGCCATTATGGCGATATGTTCAAATGGTGACTTTCGTATTGATCAACCATTAGAATTTGGCGGGAATGTTCTGTCAATTTATGAAACTTCAGATGTAGTCACATCTTGCAACTTGCTGTTGGAGCGTAGCACTGACGCCCTATCCACCAAGGAAGTTAGTATTTCGACAGGTAAGAAGCACGGCGCTTTTTATACGCCGCTACAAGAATGGATAATGCCTCTCAAAGGGTGGCTTAAAGAAACGAACCGCTGAATTAGATCTCTATATTATCGTCGTACTTCACCGCTACACGACATGCGTTTATTGCATAGTCAACCCATTCTCCAACCAACATTGAACCCAGTATCGGCGGCTTTATGCTGATCCTATTGCTTCAAACTAAAACTAGAATAGAAGATGTCTACGTTTAGCTTATGCATCTCTCCAGCAATTGCTAAATCTTCGACCAGTGGTATGAATGGGTCAACTACATGGTACTTTTTCATAAACAGATTATACCGGTTCAAATTGGACAGCAAAATGTGACCCAGTTCTATTGACGATACTGCAAGATGAATTCGTTCTTTATCCACACTGATTTCAACAAAGTTTTTGGTGATACAGGTGTCGGGCTTAGTTTAATCCCGTCTGCCATCAGCTTACAATGGTCCAGGGTTTCCGTAAGGGTGTGCATTAACAGATCTGAGGACTCTTTGATGATCTTTAGTTTCTCGATGGTTTTCTCGTTGTGATTTTCACCAAGCAAGACATCCGTCATACCAACTATACCGCCAATAGGTGTCCGCAACTCATGGCTCATATTGGCAATTTGGTTTGCTCGAAATTGTGCGTTTTTATCTGATAAAGTTTTTTGTTTTCTCAAACTCGCTTTAATGTTTTCCTGGACAGTAATGTCCTGAATTATTGCCAGAGCGCACAAGGGATTTCCGCTCATATCATAGTCTATATCAATATTTAATTTAAATATTGTTGGCCCCCTTTTGTGCAAGTCTATGGTTTCTTTCATCTCCACATTCCGGCTTTGTTGTGTGAGACTATCCTGGATTATTTGCTTTATTCTTTTATTGTCTGCGCTTGGCATGAGAGCAAACAACCCATCTTTTCGTATAGACCTCCGTTCTTGCTTTGAAAACCAGCTTAAAAAATTATCACAGAAAAATATGACTTTCCCACGAAATCATATTTGTAAAACCCTGTTTTGTTAATATGCATTACCCTTTGCAAGGCTTGCATAATTTGACTGTTGTCTTCATTGCGTTCATATCGGTAATAGGTGTTACCCCCTGAAACCGAAATGCGCTTTACTTTATATTGGGCCATTTCAAATGATCCGGCTTGTTTTGGCTTTTGTTCGCTGTCGCTCCTGGCTAGCAAGCGTATATCCGGGCTTTCATCACAACCTTTACCGGAGGACATTTGCAGCATATTTTCCATGCATTGCTGCTCAACGACCCCTAGGCGTCCGGAAATCTCCAAAATGTCCTTTAGGCTTTCGCCTTGCTTTAAGGTGTGGTTCGCCATGCCGATAATTTCAAAAAAAGCTCTGCTTACAAATTGCAAGCCGCCCTGAGCGCCCAGTATATAAGCGGAGTCATATAATTGATCGATTAAATCCAGGGCACATAAGCCGTCAAGTTCAGTTTGCATAAAGAGATATCCACCTGTTGCAAAACCACATGCACATGCCATGGTTGATTATTGGTTAACGGAGCCAAGAAAATAACCCACTATTATGCAGGGCATTTACCATGTGTTAATATGTGCGTGCATATATACACCTTCAGGTTGTTTTGAGATTCCTAGTCATTATTTCGGAAAAACTTGTAAATGCAGTGTATGCTATTCCAGGCACCAGTGCTGCATGCAAACTTAAGAGCCTGTAGTCCCCTATACCCATAGATCCTT
>NVUL01000042.1 GCA_002401885.1 SAR86 cluster bacterium
ATCGCCATATTTGCCAGTTGGAGCAGATCCATCACGCATCACTGATGATGATTTAAAGTTCATGTATGAAAAGCTGGCTTTAACGGCGACCCTTAGCAACGATATTGTCTACGGCATGTTGAATTACAGAGTTTGATGAAGCAATCCTGTAAACCACCATTTGCCAGATGAAACATGAGGTGATAGAATATGTACATGAACCCAACTTTGGAAAAAGCCCTCGATAAAGCTCGCACCCTGTCTACAGGTGACCAGCGCGAGCTTGCCAGTCTCATTGTGGACTATACGCAATCGGTTGTTGACGGGGATAAATTCCAAGAAGATATGAAAGACCCGGAGTACAAGGCTTTCGTTGTCGGGGCATTGGAACGAGGTCGTGCCGATATTAAAGCGGGGAGAACCCACACTGCCGACCAGGTATTGCGCCAATCTAAAGCCCGCCTCAAAAAACTACATGGATAAATACCACGTCGTTTTTTCTGACAGTTTTACCAAACAACTGGCAGTAATTGAAGCCGATTTTGTTGATTACGGTAAGGCGCACACTCTTAAATATGTTTCGGAAGTTGTCGGGCTTTGTGCCGGGTTAGATATTTTCCCGCACCGCTATCAAGCACGAACCATCAATGATCAAATCTATCGGCTTTTTGGCAACAAAGCACATACGATCTTTTATCAGGTAAGCGAAGACCAATTGGAAGTGGCTATTACCGCCATTCTGCCCAGTAGGTCAGATTTTAAACGCTGGCTGTAGCTAGAGGTCAAACCTCTAGCCCTAACTCCAAAGCCATTTGGTAAGCGGTTTCTTCAAAGGCAAACCAAGCTAGGAAGTTTTTAAGGTTTTCTTTAATCTCTAACGGTTCACCGATATTGTCTTGATATTCCTGACGCAGTTCTTCGATGGCGTCATAATGGGCATCAAAGAATGTGTGGGTGTCGGTGTAGTAAATCAGGCTCCCGATCATACCAGATATACAGCCGTGTTGAAGTAGGTCAGAAAAGAAGCATTTAATGTCTTCATGGTCTAAAGCTTCGCTGGCGACAGCCGCTTGTAGTGAATTGGGTTTAGAATTGATAATATCCTGCAAAGCGGATTTAAGAGTTTTATTGGAAACGGTAGTCATAGTGTTCATCCTGTTTGGGGTTAAAAATTAAGAACACCACGACCAAAGACGAACCGCACAAGCGGTGCGGTCAAGAAATTTTATAAGAATTTATCACAGAGAAAATCTTAAGCGTAGCGGTAAAAATACTTGACCCCTGCAAGGCTTGGCACAGCGCGGTTCGGCAATGGTAACGGGGTATCGCAATTTGTCGCCAACAGGATAATGACTACACCAGTTTCAGAACATCGCAATTCGGCGGGTAATTTCTATGCTCATGAATGTAAATCGCTAGTTCACGCATACGGTCGCCAACCAATGTCGGATCGCCGTTAAATTGCCCCCAGACCATATCTTGGATAGCCCAGAAAAAAGGTCGTGGGCTACGTGGCTTCTTATCCAGCCAATAGCAAATAATTTGCAAGGTTTCGGCCTCATGCTTGGTCAAAATGTCTGGCAATGGCTTTTTAGCGTGTGGATAAAGCCAAAGCCCAGCTACTTTATTCCACAGTTTTCGCTCTGCTCCGTGACGTAATTCCATCCGTAAGAACGGCGTGACTTCAAGTTCCYCTCCAATAATATTGCCGTCTAAATCAATAATGTCATTCATAAGCATGACGGTCATATCTAGCTGGTTCATGACCCAAAAATCTGGATCATTGCGGCGTTTGTAGGCCTTATCTATTAATGCCTCAAATTTTATAAGCCGCTCTTCGTCTATGACTGTGTCTGCCGTTAATATTCCCATGCGGGTTAAAATTAGGTCTTTTGGAACATCACTACCGGGGAAGTTTTTAATATCCGGGTTAAGAATGAGGCGACGCATTAAGTTCGTATTTTTCTCTTCTTGTAGTTCTGTGTCTGCCGGAGTGACGGTTTTCTGTTTCAAAATAGCTGACGGTTTACTAGATGCAGTTTGTTTTTGCATGCGGTCAAAATCTGGTGCATCATCAATGTGGGCGTGAACAAAATTTGAAACTTGTCTGACAAAATCAAGTTCAAGCGAGTTTTTCCGATCCATCACCATTAAAGCCAAGAGATCAAGACCGTCCGTCCACGGTTTTTTMCACACCGGGTCACTGGCCGGACGTAGCCATTTAGCCGCACGGGCGAGGTAATGGGTTTGTTTATCGACTAACTTACCCGTGAGGCCAATCCGTAAGGCGGGCAGCAACAAATAGATCACAATATCTTCCAGCCGTGCCAACTGGCGTTTAGAGATTTTCTTACGAGTGACGGATTTTTTGAGGTTTATCTCCGGTCGGTGTTCTTCATCAACTTGAGGGGTAGCAAAGTCTACATAATCATGCGCCAAGACTTGCCTCATATCTGGCATGGTTTCCAAACTGGTCTGAAATCTCTCACAAGTCTGTATAATCACCTCCGGCAACACCCAGGTTCCGTTTTTATGCTGTGCTAATAAATCCTTGGAAATTTCTATATTATCTTTACTGGCTCGTTTTTGATCAAGTATGTACTGGTGAAAACGATCCCAATCTACGAAACTATTGAATATAGATGTGGGCATATCAAGTACCACGCCGTCATTAGGTTTACCCTCTATATCAACCTCATCAGCCATCCACGCTTTAAGCAAAGTCGGGTTTGGAACTTCATGACGATGTTGCCAGACAAATTTTGAAGCTTTAGCCAGTACATCTGAATCGGTCATAGCGGCTGGCCGAAAGTCAAAACCGATAAATCCAACGTCCTTTTGTTGTTCTTTTTCAGATGCAAACAAGGGATGATAACGAGGCCGCCGCCGTGCCCAAATAGAAAATTTGGTGGTGTATTGAATAAGCGGGTCTTCAAAAGGAGCGGCTGGGTCACATGGTAATTCTTCTGGCCTAATAGCCTCCCCAAAATGGCAGTAGATTTTGACCATTCGATCCGTCTGCTCCTTGCTAAGGGTAATAGATTTTCTAGGTTGTTCAGGGTCGGTAAAAAGGTTCATGCCCTAAGTATAGGGAGAACATATGGATTGCCGAATTTTCCCCAGCCTATTTAGGCCGGTATTTATTTTGCTACTTCATTTGAAGCATTCCCGAACCGAGCTACCAAATTTTCATATAAGGGCAAAGAGGTTCTATCTTCACCATTTACATAAGCCCCAACGGTTTCAACCATGTTCATATCAATGTCACCATTTTTTGTCACCATTCCAATTTGCTGCCAACTCAAGTCACCGCGCCCTGTATTGTCACCTGTCTTGGCATCACCATCAATGTGGGTGGCTTGTAGGCGGCGTTCAAACTCTCGCAGTTCACTTTGGTCAGGAAACCCCGTTCTGAGTTCCGTACCAAACCCCATAAAAGCCCCGTAAAGTTGTTCAGCCCGTTTCACCTGAAACTCATCTAGCCGAATATCCGTCACCCCTTGGGCAGCTAGACCGTCTCCACCGAGAATATAGCGATTGGCCGCCTGAAAGTCTCGATTAGCCAGCACTTGTGAAATCATGGCACTAGAAATCATTTCATCCACCAAATTAGGGTTGGTATTTCGATTAAAACGCACTCTTAGTGTTCGTCCACCGACTTGAGTTTTGGCTACAAACCCGCTTTTGTCTGTTTGGTCTGGATGGATGGAATAACGCCCCAAATCTATGCCATTATCTTCATTGAAGTCTACAATTTTCCCGTTTTTTCGGAACTGGCCGTTACTATCGCGAACCTGATCGAGGGTCTGAAACAAGTCCGTAGTATCGCGAAAAGAAGTAGGTATTCCTAAGCCTTGAACTCGCAGGCGGTCGGCAGTTTCCGTGGAAATTTCATCCGAATTATCTACACTGACCATCAAGTTAGAAAATATGTCGTAATTGTTGTCTGCCGTCAGATTAAATGAGCTGGTTGCCACCAAGGCCGCAAAAGCGTTGGCTTCATCCGGGTCATCAATCAGGGTCGTTAGGTTACCGAGCGTTGCAGCAATACCACCTAGCCATGCTCGAAGTTCTTCTTTTTGTTCTTCCGGCAAATTTACTTCCGTGAGTTTTTGCTCTAAAAGTTGTTGGGCAAATTGTATTTGCTCGTGCCCATTTTTCCCTTTTGCAGCCTCCGTAATATCGTTCCTTAAACCTTTAACCGTTGTGCGTTGTTCTTCCAACCCCTGTTCATTAGTCGCAATGGTTTCAGCATCACTTTTTAGCTCCTTATCTATCGCGGCGATTTCAGAATTTTCTTTGGCATATTTAATACAACTATCAAGTACCATCGGCCAAAACTCCTCGGGAATGTTGCCAATACCACCAAATTCTTGGGCTTTGATGTTACGTAGGTAAGTAATAGCATAGGGAATTTGCGCTGGAGCACATTGCTCTTTCATATATTGTTGAGCACTATCAGGAATGCCGCTCCATTCAATTTTTTGCTTAAGATCACCTAAGGAGTTTTTGGTGGCAATTCTTGTTTCGGCCCTTGCTTCCGTATATTCAAGCTGCTTATCAATAGCAAAATCTTTAGTTTCGGTAGATTCCACTTTCCTACCTCGACCAGTATCGCGAGGTGCTTCCTGTCTCGGAGCGGATTCAGAAAAAGTCATGATTTCCTACTATTATAGCAGAAAATGGGTTTATTTTCAAAAGTTTATCAATTCTAGCGAGAGGGGTCGTCGGCTTTTTCAAACGCTTCATCTCGCACTTCACTTAACACTTTAATGGTTGTGTCAAGTTGTTCCGCTTCTTGCTCCTGTCCCGCAATGGTTTCAGCATTGCCAGCACGTTGATCGGTTTTCGCGGCGATTTCAGCTTGTCTGACCGCAGATTCTCTAGCAGTTACATCGCGCATACAGACCATTATTTTCTCGTTAGTTTCCAAGCCCAGCTTCAAACAATCTGCTTGCGTTTTAGCTTGGTCAATAACCCTCATGGAAGCCACTTGTGTTGCTTCTGGTTTATTTTTTGTATCTGCACTTGCCTCACAGCCTGCTAATGCCAATCCGCCAACCGCCGTTGCCAATAAAGTTTTGATTCCCATGTTTAGGAGGTTATATATCTTCATTTTGTACTCTTTCTGCTGGTTCCGTCAAACTTTTCTGGGGATTTTCCGCGTGGTTGTGGGCTTGGTTCAAAGTCGAGCGGGGTAAAAAACTGCACCTGTGCCGAGATGGCGAGGGCGGTTTCTGTGGG
>NVUL01000043.1 GCA_002401885.1 SAR86 cluster bacterium
CTCGCCGGCGCCAGAAGGCTGGAAGCGATGGCCAGAGAAGGTATCGAGCGCGCTATTGAACAATAACTCTCGGAAAGCCGCACACAAA
The DNA here is from genome assembly GCA_002401885.1 of SAR86 cluster bacterium. Classification (GTDB taxonomy): domain Bacteria; phylum Pseudomonadota; class Gammaproteobacteria; order Pseudomonadales; family Pseudohongiellaceae; genus UBA9145. The sequence goes on from NVUL01000043.1 coordinate 89, forward strand.
AAAGGTAGCCTCGGCTACCTTTTTTGTGTGCATGCAAAACACTTGCTACAAGTTTCTCACTGTTGCTGATACCTAACGGACGTTATCTCTGCCATCACGGCGATAGCGATCTCCGCTGGTGTTTTACTACTAATTTGAAATCCAATCGGGGCATGCAAGCGCTCGATCTCCTCAGTGCTTAGCCCAAGTTCTGGCAATCTCTCTCGTCTTGCCGCTGAAGTCTTAACCGACCCCATTGCTCCGATATAGAATGCATTAGTCTTCAATGCCTCCATCAAAGCCATATCATCTACTCTGGGATCGTGAGCAAGCGCGATTATGCCGCTGTAGGGATTACTGAAACGCTCTCGCACAACATCGTCAGGCAGCTGCGCCGTTATCTCCACGCCTGGCACAGTCCAATTATCCAAATAATTCGGGCGCGGGTCACACAACGTAACGTCATATTCCAAGGCAATCGCCATTTCGGCAACAAATTTCGCCACATCTCCCGCCCCAAGTATTAACAATCGATACATGGGGCTGAGGCTATGAGTCATCTGTGTGCCATCGATGACTACAGCATCTTCGCTACTTTGAGCTTCAGCCGAGATAAAACCGTTCGTTAAATCTACTTTACGACTAACTTTGCTGTGGTTTTCCAAATCTCCTGCTAGACGTTGAAACACCTCACAAGTCTGCTCGCTGTAATCTATGTATTCCAGCAGGACATGAAGCTGGCCACCGCAGGGAAGTTTTAGTCTAGCCTGCTCTTCCACCGTGACTCCGTACTTAACGATGAAGGGCTTGGACTCCTTGTCATACTGCGCCTTGAGACTTCCATCGCGGAGTTGCTCCAAGAAGTCTTCTTCGATACAGCCGCCAGAAATTGAACCCACCAACTCACCATCCATTGTACAGGCCATCATTGCGCCGATGGGCCTTGGCGAAGAACCCCAGGTCTTTAAGATAGTGCACAACCAAACCGGTCGCTGGCTGTTGAGCCATGATTCAACATGGGAAATTATTTGTTGCTGGCTACTTTGCATAGTCTCTATTCGGTGACGACGAGGGCGGAAGTCGATAATTGCGCTCAGGATTAGGTTTTGAACCCACTACACAATTCTCTCTTTCCATTTCCCGCGTCGGAAAATTAGGTAGCCTACTATACCAGTGAGGATATCCGACGCAAATACTGCCCAAAAGACCCCAACTGGCCCAAAGCCCAAACCAAGAGCCAGAAAATAGGCAAGCGGCACCTGGACAACCCAGAAGCAGAACACATTGATCCACGTGGGCGTCATTGTATCGCCCGCACCATTGAAGGCCTGAATAAGAGCCATGCCAGCACCCCAGGCGACAAAAGCAAAGGCAAAGATCGTCAGACACTGGACTGCGTATTCGACTACTGCCGACTCATCTGTAAACAATCCGACGATGGAGCGCGTAAATAGCAACATCATCAGCGACGCAAAGCCCATATACATCGCGTTGTATTTCACTATATGCCATACCGAAGCCTCTGCTCGTTCCGGCTGCCCCGCTCCCAAATTCTGCCCCACCAGAGTTGCGGCAGCATTGCTTAACCCCCAAGCCGGCAGAATGCTGAACATCACAATACGAACTGCAATGGTGTAGCCAGCAACTGCCGCGCTCCCGAAACCGGAAACTATTTGCATCAGGAAGACCCAGCTAGCCGTAGATACCAGGAACTGAGATACACCACCTATAGAGATCCGTAGCAATGCAGCAATGACAGGCATCTGCAAAACAAGATTCGCAAAATGCAGGCGAATCTTCCCGCCGCCACCACACAGATAGTACAGCCCATATAGAACGCCAATGCCGCGCCCAATATTCGTGGCAATAGCAGCGCCTTCTATACCCAACTCTGGAAACGGCCCATATCCATAAATTAGACAGGGGTCGAGCACTATGTTGATGCAGTTCGCAAGCGTGAGGGCGCGCATAGCTAAACTCGCATCGCCCGCTCCGCGAAATATTGCATTGATCAGAAACAGGAACACGATAGTGAAGCAACTACCAAACATGATCCGCGTATAGGTTTCACCCGTTTCCAGCACCGCTTCATCGGCGCCCATCAACATGAGAATGTTCTTCGCATAAAAAATGCCGACAAGGCCTACTACCACAGACACTATCGCACCAACCCAGATAGCCTGTCCCGCAACGAGTGAAGCTGCATCGATATCTTTCTCGCCTATGCGACGAGCGATCATGGCCGTGGTGCCCATGCTCAAGCCTATAGCTATAGCATAGAGCAATGTGATCATCGCCTCTGTAAGACCCACTGTCGCCACTGCAGCGGTTCCCAGACCGGCAACGAAAAAGATATCGACTACAGCAAAAACGGACTCCATTGCCATCTCTAGAATCATAGGAATCGCGAGCATTATTGTGACCCGACCTATGGAACCTTGGGTGTAGTCTATTTCGCCATCACCTGCCACAGCCTGCTTGAAGAGAGCCCAGCCGTTTCGAATTTTCTGCGTTGTCATTTCTATTCCACGAAACTGATTGTTCGGTACAGCAAAAATATTTACTGCGAAGAAAGTAGGAGAGCTGAAGGACTGATCTGAAATTGGCAGACTGCAAACTGCAGTTGCTCGGATACCGGCTACCACAAAGACGCTCTAAGCCACTAAAAGAGACCGTACTGATGAATTGGGTAGATACTATGGTACTAAAACGCACTCCAAATGAAGAGTACAGAACTACATTAGCGAACACGCAATCTGAGGATCAGGCCTTGACTCTGGAGAGGGTAGAAAATTTCAATGGATGAGCTCCCGGAAAAAGTGTTCGCATTATATAGTGCTCCAGAGAATTATTCCTAGCTTTTTCGGCCCACTATAATATGCAGCCAACTCAGCTAAGCATCCCAACCTAGAATTCGATACTAAATCCTAATAGGCTTTCCCCAATTGAAAGACATCGAACAAATTCCACCGGCGCCATTATAAACTTCTCATAACTTCTGCATCTTTCTCTGAACTGACGATCACTACGATTCTCAACTCTCCTGCTTTGTAGCAACGTCGATTGTTGTTGCACCCAATTATCGAATACTCTTCGCGCCATAACGCCAGCTGCGCTCTTGTCGACCATCGTATTCATGTGGTCTAAAGCGCGGACGGAGTTATTAGAATAGGTCTCAATACCCTGCTCTAACTCCTCCAGCACATAGTCATAAAGACCCGGCGGCAAATTACTCGAGGCGAGCTGCCCGGAAATCCGGGCACTCTGACGAGCGAGCGTAGTAACTGTTTCACTAGAGCGGCTAATTTCGACCGCGGGGTTATGAAAGTCGTAGACGGGATTTCGAGTTAAGGAGGAGTAATCTCTAGTATCACTTGGAGCACAACCGCTAAATTCTTTCTCTTCTTCTAATTTGTTGCAGTCATAGGTATAAAAGCGGGAAGCATCACTGCGCAGCGAATTACTCAACACACGCCGCACCGATTCCACAGATGGTAATGTAACCGTTTCCACCTGCCGCTGCGAATTAGAATACGAGTTTTCCACCGGTGGAGTTTCCACTATTTCAGACTCGCTGATCTCAGGAACATCTGTCCGACTACTCTCAGGCTGAGACTCAACCATTGGCAATGCCGGATAAGATTCTGCCAGGGGAATTGGAGCTACACTCTCAGAAAGAGTCTCCGGAATGATTTCTTCAACCTGAATTAGCAAAGGATTCGACGGAACGAATTTCACTCGAATCGACTTGGGAACATGCTCTTCGATCTTTTCTAGATCATTCGCGACAAAATAGAACAATGTAGATGCGAGCACAAAGTGAAGAATCGCTGAGATCGCAAAACTCAGCTGCATCCCGGAAAACATCTTCGCTGCTCGTTTCGCTTGCCTGGAATAGTCGCCCTCATCGACAAGATTATCGATATCGGCCGGGGTGAAATTTCCCAAGGCTATGTCATCGGCAAATTCCATCTACTCGCTCTTGGTCGGCCCTTATTTACCCTACTCTCGCTTCTAGTGGGCGATTACTAGATAGCCTATTAACCGAGCACAGAGAGTTGCCTGCTTCTTGAGTTATCTAGACAAAGTTTTACCCCCAAAGTTCCTCTTCAAGCAGGCTTCATAGGGCTTAAGCAAAGTTGAGACGCGGGGCAATCTGCCCCGACTCTAGCTCAAGCAAGTACTGCTTGGTCTCTATGCCCCCACCGAAGCCAGTGAGCTTACCAGAACTGCCTATGACTCTATGACAGGGAATAATGACAGGAATAGGATTCACTCCATTCGCAGCCCCTACCGCCCGCGAGGCCTTGGGTTTTCCGATGTTAGCGGCGAGCTGACCATAGCTCCAAGTTTCACCGTAGGGGATTTCGGTCAGGGCATTCCATACCGATTCCTGAAAGGCAGTACCCTTAGGCATTAGCGGTAAATCGAACTCTTGCAATCCCCCTGAGAAATAGGCATCCAATTGAAAACAGACCTCCTTGAATGGGGCTCCATCTTTCGTCCATTCCGGTTCGTGTCGCCGCTGCATTTTCCCGCTCGGAAAGCCGAGCAAGGAGAGATAATCCCCATCGCCAGCTAACAGTAATTCGCCGATCGATGTATTGTGATAGTGATAGAACATAGTCATATTGAGTTCCTTAAATAGTTCCTAGTATGAGTTGTCGAGTAAGTTCATTTACTGCGAGCGATTTGTTGATAATGTTTCCATAAGAAAATAACGGCGTAAGCGCGCCAAGGCCGCCACACTTCTGCTAGCTCTAGCAAAGCTTTCGGCGTCAGCGTTTCCTGATTATTTGTTGCCGCACGTCGCAAAATTAGATCTGAGTAGGGAAAGGCATCCGGATCACTTAATACGCGCAGCGCTATGTAATGAGCGGTCCAATCGCCGATTCCTTTTATCTCGCAGACGCGACGAACAAATTCTTCTGTTTCAAGCACACCGTCAAAAACGATTTCACCCGTCGCTATCTTCGCAGCGACAGCCTTAATCGCTGCAATACGCTGCCCTACTATTCCCATTCCATTCAGGTCTGCATTCGCAAGCGTTTCTGCAGCAGGAAAAACGCGGGTTAAATGCACACTGGAGCCGTTATAGTTTTCACCATACCGCTCTGCCACTCTTCCTGCGAGCGTCGTTGCTGCCTTCACGGTGACTTGTTGACCAAGAATCGCTCGCACCGTAACTTCCAATCCATCCCAGCAACCTGTGACGCGCGTGCCTGGATTTTTTTTAACGATCTTCTTTAAGAGCGCATCATTCATAAAAAATCGTTCAATCTCCTCGCTGTCCGCCTTCAGGTCGAATAGCAGGCGGATTTTCTCAACAATATGGTACAAGTGGCGCGTATCAGGAAAATTTATCTGCAGCATCACACTATGCTCGATCTCAGAGAATTGCGCGCAGATATCGCCTACGCTTTCACCGATCGCTATCGTTCGATAGTAGGCATTCTGCTCCAGATCGATGTATTCAACGCCAGGAATTTTTCTATACTCGAGATAGGCAAGCATGGATTTCCAGTCCAACGGCGGGCGATAGGACAGCCGGACGCGTATTCCCTCCCCCTTGGATCGCTGCCTGCCTCTTACGCCCTTGCGTAGCTCCTTAGGCGATCTAGCATAGGTGGACTGGAAAACGGCATTGAAGCGACGCACACTTCCAAAACCAGCCGCAAAACAGACCTCCGATAGAGGTAAATTCGTTTCATCGAGGAGCTTCTTCGCAAAATGTAGCCGCTGCGTCTGCGCAACTGCGATCGGTGATGCGCCTACATATTGCTGAAATAACCTACTCAATTGACGCGAGCCTATGGAAAGTTGCTCAGCGAGCTCATCAACCGAAGACCGATCGAGGTTCCCTCTCGCGATTAAATGCAGAGCTTTCGAGACTTTGTAAGGAGCGCCTATCCACGCGGGCGTGCCTGGTGAGGACTCGGGGCGGCAGCGCAGACAAGGCCGAAACCCAGCCTCAGCCGCACTGGCAGCGCTTCGATAGAGTTGCACGTTCTCTTTTTTAGGAATTCGAACCGGACAAACTGGACGACAGTAGATGCCTGTAGTCAGTACACCGATGAAGAAGCGCCCATCGAAGCGAGGGTCTCTACTCTGACGTGCGTTCTCGAATTCATCAGTATTGATTAAAGCTGTCATTTCAGGCGATTCATCGCTGCAAATTAAAGGGCTGGGAAAGTTAAACAATGGCAGTCAGCATACTCCTTTCTCCTATAAATACTGGCCGTTTTCGGACACTATCATCTACAAAAATACAGCATAGAATAATTAATGCTGGTTGTTACAAATAAACCTTAAACTATTGTTTTTACGAAGTATTTAGTGTTTCCCCTTCACAATTAATGCATGGCCCACTAACAGAGAGAACATCACACAACCGGAATTACCAACTCTGCAGTCCGCAGAGAGAAAAGGCCCTGTTGCGTCGATTGTTCCTCCGGTCGCGGGTACGCCTCGTATTCGATCCAGGCCTCTAGCTCCCAGACCACGTCTGCACCGTCCTCGTCATGCCCAAACAGCACGGCATTCAGCGCCTCGATCACACCTGATCGTCAATCGCTGCTGCCGGCGCTGAGTACGCGTTCGCGCAGATGCGCTTCCCCGGGTGAGTCAATCTGATCCAGGCACAGTTGCCGTATTGCCTAGAAATATCATACCTCGGTGGCTGCCCGCATTTGAGCGCGCCACGATGGATTAGATTCACAGGCCGCCAAAGGGGAATGCGATGAGCAGCCTGCTGGTGTATATTAGCCGCCTCTTGGGCATTGGAGACGCTAATACTTCTCTGCGAGACATGTCTGTAGACGACTAAACAGAACTAATAAATCATAGCTATATGCAGTTGGTGTATTCATGAATAACAAAGACTTACGGAAGTATTCTAAAATTGTAGTTGATGGTGTTGAACAATCCGCGAGCCGCGCGATGTTGCGAGCGGTCGGCTTCGAAGATGCAGATTTCAAGAAACCGCAGATCGGTATCGCCTCAACCTGGAGCATGGTCACCCCCTGCAACATGCACATCAATAAGCTTGCCGAGGACGTCAACAAGGGCACTGACAGTGCCGGCGGCAAAGGGATCATCTACAGCTGCATAACCATATCCGATGGCATATCTATGGGAACTGAAGGCATGAAGTACTCCCTCGTCTCCCGCGAAGTCATTGCCGACTCAGTGGAGACTGTCTCCGGCTGTATGGGTCACGATGGCATAATCACCATTGGCGGCTGTGATAAAAATATGCCTGGCCTGCTGATGGGAATGTCACGCCTGAATCGCCCTTCTATATTTATCTACGGCGGCACTATTCAACCAGGCCCCAACCACACCAATGTCGTGTCTGTCTTCGAGGCCGTTGGCGAGCACGCGGCTGGCAAGGTTTCCGATATCGAACTGAAGAACATAGAAGAAACGGCGATCCCAGGACCAGGTTCCTGCGGCGGCATGTACACAGCGAATACTATGGCCTCGGCAATAGAAGCGTTAGGCATGAGCCTGCCTAACAGCTCCGCGCAGGATGCGATCTCGCAGGAAAAGGTCACGGACTGTCTAGACGCTGGTGAAGCGATCATGCACCTGATTGAGCAGGATATTAAGCCTTCCGACATTATGACCCGCTCCGCATTCGAGAATGCAATCAAGGTAGTTATTGCACTGGGCGGCTCTACTAACGCGGTGCTACACTTGCTCGCCATGGCTCACACCATGGGCGTTGAACTGGAGCTCGACGATTTTACCCGCATTGGCAAGAAAACACCGATGCTCGCCGACCTAAAGCCAAGCGGGAAATACCTGATGTCGGAACTCATCAAGATCGGCGGCATTCAACCTCTCATGAAGCGCATGCTCGAAGCTGGCATGCTGGATGGCAGTTGCCTGACGGTAACAGGCAAGACAATGGCCGAAAACCTCGCTTCTGTAGAGCCTTACCCAGAGGGCCAAAACATCATTCGACCCTTCGACAATCCCATTAAGAAAGATAGCCATCTTGTTATATTAAAAGGAAATTTAGCACCCACCGGCGCCGTAGCGAAGATAACCGGAAAGGAAGGTCTAAGCTTCACTGGCAATGCGCGAGTCTTCGAGTCAGAGGAGGAGTGCCTCAAGGGCGTGCTAGATGGCACGGTAATCAAAGACGATGTACTCGTGATTCGATATGAAGGACCAAAGGGGGCGCCAGGTATGCGCGAAATGCTAAGCCCTACGGCCGCGATCATGGGTAAAGGCCTTGGCGAGGATGTCGCGCTCATTACTGACGGCCGCTTCTCTGGCGGGAGCCACGGCTTTGTTGTAGGTCATGTGACCCCTGAGGCTATAGAGGGCGGACCGATCGCTATCGTGCAGACTGGGGACAGAATCTCCATCGATGCTGAGACTAACGAAGTCAAAGTAGAGCTTAGTGACGAAGAGATCGCCGCGAGGCTAGCGAAGTGGCAAAAACCGGCTGCTCGCTATACTCGAGGAGTGCTAGCGAAGTTCGCAGCCTCAGTTGCCTCGGCTTCAGAAGGGGCGGTAACGGATAAGTATCTTTAGCCGATAAACCCCAAATCATAATAAGAACAATGAAGGTCTTAACTTGCCCGATTTCTTCACTAGTATTGGCACCCTGCTAGAAGGCAGCTTCTTGCAGTCGGGCGCTCTTTGGGCGCTGAGTACAATACCTGGATTTCCGCCGATCATTCAGACCGTGCACATCCTCGGCATCGCCGTGGTAATGGGCAGTGTCGTCCTGCTCGATCTGCGTATTCTAGGTCTAGCCGTTCCTAGCCAGAAAATCTCTGAGATGACGAGCAGGTTAATGCCCTGGCTATGGTGGGCCTTAGCATCGAATCTCATTTCCGGCGCCTTCTTCCTATTTGGTAGGCCCCTCAGATATTTCAACAATCCAATTTTTGGCTGGAAGCTAAGCTTCCTCATTCCCGCAGTTCTCTTAGCGTTGTTTTTCCAACTAATGAACAAACGGGAAGAAGGCTATTGGGAATCCAGTTCCAAACGCCTGTGGAGCGCGCGAGCAATCGCCCTACTTTCACTATTTTTATGGATTATGGTCGCCATGGCAGGTCGCTGGATCGCCTACGCAGAATATATTTACTACCCTGCATAGTGGCGCTCATGGTAACCGCCAAAGGAGGTCTCGAAATGCCCACCAAGAAGATCCATAACGCGAGATTGTGCGACAATTTAAAAATGCTACTTGTTCTGGGGCTCTTGACGCTTTCACCGCAAGCGATCTCTGGCGAATACACAGACGCGCTCTCTGATTGTCTGCTAACAGCTACTACCGAGGAAAACGAACTAAGCCTCGTCAGATGGATGTTCACTGCGATGGCCCTACACCCTGCCGTCGAGGAGATAGCGGACATATCGCTCTCGGCTCGCGAACAGGCAAATAGAGAGATGGCGGATCTGCTAGTGGAACTCCTCAGCAGGCGCTGTTTCAGCGAAACCAGATTAGCTCTTAAGAACGAAGGCAGCCTAGCATTGCAGACGAGTTTTAGCGCACTCGGACAGCTTGCTGCAACGAATTTGTTCTCAGACCCAAACGTAGCGGCTGGACTAGCAAGCATTGCAACCTACATAAGTGCCGAAGACCTAGAAAACCGCCTAGACATTGGACAATGAAAAAACAGATTAGTCGAAACTGGTAAATCTAATGGAATTCTTGAATTCACCTAAATGGATCGATGTAGAAAACTGGCCAATTTCCTGGGAAATCGGCGGCACGATCTGGTTTCCATTTCTTGAATCGATTCACGTTATTGCAGCTGCCTTTGTTGTAGGCTCTATACTTATGGTGGATTTACGACTCATCGGGTTTGCCGCGGTAAAGTATTCGATTAGCACTCTCTCCAAGGAGTTAGTGCCCTGGACCTGGGCCGCATTCGTGGTTGCGACGGTTACAGGCCTTGGCATGTTCATCACGCGCGCCGCCTCACATGTAGTCAACCCAGCGTTTCAGTGGAAGATGGTCTTGCTCGCCCTCGCCGGCGTGAATATGGCGTATTTTCACTTTCGCGTTTACAAGAATATTGCTCAGTGGGATAACGCAGCTCCTACTCCTACTCATTTAAAAGTCATTGGCAGCCTATCACTTTTCCTCTGGTCCGGAGTCATGCTAGCGGGAAGGTGGGTCGGACACATAATTTAGGATAAAAGATCTCCCGGTTTCATTGAATTTTGCAGAACATATTTGTGAAAAATAGAAAAACAAATCCCGAGCTGGACTTCGCTCGAATCAGCGCATTATACGGAAATACCGACGCCGGCTATTTTGGTATCGCCACTGGCGTTCTTTTCTTCGGCTATATAATCAATGAACTGGCAAGCATTGACGTCGCCTACCTCTGGATGACTGTGGTCGGAATAGCCTACATTCCCCGCGTGGTGCTATCTATAATTTTTTCAAGAAAACTGAAGGCAGGAGAAATAAATTTTGAGAACGTGAAACCTTGGGAAAACTATTTTTTCTATAACAGCATCATTCCCTTCATCTGTTTCTCTAGCGCCGTCTTCATTCCCTATGGCCAGAATGAATTCATCGCACTTTTGTACTATACAGTTATCGTTATGACGCTCATATCGGGGAGCATTCTGTCATACAGCACCTCGCTGCCAGCTATTTTCCTGTTCATGAGCGTGTGCATGCTACCCCTTATTGCGAAAACATTTTGGATTCAAGACGCCCTGTTCAATGCACTTGGCTTGATGCTGGTTATCGCCTATTTGCTGCTCTTGCGACTCATACCACGCCAGAACAAATTACTGCTTGAAAATATTGCTCTTCGAATCGAGAACCAGCATCAATCGCTAACAGATCCGCTAACTAAGTTGGGAAATCGTCGCCGTCTGTATCTCTTGATCGAAACCCTCGTCCCTTCCTCTCTGCGCCGTAAAGACCCGTTCAGCATCGTGCTATTGGATATCGACAATTTCAAACTGTTCAACGATAAATTCGGTCATAGCGCGGGTGACGACCTACTAGTACAAGTATCCGACATATTGAAAGACTGTTCTCGAGATCAGGACTTGGTGGTGCGCTATGGGGGTGAAGAGTTTCTACTTGTACTTCCTTCCACCAGCCTAGAATCTGCGCAGATTCTTGTTGATCGTGTTCGCAGCGCGATCAAGGCGAAAACCAGCGTCACCTTCAGTGGTGGCATCGCTATGCATTCAGAGCAATTATCTTTCGATCAACTGATAGAAAAGGCAGATCAGTGCCTATACGCGGCGAAGACCAAAGGCAAGGATCGCTTCGTACTCGCCGAATGCTGACAGCCCCCTTTTTACTTACTATCTACAGCGCAATTGTCAGGATAGTGTCGCGCTTCCGCCCTTTCCGATATAGAATTCCCCCTCATACCGAACAAAGTGGAACCCCTAGCGCCCGAAAGCTGCTAGACAGGTACTAGGGCTCCTCTGTGAACAACATATTCAATTAAGACACCAAGGATTACGACATGACTTCTTCCTTCTCAGTCGACAAGCGCTTCATTACTCGTCTTTTGACTGTGCTCGCTTCTCTAGCCTTCCTAGGCGCATGCAGCGAAGACAGCGGAACACAAACAACCGCGCCGGTCGACGCCGTTGAGGCAGCGACAGACCCTAGCTCCTCGTTGGAGGCAGCTGTAATTACCGTGGAAAATGATTTTGACTACGAGGCAGGCCGATTTGCAGACATTCGCATGTTGCGCTATCAGGTCCCAGGGTTTGAGGGTTTAAGTGATCAGCAGAAGGAACTCCTCTACTACCTATCCCAGGCAGCGCTCTCTGGTCGCGATATCATGTATGATCAGAACTACAAACATAATCTTCGAATTCGGCGCACTCTTGAGGAAGTACTAAAAAACTACGCGGGCGATAGAGACACGGAAAATTTCGGCCACCTCACAACTTATGCAAAACAAGTCTGGTTTGCGAACGGCATTCACCACCACTACTCAGGTCTAAAATTTACACCACTCTTTGACGAGGAATATTTCAACGAGGTTATAAACGCTGCAGCACCCGAATCTAGTTTCCCCCTGCGTGATGACCAAAGTATAGAGCAACTAATTGCTGAACTAACACCAATACTCTTCGATCAGAACCTAGACCCGAAGAAAGTAAACACGGCCGACGGCGTAGACAAGGTGACAACATCGGCAGTTAACTTCTACGAAGGAGTTACCGAGCAGGAGGTCGTCGACTTTTATGCAGCACAATCAGAAACTGATGACTCGACTCCCATCTCTCATGGACTCAATTCAAAACTGGTTAAAGTCGATGGTGAAATTGTTGAACGCGTCTGGCACGTCGGCGGAATGTACAGCGAAGCGCTAGAACAGGTTGTCTATTGGTTAGAGCGCGCCATTGGAGTCGCTGAGAATGACAAGCAACGAACAACATTTGAATTGCTAGTAAAGTATTACCGCTCTGGTGATCTTGAAGATTTCGATGCCTATAATATTGCCTGGGTCGCAGACACCGATTCAGCGATTGATGTAATCAACGGCTTCATCGAAGTCTATAACGACCCCCTAGGCTATCGAGGCTCTTTCGAATCGGTGGTATCTTTTCGTGATGCTGAAGCAACCCTCAGAATTTCTGCTATTGGCGAGCGCGCACAGTGGTTCGAAGACAATTCCCCTATTCAGGAGGAGCACAAGAAAGCAGACGTGACAGGCATCGATGGCAAGGTCATCACTGTCGTTATGGAATCTGGCGATTCGTCACCCGCAACCCCTATTGGCATCAATCTACCGAATTCTAGCTGGATTCGCGCGGAACATGGTTCGAAATCTGTAAGCCTTGGCAATATTGTAAGCGCCTATAACTCCTCACCCAGCAAGACACTCGAAGAGTTCGCGTTCACCGAAGAGGAAATCCTACGTAGTCGCACCTACTCAGAGCAAGCTGGTGATTTACACACCGACATGCACGAGGTCATTGGACATGCATCGGGACGAATCAATGAAGGTGTCGGCACGACACGAGAGACGCTGCGTCAATACGCTAGCACCCTGGAAGAGGGTCGCGCCGACTTGGTCGCCCTGTACTACATTATGGACCCCATGCTAATCGAGATCGGCGTGATGGATAGCCTAGATGTTGGGCGTTCTGAGTACGATGCCTATATCCGTGGTGGCGCGATGCTACAACTGTATCGGCTGCAGCCGGGCGAGCTGGTCGAAGAGGCCCACATGCGAAATCGTCAGCTCGTAGCACTTTGGTCTTATGAACAAGGCTTAGAAGAAAACGTCATCGAACGCGTGGTTCGAGATGGCAAGACCTTTTTCGTGGTAAATGACTATGAGAAGCTGCGTGAAATATTCGGTAGATTGCTACAAGAAATTCAACGCATCAAATCCGAAGGCGACTTCGAAGCAGCCAGAGACCTCGTAGAAAATTACGGCACACAGGTAGACGAAGAACTACACGCCGAAGTACTGCGGCGCTATGCAACTTTGGACGTTGCGCCTTACTCCGGATTTGTAAATCCTCGCATAGCCGCGGATGACGAAAACGGTGTGGTCAGCAACGTACGAGTTGAGTATCCGAATGACTTCATGTCGCAGATGCTCGAGTACGCTGCGAATTACTCATTCTTGCCGACCGATAACTAACGAGTAGCGCACCGCAAATGAACCTAGAAAGGCTAAAGCGAGCCGAAGAATTTTTCCTAGCTCGCTACCCGGGCGGATTCTCTCATCCTGAAATGATGGCAATCGGCAAGAAACACAAAATGGATAAGATGATTTCACTTAGCCAGGAATTATTCGCTAAGAAAAATTTTAGGGATCCGCCAGAAATTGTCGAGAGCATAATAAAGATTGTATCTCGCTCTTCAATGGTTTCAATTTTCGAGAAACCAAAGTTCCGCGATTTCGGGCGAAGCTTAGAGCCGAAACAAAAGAACGCCCTAGCTAGCGGATTAAAAGAACAGTTATATGGGGATAGCGAGAAAGGCTTCGACAAAATCCTAGGCATCATGTTAAGCGGAAAAATGGCCAAGTGGTCACTGATTAGCATCTGCCCTGTCTACTTCCGCCCGCAGAATGAAGTCTTCGTCAAACCAACAACAGCCAAGAAGGCCATAGCGCATTTTGAACTGCAGAACCTTCACTACAGGCCACAGCCTTCATGGGGATTCTATGAAGAATTTCGCTCAGTGATTAACGAGATGAAGACGAAAGTTGATCCATCCTTATCTCCAAACAGTGCTGCGTTTACCGGGTTTCTTATGATGAGCATGGCAGCAATGGAAGAAGCCGAATTTTAAGATTGCATTAGACTGATGGACTATTTGTGTTAGAACTAAGACCAAACTGCGAGCATTGCGATAAAGACCTACCACCGGAGTCAACACAGGCCCATATTTGCACTTATGAATGCACGTTCTGCAGCCATTGTGTGGAAAATTTACTCTATAATGTTTGTCCCAATTGTGGCGGCGGCTTTAGCAAGCGCCCCGTCAGGCCGCGAACTGAAAGAAGACCTGGAGTGAGCCTAGAACATCAACCGGCCTCGGCTAAGCGCGTGCACACGAAGTATTCTGATGAAGAAATTATTCAGTTCGCTGGCGCCACGAAATCGATTCGCGCCGAAGATCGTTAATTAAGCATTCCTAAAGGCAAAGCACTATGAAACTACTAGCCCGAAATTTGGCGCGCAATACCAGCGAGACAGAGCTTAAAACTCTTTTCGAGTCTTTTGGCTCTGTGCAATCTTGTTCACTAGTGCTAGATCCAAAATCAGGCGGCTCTAAGGGTTTCGCCTTCATCGAAATGCCCAAACCTGGCGAAGCCAAGGCGGCGGTCAAAAACCTAAATGGCAAGGATGTTGACGGCCACAGGATCAGAGTCAAGAAAGCAGATAAGGCAGAGAAAACGGAGAAGTAAGAAAGGGCCAGAGGGGCAGCGCAGGTTTTCTAAATCAGTCTGACCCCTTTAAAAGCTCTGTCACTGCAGCTCCATCCGCCCGGCCGCCAAGCCAATCGAAGGTTCCCTTCTCGATCATCTCCACACTTGCGTCAAGCACGGGATTGATAGCTGCAAAATTAAGCGCCCCACCGAGACTGATTCGATTCGCCCCGCATTCACCCAACTCTGCAACATTTGTCCCCGGCATAAATGATGCCAGCACATTGAAGGGCTTTTCTAAAGACGCTGTTACTGTCCGCAGTTGAGCCAGTGACTTTATACCTGGCGCATATAGCACGTCTGCACCTACCGCCTCGAATGCCTGCAAACGTTTGATCGTATCATCTAGGTCATCCGCTCCTCGAAGTAAATTCTCTGCTCGCGCCGTCAGTACAAGGGGCGCGCCCAAATCGGCAACTGTCTCAACAGCTGCCTGCACTCTCTCGACCGCCTCAGAGAATTCATACAATTGGTGATGCTCGCGACTAAAGTCTTCGATTGAGAATCCAGCGATACCTGTCTCTGCGAGTCGCTTAATATTTTCAATAACATCGCTTAGATGCTCAGAATAGCCGTTCTCAAAATCTGCGTTGATAGGGATATCCGTGGCTGCAGACAACAGTCTGCAATGCTGTAGCTTTTCATCGAGGCTCACCTCACCATCTGCTCTACCTAAAGTATAGGCAAAACCCGAACTCGTGGTAGCCAGCGCCTGAAAACCACGGCCCTGCAATAGCTTCGCCGAGCCAACGTCCCAAGGGTTTGGAATTATCCATGCCGTTTCGGATTGATGCAGACGTGCGAAGGCCTCACACTTTTGAATTTGAGTAGTCACGGAGCGCCCCAATAGTAACTGCCACTTGAAATTTATGTTCGTTGGCTAGGAAAATATTGCCTTGAATAGGAAGAAGAATACTATAGAAATTCCTGCACCGACAGGCAACGTAACCACCCAGGACAGAAAGATTCTACCGACGACATTGAGATTGAGAGCGCCGATGCCGCGCGCTAGGCCCACTCCCAAAACCGCCCCTACCAGCGTGTGGGTTGTCGACACAGGAATACCTGTGCCAGAGGCGACTACCACAGTAGTCGCGGCAGCCAATTCTGCGGCGAAGCCGCGACTCGGTGTAAGCTCAGTAATATTTCTACCGATTGTCGCTATGACCTTGTAGCCCCACATCGCAAGACCCGCGACTATACCGCCACCCCCTAAGATTAGAATCCAGAACGGCAGGCCAGATTGCTCGGCAAATACGCCCCCGCTTTGTACCACACCAACCACAGCCGCCAACGGCCCGATAGCATTGGCGACGTCATTCGATCCATGCGCGAAGGCCATGGAGCAGGCTGTGAATATCATCAACACCCCAAATACCTTTTCGACACTGCCGAAGTGAAAGCTTTCATTATCCGCTGGAACTTCCTTTATACCGCGAAGCAGAAAGATACCGATGATCATGGCTAGGACTCCTACCCCTGCAGCCATCAGTAAAGACTGACCAAAGCTGAAGTCCAATCCTACATAACGCAGCCCCTTCACCAGAGTAACCATCGCAATCATGAAGCCCACCAAGAAAATATAGAAAGGAACGTATTTTTTTGCGTTAGCGAAGGGATCGTCGGTATCGAGAACAAGTTTCTGCACGCTGCGGAATATAAAGAAAGCGATGATGCCGGAACACATGGGAGACACAACCCAACTCGCCACGATGGTCCAGACCTTGCTCCACACAACTGCATCCACCGAGATACCGACAACCGCGAAACCTACGATTGCACCGATAATCGAATGCGTTGTAGAAACGGGCCAGCCATTGTGAGAGGCAATCAATAGCCAAGTACCCGCTGCTAAGAGCGAGGAAAGCATGCCGTAAATTAGTAGTTCAGGCGAATCCGTAAACCCAGCTTTCTCGATATCTATGATGCTGCTGCGAATCGTAGAGGTCACTTCTCCACCGGCTAAGTAAGCGCCGGCAAATTCAAATATCATGGCGATGAATATTGCCTGCCTGATCGTGACGGCCTTGGCCCCAACCGATGTACCCATCGCATTGGCTACGTCATTCGCTCCTACACCCCAGGCCATGAAGAAGCCAAACACACAGGCCATGATCAAAAATATAGTGCCGTATTGAGAAATTATGTCAGACATGTATCACCCAGCTTGTGAAGCTTTACTATTTTTCTTATCGCGCAATCAACAGCAGTAGCCGAGCGCCTACACTTTCTGAAATATCTGCCAGATCGCCGATCTGATCGATAATCTTATAGAGAAACATGACATGAACCGGAGGCAGAGACTCCTCTAAGTCGTACAACTTCGCTCGAAGCTTGACCTGACTTACATCAGTTTGGTGCTCAAGCTCATCCAGTTCTTTTATTAGGCCCTCGACAAGGTCGACCTCTTTTCCTCGAAACCCTGTCTCGAGCAGCTCGTCGAGCTCGTTGATAACCTTGAGAGCTTGATTCGAGGCCAGCAGGCTCTCCCTATAATAGTCACGCACTTCCTGCACCAGACTCTCTGGAATCTCCATACGCCGGCCGAGCATTAACCCCGCTACATCCTTCGCGCGATTCGCCAGTTTATCTTGAGTGTGCAGCAGCTCTAGCAAATCTGTTCTGGATACTGGAAGAAACAAACTCTTGGGAAGGTTCGTGCGCACATTGCTTTTAATATCGTCAGCTTTATTTTCCTGACTCCGAATTTCCTGTTGCACAACAAGAGCTGCGTCCCAGTCTTTAAGGAAACTCGCTTCGAGAAAATCGCCCAACAACTCAACGCAATGGTGAGCTATCGCCATATGTTCCTGAATAGGTCTGATCGGAGAACGCCCAAAGAGAGCGCTGAGTGTAGGTGACATAATTTTGACCCGCGTTGATTTGCCCGAATTATAGTTTTACTCTCTAATGAAGACTACAAATTTTTCATATTTTCGTAATATTGATTGAGTGAATCCCTGCCATCCGTTTCGCCGAAAGAACACGGCCGAATGAGCAATGCGAAGAGTAATAGCAATTGCCAAGAAAAAGCGTGGTGTTACACTACCCAGTCTCACCAAAACAACAATAATGAGGAGTGGGCATGGGCAATCTCACGACGCAGTTGGGGCGTCTGGCGACAGTGGCATTTGGCGGCCTGTTCTTAGCCATAAGCGGCAGCTTTGCCGAAGATGCAGGCAATCTCTACAACACGAATTTCGATATCAACGCTGGTCTCAGATATTTCGAGCGGCAGTGCTCGCGCTGTCATGGCTTCGATGCGAAGGGCAACGATGAGACCGGCGCGCCAGACCTCACGGGCAGATTGACCCGCGCTAGCTCCGAAGTAGGTATATTCAACATTATCCGCACAGGCATTCCCGGGACCGCTATGCTGCCGGTGGCGGCTGACCTACCTGACTCCCAAGTATGGCAACTCGTAGCCTATATAGGATCCCTAAGCACCAACCCTGCGAACATCGACCTACCTGGCTCGGTGGTAAGTGGCTCCCGCCTGTTTACGAACAAGGGGGACTGCAACAGCTGCCATATGATCGACGGGCAAGGCGGCAGACTCGGCCCCGATCTTTCTAGAGTTGGTGAACGGCGCAGTCCAGAAGAACTGCTAAGCGATTTGCTCAATCCCCACGATGACGTTGCACCACGGTGGTGGACAATGCGCGTAACCGAGAACGATGGCACCGTCAGAGAGGGACTGCGCATGAACGAAGACAGCTTCTCACTACGAATTATGGATAACGATGCGAATCTTTGGTCTTACCCGAAGAATCAGATCGCATCCTTTGAACGGGTCGAAGCGTCGACCATGCCAAGTTATACACAGACTTTGTCCGACAGCGAAGTAGATGACCTCGTAGCCTATCTATTTTCTCTGCGAAAGGAGAACTAAGCATGAACAGAATCCCCCTATTATTAACAGGCATTTTTTTAGCGCTGCCTCTACATGCGCAGGAAGATCCGTTTCAGACTGTTATAACACCAGCATTTAGTCCAGTGACATGGGAACGCCTCGTCAATGCCGAGAATGAGCCAGAGAATTGGATGATGTACTCCGGCACTCTGGACAGTCAGCGCTACAGCCGACTCGATCAGATCAACACGGACAATGTGACAGAATTGGAAATGAAATGGTCGTATCAAATACCCGTGATCGACCGTGCGGAAACTGTGCCTACTGTCGTCGACGGCATCATGTTCATCACCGAGGCGCCGAGCAATCTGACTGCAGTTGACGCGCGAACGGGTCGAGTATATTGGCGTTACGACCATGAGCTACCAGAAGATCTACGTATTTGCTGCGGAAGAAACAATCGGGGCGTAGCCATACTCGGTGAAACACTTTTCATGAGCACTCTGGACGCCCACCTCGTTGCCATCGATGCACGCACGGGAAATGTTCTCTGGGACGTCGAGGTAGCCGACTACGAGGCCGGCTACAGCAAGACTGCCGCGCCCTTAATCGTTAAAGACAAAGTTGTCACCGGAATCGCTGGCGGCGAGTTCGGCATACGCGGCTTCATCGATGCCTATGACCCAATCACTGGTGAACTCGAATGGCGGACCTATGCCATTCCTGGTCCGGGCGAGCCTGGCAACGAAAGCTGGTCCGGTGACTCCTGGAAAACCGGAGGCGCCGCCACTTGGATCACCGGCTCCTACGATCCAGACCTAAACCTAATCTACTGGGGTACGGGTAATCCAGGTCCCGACTGGAATGGCGATGTTCGCCTAGGTGACAACCTCTATTCCGATTCAGCTCTGGCTCTGGATGGCGACACCGGCGAGATTGCATGGCACTTCCAATTCACGCCGCACGATGTCCATGACTACGACTCGATCCAGGTGCCGATTCTTGCCGACATCGAATACCAAGGCAGCACACGCAAGGTCATGATGTGGGCCAACCGCAATGCCTTCTTCTACACTATCGATCGCGAAACTGGAGAATTTCTGGAAGGAGAAGCCTACGCGACGCAGACATGGGCACAGGGCTTAGACCCAACTGGTCGCCCCATTCGCGTACCTGGCATGGCACCTACCTATGAAGGTATTATGGTCTCCCCTCCTATCGTTGGCGCAACTAATTGGTATTCACCCGGCTACAGCCAGCAAACAGGCTTGTTCTATGTCACCTCTTTCGATGGCGAACAGGAGTTCTTCAAACGTGACGAGGACTACGAAGAAGGCGAGCGTTTCACCGGCGGCGGCGGGCGCTACAATCAGCCGATGGATGCATTCCATAGCTCCATTCGAGCTATCAACCCTGCCACTGCAGAAATAGAATGGGAATTCCCCATCATGCCCCGCTCCTCGGCAGGCATAACCACAACCGCCGGCGGTATCGTATTCACAGGTAGCGCAGATGGCTATTTCTTTGCACTGGACGCGGCCAGTGGCGAAGAACTCTGGCATATTTCTCTAGGTGCACGAGTGCATGCGGCCCCTATGACTTATGCTATAGACGGACAGCAATTCGTAACTATTGCATCTGGAAACGTGGTCTATACCTTCGGACTAAAAGACAACTAATTTAAGACGCTCTAGCTTATGCATACCTTCGCGGATCCAATCAATTACGCCGCTCGCATGGCGCCCACGAAAACGGCAGTTATAGACGGCGCTGAGTCTATCGACTACGCGGCACTACATAGACGCTGCCGTCTCCTAGCTGGAGCTCTGCTAGGACTGGGATTGGAGAAGGGTGATAGAGTCGCCATTTTAGCAAACAACGGCCAGCGCTATATTGAAACTTACATGGGCGTGCCTGCGGCGGGTTTGGTGGTCGTGCCACTCAACACCCGACACGCAATGGCAGAACTAAAATATGCCCTCGAAGACTCGCAGACCAAGGTACTACTCATCGACCGTGATCCGGGTGAACTAGCTGACTGTGTCGATCATGTCATCATGATTCCCGATGCATATGACACGCTGCTAAATGAGGCAACGGAGATTGAACTCGGGATTAACGTTGAGGAAAGTGACCTAGCCGGTCTGTTCTACACCGGCGGCACTACCGGTAAATCCAAAGGTGTGATGCTGAGCCATCGCAATCTCATCGCGAATACATTTCACTATCTCGCCTCAGTACCGCAGAGAGAAGATGATGTAATGCTGGTGATGGCGCCGCTATTTCACGCAGCAGGCTCTCTGGGCGTAATCGGCAACATCTGGACACTGGGGACTCAGGTTACTCTCGCGGCGTTCGATCCAAAAACCGCGTTGGATTTGATTGCAGAACACGGTATAACAGAGAGTCTTGGGGTTCCCACGATGCTAGCGGCTATCGCGGAAGAGCAGCATGTACGCCCGCGAAAAATCGACACTCTAAAGACGCTCGCACATGGTGGGTCGCCAATAGCGACAGAAATTTTACGCCGTACACATAGCGCCTTCCCTAGCGCAGAACTCATTGAAGTTTATGGGGCAACCGAGCTTTCTCCTCTTTGTACAGTGCTAAGCAATGAACAAGACCTGATCGATTCTCCACTAGCGCGATCTTGTGGGCGGCCCGCGCTAGGCAACGAAATTGATATACTAGATTCACATGGAAGCGCGCTTGCTGCCGGGGAAATTGGCGAAGTAGTAGTGCGCGGCCCCAATGTAATGCAAGGCTACTGGAACAAACCTGAACAGACGGCAGCAGTAATTAGAGATGGCGCTTACTGGACTGGCGATCTCGGTTATATGGATGATCAGGGTTATGTATTCTTGGTGGACCGCAGCAAAGACATGATCGTTACCGGCGGAGAGAATGTATACTGCACAGAAGTCGAAGAAGTCCTCTACCAATACCCTGGCATACTCGAAGCGGCAGTTTTTGGCGTACCAGATGATAAGTGGGGAGAAGCTGTCTGGGCGGTAATTGTGCCCCGGGAAGGAAACGAAATCGAACCGGCACAGGTGATTGAGTTCTGTCGCGAACGGATAGCAGGGTACAAGGTTCCCAAGGGGCTCGATGTGCAGCTCGAGCCACTGCCTAAGTCAGGACCGGGTAAAGTTCTTAAAAGAGAACTCAGGGCACCACACTGGGAAGGTCAAGAGCGCTCGGTTAACTAACAATCTAACTATGACGCCACTTCTGCACCCCTTCTGCTCCTTCCATAGGCGATTGCTAGTCCAACTAGGTAAGAAAGCAGTCCCGCTGAGATTCCTGTCACTATTGCCTCTGCAACCACTCCGCCAAACATTCCAGGGTGAACAAAGAAATCTACAACGGCCGTAAATGAGCCTAGAACCAATGATACGACCCAAGGTTTAGTGGTCTTAGCGAACCATAAGGCTATTGTTGCTAATGCGCCGGCAACAATCCCAGTCTGCGACGCGACTAACCAGTGACTCAGCCCTAACAGAAGTACGTTTCCCTGCACCATAGTGAACAAGCAAGCAGCCGTCGCCTCAGAAATATTCTCCACATACGGTTTAATTTTCTGAGCACTCGTAGTTGGGTCGATGCTCCTCTCTGTTTTAGCCTCGGCATTGGGGCGGTGAGTAAATCTCGTCATAGTAGGTTGCTCGATAGAGTTGTAACTTATCTTTGATGCCCATTACAGACCCAATCGCTGCTAGTTTTATTGCAGTTTTTACACACAGCAAGCCGTTGACCTCTACCTACACCCACTTTAACTGGGCGTAATCAATTCTTGGCCGATCGCCCGCGGTGCTCAACAGCCTGTGTCGAATTACAAATACGGCGCGATCAACTCTTCACTGACCTGCCACAAGCGCTTTGCATCTGCATCAGTAGAAAATTTTGCAGTTTCTGCGCGCTTACGCTCGTAGAAATAGTGCCCGTCTGCCCCCCTACTCGCGATATCTTCCGAGCTCGCTAGCCAAATAAAGGTATCTGACCCCTGCCCGACACTTTTCATGAAGGAATACAAGACTAGCCCCAGTAGACGCGCTAGCGCGCCACCCTTATTCCAAATCGGCGTCCTAACCGTGCCGGGATGGAAAGAGCTGGCAACCACATTCTTGCCGGCGAGGCGATGTTGTAATTCTCTCGCGGTCAATAGATTCATCAACTTCGAACGACCGTAGGCCTTCAGGGTGCTATAGCCTTCCGCGAGTCCTAAATCTTCGAAATCCAAGGCGCTATTGAAATGCCCGTAAGAGCTAGTAAAAACTATTCGCGCTAGGTCTTCATCTGCCGCATGCAGAATTGCCGGTAATAATTTCTTGGTCAGCAAGAAGCTACTCAGATGATTACTCACGAACGTGGTTTCAAAGCCTTCGTCCGAAACCGTCCTGCTGCCGTTCACTCCGCCAGCGTTATTGCAGAGCACATCGATCTTAGGGATATCTCGAAGCAAACTATCAGCCATCTCGCTTACGCTCGACAATGAGCTGAAATCTGCGAGATAGAGACTAATATTCTCATTACCCGTGGTCGCAATTATCTCTGCAACCGCCTCGCACCCCCTTTTCTCGTTGCGGCAGACCAACGCGACATTCGCTCCCAGTTCAGCAAAGCGCCGTGCCGCAAAAAGGCCAATACCGCTGTTCGCTCCCGTTACTACATAATTTTTCCCGCTCAGTGCTGCCTGACTCATTTACGTTTCTCTACTTCTCACTAGCTTAAGATTTTCGAATATTACACTGAAACCACGCCTACCCATCCTAATTTAAAATTTTTGCAGCATTTGGTATTCAGGGCGATCTGCTCGTCAGAGACTCTGTTGTTTGTACCGCGCGGCTGGGCATTTTTCCAATAAGCGGCGGCATCTTGTACTATTGAGCAACCCTACGAAAGCCACTAGCAGCCGAGCCAATACTACTGAGCCCCACCCTATGAGCAACACAGCAATAAGCAGATTTAGAGTCCCTGAACTCGACGAACTACCCGAGGATATAAGGCAGCGCATCCTAGCTGTTCAGGAGAAAGCTGGCTTCATTCCGAACATATTTCTCGCCCTCGCTCATAGGCCCGATGAGTTTCGAGCCTTCTTCAGCTATCACGATGCACTCATGGAGAAATCAGAAGGCCTTACCAAGGCTGAACGCGAAATGATCGTGGTGGCGACCTCAGGAGTCAACCAGTGCACCTACTGTGTCGTTGCACACGGGGCCATCCTGCGCATTCGTGAGAAGAACCCCCTCATCGCCGATCAGCTTGCGACTAACTATCGAAAGGCTGATATAACAGCGAAGCAAGGCCTAATGTTGGATTTTGCGGTCAAAATATCGCAGCAGGCCCATGAAATCCGTGATTCGGATATGCAGACCTTGCGCGAGAATGGGTTCAGCACTGAGGAAATCTGGGACATTGGCTCTATCGCAGCCCTATTTGCTTTGTCCAATCGCCTCGCCAATATGGCGGACATTAAACCAAATCCTGAGTTCTACAACATGGGTAGGAGTTAAATCGACTAGGAATCAGTAACTAGGTACTCAAGTTGCCCAATTGACCCCGGTTTGTACCCATGTTTTTCTTCCCCTAATACTATGCAAATTGTAGTCTTCTATAGTTAATAGTTGCCAACTGGGCTTGTGCGTAAATACAAATAACAAATCGAATTAATTAATGGCTATCAAAAACCCCAACATTCCAGCCAGTGCATACAGCGGCAATAGCACTCAAATTCAACCCTCTATGGGCAGTCGTCTGTATGAAGACAATTCGGGTACTATCCTGCTAGGCCAGCCACCTGAAGTCCTCAAGGGCCTGCTACAGCACGGTATTAGCAACTTCGACACCCTCGTCCTGCCTGATGTGAAAGAAAAGACTGGCTCGCTGATGAACAGTCTCGAGTTTCCACTGTATTTTTTCCTATTCGTTAGCAAGGGCCTTG
Organism: SAR86 cluster bacterium; assembly: GCA_002401885.1. GTDB lineage: Bacteria > Pseudomonadota > Gammaproteobacteria > Pseudomonadales > Pseudohongiellaceae > UBA9145. The sequence continues at coordinate 24,774 of NVUL01000043.1, forward strand.
AACAAGGCCGCAAGCTAAACCTGGTCGGTGAGCCGGTAGATATTAGCCATGCCCTGCGCCTATTACGCATCACCCTATTCGGGCCGAGTAGAGAAGAGCTGGAAGGCTGGCAGACAGACCCTGCTGTCGCCGACGAATGGCTCGCGGCCAGCGAAGAGCTTGCCCTTAAGGACAAATATGGTGAGATCATTCCTGTCCAAGACTTCTTTAATATCCTGCCATTTAAAAACGGCTGGGTGAAAGTAGGCGAACAAACCATTAGCCACATCGATACCGATGTATTCGATATTAGCTCCGGCGGCGGCTCCGTGAGAGTTGATCTAAACGAAGATACGAGCATCCAACCGCCCTACAAGGTCGAACCGGACTATGTGCCCGGCGGATTGGTTAAGATGGGTATTGAGGTGCTAGGTGGCGCATCGGGCTTTTCACCCACAGAGCCCTGCACAGGACTCGCATTCTGCTACAACGGCGAATACCTACTAATTGATGCAATTCCCTTTCTTGATCAGCACCTGTTCGCCCGCGGCATCTCCAAGAATCAAGTCGCTGCAGTGTTTCTTACCCATTTACACGATGACCACTCATCTCTATTCCCCTTAATGCTGATGCCTCACCGCGTCGATCTCATCACAACGCGTGAGATATTCAATATGGCGATGGACAAGATCTCCTGCGGTATTGGCTGGACACTCGGCGCGGTATGCGAACATTTTAATTTGGTCGAGGTGACTCTGGGAGAGCGGCTAAACTATTTCGGCCTGACCATCGAACCACATGTTACCGTCCATAGCATTCCCACGATTGGCGCGACGTTTTCAACGGTGAATAAAGGCATAGAAAGAGAAATCTGCGTGATTGGTGATAATCACTCAATGAGCGCCATTAGAGAAATGACAGAGCGTGGCCTGATTCGAGAAAGCACGACTAAAAATTTAGAGCGTTTGTATTCCGACAGATTTTCGTTGCTAGTAGCCGATGGTGGCGCCGGCGCGATTCATGGCGACCCTGCAGATGCAATTCAATCCGCATCCGACCGTGTCGTCTTCGTTCATGTTGAAGAATTAGCAAATGAATTCAATACAACATTTTCGTTAGCAACTTCGGGCAAACGCTACACGATCCTAGAAGGCGATTCTGCAATTTACACCTCGCAGATAAATCACTACCTCACTGAATGGCTGGGAAGACCCTTTCCGAACAGATGGATGCGCAGCTTACTAGCCGAGGAGGAAATTCGCCGCTATAACGCTGATGATGTAATCCTAGTTCAGGATGCAACCACGCGCGGCTATGTCTATCTAATATTGACCGGCTATTGCGACGTAGTAAGACACGATGGCTTAAGGCTAACTAAAGATGCCGAGCTTCAGGCCGGTGACATACTCGGTGAGATGGCGGTAATTACGGGTAGCGGAACGCGCAATGCCAGCGTCATAGCCAAGACTCCCGTAACTCTCTGTGTCTTCTCCGAAGAAACACTCAAATCCTTCATTGTTGCCGAAGGGTTTCAAGACAAGTTGCTGCAGCAGTGGTCGCTACGACCCTCCATTGCTAGGCAGCCACAGTTCGCCAACATGACGTCAACAGTCCTAGAGAAATTGTGCCATATTGCAGAATCTCTGATCTTGCACGAAGGCGGCAGTTACGAATTATCAGAATACACATGGTGTCTGCTGGCCGGTGGTGAGGCATCACTGAATGGTAATAGCATGTACCGCTACGAAGACTATGGCGCTAGGCCATTCTCCGAATCGGATAGCGGCCCCATTTTTAGCAAGGAAGGCTGCACACTGATATTGTTTGATGCCAGACGGCTGGAACGGCTGCGCATGGGAACGCCGCAACTGAATTACTATCTGCGAAAACTTCGCGGCCAAGAGCTACACAATCAAGTCCCCTGGATTTTAGGTCCGGTTGATATTCACGCTTAGGCTATGCGCTTGATCGATCTCAATCAACGTTTCAACTTGAGCAGCAACTGATCAATTCGATCGATCGAGAACGGCTTGGAGAAACTGCCGACTACGTTCAAGTTCATTTCCTTGCCAATATTCTTCGTGAGCTTTATCTTTTCTTTGTCCATACCGCTGATCAGGACAATCATCGACCGGCTTTCCATACTCGACAAGAAATTGAAGACAGCCAGGCCATCGTAGCCTTTCTCTGACATATCCATGTCCTCATCGAGGCCCAAATCTAAATCTAGAAAGATTAGATCTGGTTCAAACTTCCGATAGGCATCCTTCACCTCCTTGAAATCGTTTACGGATACCACGTCATAGCCTGCGACCCTCGCAATCTCCTCTATGATGTCGGTTATTTCTTTGTTGTCATCGACGACTAACAATTTTCGAAATTGATGACTCACTGAATCACTATCCATGCTGCAACCTTTCGTTTCCTATAACCTCCCCAAACAGGAAAGCTCTCCATAGGATTATATCGTCTAATTCGAATCTAGCATCACCTTTGATGCGCTATAAAAAAGAAATAGGTCACTGTATGCAAGCTATCTAAAAAGTCGTAGGAATAATCTTAAAGATGATCGAAGCTCAATAGTTACGATGGCAAAACACATTCAATTTTTAAAGGAGCAATCAATCACTCACGGCGATAGCCGAAGAGATGAAAATTCGAGCACTAAATGATGCCGATCACCAGAAAATAAGATGCATAGCGATGTAACGCATCGAAGTATGTATTCAGGTGAGTGGTGTGAACGTTTTCGGATATCTGACACAACCCCCCTTGCTCGTCAGCTGAGCATCAGCTAAGTAGTTGTCCTCTTACGCACAAGCATCCTCTGCTCGCCGCTCATCACCAACTCTCGATGCTGGTTGTGCACTGTACTCTTCAAGACAATCACGCCGGTTGTCTTCCCGGAGATCAGCTCGCTTATTTCTAGCGCAGGATAAACTGTATCGCCGCAATATACTGGGCCCAAAAACTTCGAACTCTGCTCTATCAGTCCTATCAAACTCTCCTCAAGAACGTGTGGCAGCATACCTGCTCCTGGAGCTGTCTGAATCGCTACTTGGAATCCATGAGCCAACATATGCGGATGACCCTTTGCTCGACAGTATTCAACATCATAGTGTATTGGATGGTTGTCTCCGGAAGCGAGCTGAAACGCCGCGAAATTTGCGTCCCCTAGTGTCCTCGACGGAATAACGAAACGCTGACCTACACGCATGTCCTCGAAGTAGCTCGAATCGGTCAGCGTATGCTGCGCCGGATCGAAATTTGGGTCAATGTCTCTCATGCTTAAATTACTCTCCTTTAATTTTACAAATACTGCATCAATCATCCGCAGGCCCAAGACTAGGTGCATGGAAACTGTTATCCCATGGAACAAATAATGATAGGCTCTTACGCAGTTAATAACACAAGCTAATTTACCATGAATTATTCGGCTAACATCGGCGCCATATGCACCTCAGCTTTATTGTTGCTTGGACTAAGCTCAGGCAACCTCTTTGCTGACGAATTAGGTGAGAAAGTTCTCACCTTACGAGAGCGGGCCGTCGTCGAGAACCAGATTCTCGAGGAACGTTTAGACTATTTGGTACCGCAGCTAATGCGGCGCGAAGGTATAGATGCGTGGGTATTGATTGCGAGAGAATACAATGAGGATCCCGTACTAAAGACAATGCTGCCGGCAACTTGGCTCAATGCGCGCAGGCGAACAGTGCTAATGTTTCTCGATCATGGCGACTCGCGCGGAGTCGAACGACTCGCGATTGCACGTTACGCCGTGGGCGAACTATTTCCCGGGACATGGAATCCAGAGGAACAGCCAGATCAGTACCAGCGAATCGCTCAGCTTTTGACCGAGTTTAATCCGAGCAAAATAGCCCTGAACTTTTCGGACACTTATGCGCTCGCGGATGGCCTTACCTATTCAGAACAGAGGGACTTCAGCTCCGCACTTCCTAGCGACCTTCAGAACAGGATCATGTCAGCCGAGAATCTGGCGGTAGGCTGGCTGGAAACGCGAACGGCGTCAGAGATGGAAGTTTACAAAGATGTAATGGCTATCGCGCACGAGATAATAGCAGAAGGCTTTACCTCTGCCGTTGTGGAGCCAGGCAAGACTACTATTGAGGATCTTACCTGGTGGTACCGTCAACGACTGAACGATCTAGGCTTGGATACTTGGTTTCATACAGGGATCGAATTGATGCGGTCGGACGCCTCACAGGCAGCTATCGGTGAGGATCCGGATAGCAAAAATGTCTTTCACAAAGGAGACCTGATTCACATCGACTTCGGCATCAGTTATCTAAACTTACAGACTGACACGCAGCAGAACGCCTACATTTTGAAGGACGATGAAGCAACTGTGCCTGGCTATCTTGTTAAAGCTTTGCAGAAAGGCAATGAACTGCAAGACATTCTAACCAACAACTTTCAGGTCGGCCGTACCGGCAACGAGATACTGCACCGCACCAGAGAACAAGCGATTAGTGCCGGTATAGAACCCATTATCTATACGCACCCGATCGGCCTACATGGTCATGCGGCAGGCACCACTATCGGCATGTGGGACAAACAGGGCGGCGTACCTGGCTCTGGAGACTACCCCATGAATGCCAATACTGCATATTCCATCGAATTGACAGCGCTGGTAGACGTGCCGGAATGGAGCAGCGCCCCTTTATCGGTAAAACTTGAGGAAGACGGGTTTTATGACGGGTCGAAATTCGCGTATATTCAACCAAGACAGACTGAATACCATATTATTCAAGCAGACTGACCAATAACCACAGGACAACGCTATGCCTCTCGATATTACGTTTACCCTCAGCGATAGAGATCTGGAAAGATTCAAGGCCATCGTAGTTAAGGCTAGATCCACAGCATCCGACCAACAGGGAAAGGCAGACATCGAGAAAGCCGCGTACAAGATTGTCGAAGTCGCGATGAAATCGGACCTGCCTGACTTCATCGCAGAACGACTACTGCAATTGAAGACGCTGCTGGAGATGTTGAAAGATGCCGAGTGGAATTTAAGTGAAGAGGATCGCGATAGAATAATTAGTGCAATGTCGTATTTCGCGGATCCTATCGACTTGATTCCAGATCATATTCCCGGCATTGGTTTTCTTGATGACGCGATGTTTGTAGAAATCATTGTTCGCGAGTTGCGCTCTGAAATCTCTGCCTATAATGAATTTTGCCGCTTCCGCGAAGCGGAAGATGATCGTCTTCGTGACGCCGGCAAAGATCCAATAGAAAACAGAGAACAATGGTTAGGTGAAAAAAGAGAGGAGCTTCACTCCAAGATCGCAGCAACAAAAAGCGGTGACGATGAAGATTTCGTATTCCATATTCTCTAACCGCTAGTCATTCACAGAAACTCGGCCCTATAGCCTTAACGCCCTGACTTCAACTAGCGTCTACTGCACAAAGTGTGCGGCCAAATCTGCTCGATCCAACATCTTTCCATTCAAGAAGACCGAAGAGATCGAACGGGTATTACGAATATCAGCTAAGGGGTTTTCATCCAGCACTACGAAATCAGCGCTATATCCAGGCTGCAAGAGACCCAGATCACCCAAACCCAACCTCTGTGCCGGCTTACTGGTAGCCGCTACAATTGCCTGCATGGGTGTCATTCCCAGACGTACAAATATTTCTAATTCACGATGCCCCGTGTAACCAAAGAAATGATCAGGTACCGCGCCCGCATCCGTTCCTAATACTATGTCAACATTAGCATCAAGCAGATGCCCAAAGCTGGCACGCAGTTCCGCTTCGCGCGCTTCTGCTCTATTTGGTTTGAGCAATCTCTGACCGCTTTCACCAAGGCGAGCAGCCACAGATTCCGGCAACGAAGCGCGAAGAAACTGATCAGCGCCGATTGCCTCGCGCCGCAACTCCCCTAAGCCCACATTCGGAACAACAAAGGCATTTGCTGCAGTCAGTTGTTGTGCAATCTCAGGGCCAAGGTCTACCCCGATTCTGCCGTGCAAGAATCCACTAACACCGGCTTCCAACAAGTCTGGCATATCTTCAGCGTATTGCTGGTGAGCATAAATTTCGATGCCATTCTCTGCAGCCTCATCGGCGATCGCACGATACAGCTGGGGCGCTAGTTTCTGCTGACTGCCACCGCGATCATCTACCCAAATTTTAATAACAGAAATATTCTTCGCAGCAATTTGCCGAACCGATTCGATGGCCTGCTCTACACTAGCTACCCCGTATAGGATGCGTTGACCTGTCTTTTGCTCGAGTGCAACTGCATGTGTCAGGAACTGATCATTCGGCCCCTGCCCCGGCGGTGCCATACCCGCGGCAAAGAGAAAGCGAGCGCTAGGAAATTCACCGCTTAGCTGAGCCTGTTGCACCTCAAAGGCTAGCGCATCCGGATCGCTGCCTGCTGAAAATACCGCCGAGAATCCGTAATAGGCATAACGCTGAAGGTGATCAATTAGATTTTCACGACTATAGTTTTCCGCACCCCAACTGGTGTGACCCTCGTATCCTAGGTGTGCGTGGCTATCAATCAAGGCAGGCATGATTGTCTTGCCATTCAGATCGATCACCTCAACGCTTAAGTCAGGCTCGAGTTCTGATCGCGACCCAACAGCGGCGATACGACTACCCTCGATCAACAATGCACCAGACTCCAATACGCTTCCGTCACCGACAATCACCCTTACGTTGTCTAGCAAGAAACGATTGGCCTGGCCTTGCTGCCCGTAAACCAACTGAGGAAGAGCGAGAGTGAGCCCTAGTATCTGTATAAAAACAACGATCGCGGGCCAGAATTGCGAGACTGCACAATTTCGCGCGCAGGGTCTTCCAAATGACTGCTCACTAGACATTTTCTTACTCTCTTTTTGGCTCAGAGGCTGGTAATCTAGCATCTTTTACTAATTTGAGAATAGGCTGCTCCTTTGCTACAAGAAACACAGGCACACAAGACATCGCAAACACTGCTCAGCGAGACCGGTGCATTAGCGCTGGCTTCGAGAACAGACACAGCCGCTCTTGCCAGTGAGGCAAGGGCTTTGTGTGATAGTGCCCATGGCAACATCATCACTTATTCCAAGAAAGTATTCATACCCTTGACGCACCTCTGTCGCGACGTCTGCCACTACTGTACCTTCGCGCGTACACCCAAGCGAATCGATCGCGCGTATATGAGCATCGAGCAGGTCCTCGAGCTTTGTCATCGAGGTGCCATCGAGGGTTGTCAGGAAGCGCTATTCACTCTGGGTGAAAAGCCTGAACTACGCTACAAAGCGGCTCGCGAGGCGCTTGCCGAATTAGGCTTCGAATCCACCATCGACTACGTTATAGAGGTAGCCGGTGCAGTCTTGAGAGAAACAGGCTTGATACCCCACATCAACGCCGGCAATATGACGAGAACGGAGATAGACAAACTTCGCCAAGTCAGCGCATCCATGGGAATCATGTTGGAGTCAGCATCAATCAGACTCTGCGAAAAGGGAATGCCGCACTATGGCTCTCCCGATAAAGACCCCGCGACGCGGTTGGAGACAATCGAGCTCGCTGGCCAGGCGGGCGTACCTTTTACCTCCGGCATCCTGATCGGCATAGGTGAAACCCGACTAGAAAGAATCGAATCTTTACTTGCGCTACGTAGCGCACACGAGAAACACGGCCATCTACAAGAAGTCATCGTGCAAAATTTTCGTGCGAAGGAAAACACCAAGATGGCGCAGGCGCCAGAACCCGACCTGAATGAACTAGTCTGGACTCTAGCGGTAGCGAGGCTTATCTTCGGTGCACAGATGAACATTCAGGCGCCTCCGAATCTTAGTCCGGGCGTGCTTCCTCAATTAGTCAACGCTGGCATCAACGATTGGGGCGGCGTCTCTCCTCTTACACCCGATCACGTAAATCCAGAGGCACCATGGCCTCACCTCGAGAATCTAGCTAGAGAGACTGCAGCCGCTGGCAAATTCCTAGATCAACGGCTAACTATCTATCCCGAGTTTGCGCGAGACCCAGACAAGTGGCTAGACGAGCAATTGAAATTCCCAATACTCAAGCAAAGTGATAGCTGCGGATTTGCTAAAAGAGACAACTGGACACCTGGCGCCATCGAGCCGATCCCGCATCTTGATAAACAATTGTTGGAAAGCACTGTCACTCCCGAGCAAGTGTCGAATGATGTTCAAAGAATCGTCGCTGCCTGCGAATCACAGCAGGAACTTTCCATTAAAGATGTGAGCCGCCTGTTCGAGAGCCGTGGTGCCGACTTCAGCTATGTAACACAACAGGCTAATCGACTAAGACATGAGTGCAATGGCGATACAGTAAGCTTCGTCGTGAATCGAAACATTAACTACACCAATGTCTGTTACTTCAAATGTCAGTTCTGCGCCTTCTCTAAAGGTAAGATGAGCGAGAACCTGCGCGGCCGCCCTTACGACATCAGCGCAGAAGAAATCGCGAGACGCACTCGCGAAGCCTGGGACAGAGGCGCCACTGAAGTCTGCATGCAGGGTGGTATTCATCCCGACTACACCGGCCAGACTTATCTCGATATTGTCGAAACAGTCAGACTCGCCTCAAAAGATATGCACATTCATGCCTTCTCGCCACTCGAAGTTTGGCAAGGGGCAAGCACACTTGGTATTTCGCTCGAAGAATTTCTCAAGAAACTTAAGGCGGCAGGCCTGAATACCTTACCTGGTACTGCGGCAGAAGTGCTGGACGATGAGGTTAGACAAGTACTTTGTGCAGACAAATTAAACTCCGAAGAATGGTTGGAAGTAATGGAGACCGCCCACAAGGTCGGATTCAGGACAACCGCAACCATCATGTACGGTCACATTGATCGACCTAAGCATTGGGCTAATCATTTGCTTCGAATTCGTGCCTTACAAAAACGAACTGGAGGGTTTACCGAATTCGTTCCTCTACCCTACGTACACATGGAAGCACCCATGTATCTGAAAGGCCTTTCCCGCCGCGGCCCCAGCTTCCGCGAGGCGGTGCTAATGCACGCTGTAGCCCGGCTGGTTTTCCACGGGCAGATCGAGAACATTCAGGCTTCTTGGGTAAAGATGGGCCTGGATGGGGTGGCTGCATGTCTAAGCGCGGGCGTCAACGATTTGGGAGGTACGCTCATGAATGAAAGCATCACTCGAGCAGCCGGCGCCAGCTACGGTCAGGAATGGACTCCGCAGGCAATCGAAGACACAATTCGTAACATGGACCGACTGCCTCGCATGCGAAATACACTGTATGCTAGCGCACCGAAAGAGCGCTACCAGAGCGCCAGCGGCGCTCAGGAATTGCGCGAAATCGAGTATAATTCCGCTAATAAGAAGCAGCGAACCAAGAAGCTAAAAAATCTGGCACAGGCTATCTAGTAGGTTCTCGGTTATTAATACAAACGCAAACATTCACTAACATGAACACCAATCCAAATCCGCTACGGAGTCGTATCCGCTAGACGGCATGTCAATCAGGAAAACGTAAACTCAGAATGAAAATCGCAATTACTGGCGCCAACAGCAGTGTTGGACTGAATCTATTGAATCATATTGTCTCCGCAACAGAGATTAGCGTTATCGCCGGAGTTCGCTCTGACCGCGCCATGCAATCGTTGCCGAGCTCACCGCAGGTAGACCCCCGCATCATCTCCTATCAGGACCCTAGCAAATTGGCAGCAGCCTTGGAGGGTGCCGACTGCATCGTGCACCTCGCCGGAATCCTCATCGAGAACAAAAATACCAGCTATGCCAGCGCAAATGTCGACGCCACTGAAGCCGTGGTAAAAGCAGCTCAACTGCTGGGCGCTAAGCACATGGTTTTTATCAGCGTAGTTGGTGCCGGCAAAGACTCTAGTAATGCCTACTTCCGATCGAAGGGCTTAGCTGAAGAACTCGTTAAAAAATCAGGCCTTCCAGCGAGCATTATTCGGACACCCATCCTACTTGGACCCAATACTGCAGGTGCCAGCTCACTAATTGGAGCAGCCACGCAGGCCAAAACAAAGATTCTAGGTGGCGGAAAATACTCCATGCGCCCACTCGACATCGATGACCTCAATCAGGCCATCTTAAATTGCTGCAATAGCGGCTCCACAGAAGCGAAGTTATACGAATTGGTAGGACCAGAGCCCATCAGCTATCGTGACCTCATTCAGAAAGCTGCGTCGATGATGAATAACAAAGTTGAGATCGGATCCGTTCCAGTTGCCATCGCTAAATTAGTTGCCGCAATAAGCTCTCGCGTCAAAGGAGGAGGTATCACACCCACAGTAATCGATGTGATTACGATGGACGAAGTAGTGGATAGCAACGCAGACGGCGCGCTGAACATCACTCTCACTCCCCTACAGGACACTCTGAAAAAAATCTTGGAGCATAAGAAAAGCAAATGAGCGAAGAAACCGAAAACAACTCAGAAACAACAACAGAAACCGAAGTGGAAGTGGCGCCTGGCAAGAAAAAACCAAGCCCGATCGGCCGCGTTCTTTTCCTCATTCTTACCGCACTCTGCTTCGCCTATCTTTACTACAGGCTAAACGGTGCTGCTGCTCGAGAGGGACTGAGCCTCGTCGAATATATGACGCAGGTGTTCGCCACTGTAAATTGGATACCATGGCTTGCATTAATGGTCTGCTACTCACTCTTCTACTTTGCGATAGACACCCTGGTGGTCACGAAAGCACTAAATTGGTTTGTAGCTGATATCAAATACAAAGACATCATGCCGATCCGCGCCAGCGCCTACATCATCTCCATATTCAATGAGCAGATCGGCAAAGGTGCAATGGCCTACTACCTGAACAAGCGCGATCAGATCCCGGGCTGGGAAGTTGGCTCGGTTATGCTCTTCGTGATGTTCTGCGAAATTTACTACCTATTGGTATGGGCTACTATCGGCTTCGCCGTCGGCGGCGATTCTCTACCCGAAGTGTTCGGCTTGGTACCCTATATTGCAGCTATTGCCACTGTTTTCTTAGTCCTTTGGATAGCCTATTTTCGAGGAGTGATTCTCCCGAACAATAAATTCCGTGAAAAAGCTGTATTGCACGCCTTTCGCCAAGCCAAACCCTGGCACTATGGAGCCTTCTTCCTACTTCGCTCACCTGCCCTGATGGCGGCTATTGTTGTCTACACCGTGGCACTCAACTTGTTCGGCGTTGAAGCGTCGCTAATGACATTGCTGCCTTTCTTACCGGTCATTTTCTTCGCAGCCGCTGTCCCCACACCTATGCGAGCCGCTGCAATAACCTTCTGGGTCATCTTGTTCCCTGAAAATGAAGGCCAGATGGCAGCATTCGGTTTCGTTCAGCACAACTTCTTCATATTATTCAATGCGGCTATCGGACTCGTCTTCTGGCGCAAGGCCCAACGGGACCTGTTCGGCAAGTAATGGCCAATCTGCTCACCGCTATTCGCCTGCTACTGGTTATTCCAGTAGCTATGGCAATAGCGAATGCATCACTGTTCGCAAGCTGGCTCTTATTGGCATTAATTGTCATCGCCATCGCTAGCGACTACTTCGATGGAAAGGTAGCCCGCGCCCTTAAGACCGCCTCTGGCCGAGGCATGTTATTCGACCATGGCACGGACTTTATTTTTGTCACTATGGCGCTGTTCGCGCTCTCTACAATCGGTCTATCGAGCATCCTGCTACCCCTATTAATAGTCGTTGCGTTCTCGCAATACGTGTTCGATTCCTATTATTTATTCAAACAGAAACAACTACGAATGAGTTTCCTAGGACGCTGGAACGGAATTCTTTACTTCGTGCCTATCGTGTTAGTAGCAAGTTCTAGACTCCCTGTGCTCGAGCAAGCACAGGATATTTTCAACGTAATAATCATTTACTTCAACTACGCGCTAGTCGCTTCTACTCTCGCCTCAATTGTTGATCGTGCTATCGCACCTCTGCTGCAGAAAGATAAATAGGCTGGCCATCATGAGCATAGTGAAAGCCAGGAAACCCCTCTCCCTATCAATGATTCTTACAACGATTTTTAGCGCGCTGCTCTTCTTGAGTGCTGTCCACGGCGCCGAATCAGAACTCCCCCTCTCGTTATTTCGAGCTATAGATGAAAGGCTGGGATACATGGAGGATGTCGCGCTGTTTAAGGCACAGAATAGAATCCCAGTAGAAGATATCGAGCGCGAGGAGTTTGTTCTGTCTGCTGCTAAAGAACTAGCAGCGAGCCATGGGCTGGACCCGAAGTCGATGGAGCGTTTTTTCATTGCCCAGATAGGCGCCGCGAAGGCGATTCAGTATCGCTACAGGGCTGAGCTGCTGACTCGCGAGATACCCACCCGATCAGTAGACCTGCAATCGAATAGTCGCCCGGCACTGGATCGACTGGGTAACGATATCGTCATGCTCTTCTCTACACTGCTGGAAAGTCGATCTGCTATGGGGGAAGAGAGCCGCGAACGTTTCATGAGCACACTGCAGAGTCGCTTGCTCGCTGACGCAGAAAGAGAAGCTCTGTTCGATGCTATGCTGCAAGTTCGACGTAGCCAATAGCACAAGCCATCCCGTATTGAACAATACTTCATGGCAAGGCACACTTAGCCTACTATGCTAGTCTCAGTTAGCAATGCACTAAAGATAGACAAACTAAAAACAGATTTGTAGACAGAGGCCAAACACAATGCCATTTGACATTACTATCACCCTCAGCGATGGAGACCTGCAGAAATTCCAGGAAAGCATCGACAAGGGAAAGCTCGCCGTCAACGATCAAGAAAGTGCCGAAGCTATCGAGCAAAAGGCCTCAGAGCTGATCGAGCTTGCGACGGGCGGCAACTTGCCACAGTTTGTACACGATCGGATACTCCAGTTACAGATTCTGCTAAACATGATTAGAGACACAGAATGGAAACTTACGGAAGCAGAGATACAGAGTATTCGCGGGGCGCTCTATTATTTCGTCGACCCAGACGACTTGATCCCAGACCACATCCCTGGAATCGGCTTCCTAGATGATGCAATGTATGCAGAGATCATCGTTCAAGAACTTAGAACCGAGATAAAAATGTATCAGGAATTCTGCCAATTTCGAATCTCTGAGGAAAACCGCCGGAGAAATAAGGGCATAGACCCTCATGTCGGGCGTGAAGACTGGATCTCTGACAAACGCGCCACGCTTCACGCACGCATGCGCGAGCGTCGTACTTTAAGTACTGGAGGCCGAGGCCTTCGTATGCGAATATTTTAGTAAGTTGGAGTTATCCTTGAAAAGCAATACTGCCTTCTTTGCTCTTAGCTTCGCAGCACTGCTTAGCTCGCTGCATTCATCGGTGCTGGCTCAGCAATCTGTAGTCCCCATCGATAGCGCGGTTCGAAGCTCGTTCGATGCCATTTCCTCTGATCCTCGTGTAACCGCAGGCCTGATAAGAATAGAAGCCAGAGAAGCAGAGATGGTTCGGGAACAATTTCGGCTAACCGAGATTCCCGCTCCTCCGTTTAAGGAAGAAGTGCGAGCCGCCTACTACTTAACATTGATGCAGGACCGCGGTCTGGAAGACGCCTATATCGATAGTGAGGGAAATGCAATTGGAATTCGTCGCGGCAACGGTGACGGACCAACTCTCCTGATAGCCGCTCACCTAGACACAGTATTCCCGGAAGGCGTGGATACCAGCATCGAACTGCGTGGAGGACGCTATTATGCTCCCGGAATAGGTGATGACACCCGCGGCCTCGCTGCGATGCTTTCCATTATCGAGACACTCAACGATTCGGGAATTCAGACTCATGGCGATATCATGTTTGCCGCAAACGTCGGCGAGGAAGGTAGGGGTGATTTACGCGGTATCAAGGCGATTTTTCGAGACCACCCAGAGATAGATGGCTTCGTCTCTATCGATGGCGTTCGACTTCGGCGCATTACCACCGGCGGCACGGGAAGCAGACGCTTCGAGTTTCGCTTTAGCGGACCTGGCGGACACTCCTTCGGGGCCTTCGGCTTAGCGAGTGCGGTACATGCCATGGGCAGGGCAATCAACAAGATAGCCGACTTTGAAACCCCGAGCTTCCCCAAGACCACATTCACTGTTGGCACGGTGGCCGGTGGCACATCCGTTAATTCAATCGCGGCAGATGCGGTATTCGCGCTCGATATGCGATCCAACGATCGGGCACAGTTGGCACTCTTGGAAGAACGCGCCAAGGCGGCAGCTCTGGAGGCTGTGGCCGAAGAGAACGCACGCTGGAATAACGGCGAGATCAGTGTGGACTTTGTGTTGATTGGAGACCGCCCGGTGGGACGAACCGCTAGCGAGGACACACTAGTTCAGGCTGCCGCCCTCGCCTTCGACAAAGTTGGTATAGAACTACAACAGCTGGGTATCTCCAGCACCGATTCAAATGTGCCCATGTCACTGGGAATTCCAGCGATAACCATCGCCGGAGGTGGCAATGGTGGTGGGGCACACTCCCCCGATGAGTGGTTCGTGCCGACGAATTCACATGAAGGTCCGCAGACTTCGTTTCTCATCACCTTAGCCATGGTAGGAATCCAAGGCGTAGACACCGGTCTCCTTGAACAACAGAACCGCTGAGTTCTTCAGGCGATAGGAAATGAGGACATGCGAACTCGAACGTCTTAGGCACTCAATCTAACGAGAATTCGACATCTAGGGACTAATCTAGCACAGACTTCTTCTCGTCCCTCTCTGTCTTTTCGGTCAATGTCGACTTAGCAAAACTAAGAGGATATTGCTGATAGAAGCGATAGAAACCCTTCAGGCTAAATTCGTTCAACACTTTTTGGCTATAGCCTCTGCGCCTGTTTCGAAATTCATCGTAGTCCCTATAACGTAGCGTATGTAAACAATGCTTGCATACCACGAGCCCATGTTCGGACAACGAAACTTCACCGCTGCCGCGAATCTTAAGCAGTTTGTAGTCGTCTGAAATCTTTGTAGTAACGAGATATTCCAGTACTGGATGCTCCACTAACTGCGCCTCCAATTGTGAACACCACGCAAGATGGTAGCTTGGGTATTCCCTATGATTCCTATACCAAATCTCATCCGGAATATAGGCCAGAACCCTGCTATTCTTGATCGCCAAGGTTTTATCTGGAAGCACTCGCAATCCATCAGCCTTCAACAGCATACCTGGATCTTCCAATGCCGAACGCTCGCTGCCGGTTAGATGAATAGCTGGATCGAACAACTCGAAATAGCCAAGCTCTTCTGTGCCAATCTTCTTGCGCAACTCGTTAAAGGATTCGAAATCTTTGAAGTCTGGTAGTTTCACGCGACGTTCCTAGCGGATTTCTTCTAGAATCGTAGAGAGGCGCTTTTCAGCGTCCGTAATTACAACAAACTCAACGCGTCTCGATCGCTCAGCATCCTCAAGGCCATCCTCTTGCAGAATTAATTGGGAGGAAGAAAGACCATTCGCAGTCATACGCTCACGCAGCCAACTCTTTTCATGCGCGACGGTTTCGAGCGCAAACAGAAAACCTAAGGTCGTTCGAGTACGTTCCTGGGAAAGCGCCATGTTCCTCATATACGCTTCATCGCTATCTGCAGCGAAAGACCAAGAGCTAGAGGTATGCCCCTCGATTCGCAGCTCGAGAATATCGTCGCGGTATTCTTCGGACGTGAGAATAGCCGAATAACGCGGGAAAAAGTCACTAAGTATCGCCGAAAACTCAGCCTTGAGGTCAGACTCACCCTCCTCGAATAGCAAACTGGTATTGGTGAAACGGAACTTTAGATCTTCCCCCAGCTCCGCTCCCCACAGCGGCAGGTCTTCGTCGAACTCCGCGAGCAAGTCCTCATACAACTCTTCGCGCAGATCTTCGTAGAGGACAACTACTCTTTCAATCTCATCATTCTTGCGCTCTACAATAACCAGATACATTACGGAAATAAGCAGAAAGAGCATCATCAACCCGCTCATCAGATCGCTGACCGCGATCCAATGCTCTTCCGTTTCCTGTTCTATTTCAGCACCTAACATAACGACCTATTTCGATGTTTGCGGGCGCTTGCCCGATTGCTGCTCTGCCATCAACAGCAATTCGCGAAGCCTATCGGTTAGCGGGACATAGTCGTTCACAAACTTCTCCGATAATGCTGTCAATTGGTAGCCGAAGGTCTGCAACGCTTGGGTCAATTCCTTCTCCATAGACTGATCGAGGAGCTGCATCTGCTTCTCTGTTTTTTCAGTCATCGCCTCTACGTGTTCGGCGAGGCCAGAATGGGCCTGATTGACCGAACTCGCCAAGCTCAATGTAACCTGTTCAACAGTTCCGGAAATATCGCGTGCCGCGCTTGCAAGCACTTGCGTCAGGCTTTCATTGTTCTGCTCGATGCTCGCACTCAACTTTAACGTCAGTTCGGAAACATAGTCACCAAGTGCGGGCAACCCTTCCGATGCCTGGCCTACTAAACCAGACAACCCCGAAATGTATCCTTCTAGATTGGATGTTTGCTGCTCAAGACCACTCAACAAATTGCCTAAAGATTCGGCAACTTTATTGAAGTTTTGCGAATGCACCATCATCTGCTCGTAAGATTGGCTCGCATGACTAATCACCTCAATACTCGCCTTCTGGGCCCTCAGCATAGCGTCCAACTGACTCGAATAACTTTGCTGCCATTGCAACAGACGACCTAATGACTCGTTAAATTTTTGGAAGTTCTCGCCATATTGCACTTCGATGCGGCTATTAAACTCCGTCATCACTTTAGCGAGGGCCGTCGTCAGCGCATCACTATTCGCTGCTACCATCTGCTGCTGATAGGAACGCGTGGATGCAAGCAAGGCCTGACTGTCGGCACGGCTCTCCTCACGCAACTCCTCAAGATTCGAATTCAGAGTAATGATGGTATTGTTCAGGTCGGAGACCGTAGCCGGCTTTTCAATGCTGTCCGAATTTTTCCTGAGCGAAGACAGGGTATTACGCAGCCTGATACTCAAGCCGCCCAATATCCCAACGATTGAGGACCATACTGCCACGCCTAAGCCATCGATCATTATCGGCACGCTGGCCTCGATATTAGCGCTATCGAAGCGCATCAAGCCAAACGCGATACCCAAGAAGGTACCGAAAATACCGAAACTGGTCAGTATAGAGGGTGCGCTGCGTACGGTTTGCGCCGAGTAACTCGGGCCGTGGAAATAGGCAATAAGCAGCAGCATGAAGCCTATTAAACCCCAGGTTACTGAACTCAAATCAGCCAATTCAATCATTCTCTCTCACCCATGAAATTCACCGGACAACCGCCCGTCGCCGCTATTCTCTCGAGCTGATCTCAAATCCTAGCACCCGATAAAAAACCCGCGGCGAAGCGGGTCTCAATGCATGAAAAACTCAGATAGATTACATAACCTAGGATATTGCCCTATTCTACGTCCGCGCCCTTGCGTAGATGACCGTAAATGAGCTCCTCTGTAAATTCAACGCATTTGAATTCAAGTAGCTGCATGTTTTCATCGAGCCTGCGGTATAGCGGGAAGCTTAATGTCCACGCTTCGGTATACACATTGGGATCTTCCAGCGTTGCCTCGTACATGAGGGTGTTCGGCCCCATATGCGTGTAGCGCTCAGTTACCCTCAGTGCATCGCTGTGATGATTTCCCGCGTGATCTAACCATGTGTCAGGCACTTGATCAGTTACATCAATGACCAAGCTATCGCCTTCGAAATGCCCGCGCGAATGCCCCATCCAGCTAAATATCGGCGCCTCGAAATTGGGACGACTCATATAGACAATACGGCTTGCACTCGCAAACTCATAAGCCATAACAACATGCTCTGGAGATTGAATAATCTGGAAGGGGAACGGTAGATAGGTCGCTCTCGGCACACCTGGCATATAACACTTTACGACCGGATCCAGCGACAACCAATCCTCTCTATTCTCCTGCTGTTTCGCGCGAGCCTCCGAGGTATAAGGAATATTCCCTCCCTCGACAATGCCCAATCCAGCAGGGATTGCCCCTATCGCCCCTAATTCAACGAGGGGGCTAAAGTCCGCTGCATGAGGCTCTACATTCCAATGCGCGCTGCCGATTGCCTGCCAAATACCATTAAAGTCTGGTTTTTCGTCAGCGGTTCTTGGTACAAAATCACGCTCTGCCGCTACGCTGACAACACTCAGCATAGCTAAAAGCGATGTAGCTATTAGTACATAAAAGCGCGGCTTTAAGCCGTTTATTGCCGGATAATCTGTCATTACTAGCTCCCATATCCTTGTTTTCAACTACCATATCACTTTCGGGAGGGCAGCCAAATTCTAAATAGTGAGTAATACTGGTGAACTCGACTGATTCGTGTTGACAGCGGTGCCATGCTCAGCTAAATATTCAGCATCAGAAATACTGTGTTTACCAAGCAATTCTAGAGCAAGCGGGTGCAGCCTTCGTGCTGAGATGGAATGCTTCATTGATCCGCTTGTTGCCTAGGCATGATTGCCACATAACGAATAAAGCCTCTCAGAGAAGGGTTGGATAAACTGGAAACACTAGCCAGACTCGAAGAAACCCCACTCAGCATACTGATGCGGGAATCAGGGATCGCGTTCTTCAGTTCGCTAACCCTGCATTCGCTCGGAATGGCATTCGTCGTGGGAATAAATTTTGCTGTCGCATTGCGACTCATTGGCTTTGCGCCTCGCATAGAGATAGCAGCCCTAAGCCGTTTCTACGTAATACACTGGTACGCTGCCGCTCTGATCTTCATCTCTGGGACCGCCTTGCTGCTGGCATATCCGGCGAAGGCACTTACCAATCCAGTGTTCTATATAAAGCTTTGTGCAGTAGTTATTGCGCTGCTGATAAGCAGGCGCATTCAAAGCACATTTTCAAATAAACCTGAGGTCTCTATCGATAGCGTCTCTATCAAACTCGCTTACCTCTCTATTGCGCTATGGGTAATTACGTTGACCGCCGGGCGATTTCTCGCCTACACCCACAGCACTCTCCTTGCCTCGCGATTTTACTGAGCGGCCATGATTGATTTTTTACTTAATTTCTCACAGACAACCGGCATCTATACCTTCATGAATTCGTCCTGGGGTTGGCCTATCGCTGAGTCCATCCATTTCTTCGGCCTCTGCCTGCTAATTGGAACCGTCGGCTTATTTGATCTACGAATGATGGGTTTTGCGAATGAGATTTCACTATCTGAATTGCACCGATTGATACCCATCGGGGTAGTCGGCTATTTGTTAAATGTGATTACTGGCACCATGTTCCTAAGCACCGCCCCAGATCAGTATCTTTACAATCCTGCCGTGCAATCAAAATTATTCTTCATGCTGATCGCTGGCATTAATATGATGTTTTTCTATGCCACCACCGCCGCAGAGGTTAAGTCTGAAGCCCGCGCTTCACGGGTAATTTTACGCGCCAAAATCATGGCCGCTATTTCCCTTAGCTGCTGGTGTGCTGTAATAGTTTGTGGCCGGCTTATAACTTACTATCGCCCTCCCTATCATTGGTGCCTATGGTGTTAGCAAGGCAGTTCAGTTCGCGTTCCAATTGAATTTCCGACTGATCTGAATTAGTCTTCCTGCGCTTGTTGAAGCGCTGATTATCTAGCACCGAAACAAATCTGTAGAACCGCCCTCAGCGTAGTATAAACATTAACCTTAGAATGGCTCAAAATGAAACTTCGATCAGAACATTCCATCGGGATATTTCACATCCGCATCAACTGGCTATTCGCAGTCTGCGTGTTTATGACCGCCACCGCCTTTGCCCGGCTCGGTTTGTGGCAACTAGATCGAGCTGCGGAAAAGGTCGAAGCACAGACCGCCCTTGTCATTGAGTCCAGCCTGAATGCCGCTCCGATCGAGAGTATCCCCGCCGGGCATCTGCATCGCGCAAATCCAGAATTGCAGAACCGACATGTCTCAATGAAGGGTGAATTTGTGAATGACCGCAGCATCCTCTTATTGGCCGAATTCTTCCAGGGGATGATTGGCTACGGCGTGGTGACGCCGTTTCGGCTTGAAAGCAACGGTCAACTCATTCTCGTCAACAGGGGTTGGACCACAGGTATCCTGCCACCGGATACCCCGCCGAATTTGCGTCCTGTATTCGGGCCGGTAGAGATTACCGGCCAGATCTACGTGCCCCCCGAAAATGCGCGGGTACTGGCTAGCCAGATCGATGCATCAAGCTGGCCACTACGCATGCGCAGCCTCGAAATCGACGTAATAACCGATATTATCGATGAGCCGTTGTTTCCCTTCGAGATTCGACTCACGGAGGAACAGGATGGCGTGCTGGTCCGTCATTGGCCCGCCGTGAATGCGGATGTTAATCAGAATTTATCCTATTCAGTTCAATGGTTTAGCCTCGCTTTGTTAGTTCTTTTCGCAAGTTTACTTGCCAGCAGCAACCTCTGGACTCTACTCCGCGGCAGCAAACCCTAGAACGGCTATTTCTTCCCTTTTCGTTCCAGGACTGGCTTATTTCGGAATATGTCGAAAAATCAACCAGTTTTCAGCCTATTAGCAGAGTTGAGTTACTGATTATTCGACCTATTCGCCGTCCAGAAAAATTCAACTATTAGTCGAATAATGCTATTGTGCGGTAGTTATTTTCTAAGCACCGAATTCAATTTTTACTATCAACAGATAGCCGATCAAACCAGCTATTGAGGAGTAGCAAACAATGCGAATAATTTCCGCTAAATCACTGCTGAGCGGTATGGCAGTAGCAGCAGCAATGTCAATTCCTGGTGTATCGCTTGCACAATCGAGCGAAGTCACTTTCCACAAGGATATCGAACCAATTCTGCAGCGCAGCTGCCAGAACTGTCACCGAGCAGGTGGCGCCGGGCCTATGCCTCTAGTGACTTATGACCAAGTCGCTCCATTCGCCGGTTTGATCGAATACAAGACAGCTCTACGTGACCGTGCAGGCGCTATGCCTCCTTGGTACATGGAGAAGGACATCGGTATACAGGAATTCAAAAATGACCCTTCTCTGAGCGATGAAGAGCTAGCACTAATCTCAACATGGGCGCGCAGCGGCACACCTAAGGGCGACGAAGCCGATGCTCCACAAGCATTGGTTTTCGATGACAGCTTGAAGTGGAAGGCCGGCGAGCCTGATCTCGTTGTTGTCATGAACGAAGTCACGAAGCTAGCAGGCACGCCTGACTGGTGGGGTGAGATCGATTACATCCCTACAGGCCTGAAAGAAGATCGCTACGTTAAATCTGTCGAAGTCGTCGAAGTAAATGATGTCGACAATCAGGCTGGTACTGGCCGAGATACTGTCGGTGGCGCGTATATCTTCCACCACATGATTTGGGGCACATCGATTCTTGACGAAAATGGCGAACGTGGTTCTGGAATTTCGATCCCATGGCCTGTCCATGAAGTTGGCAGAAATGCTGACATCTTCGACCAAGAAGCCGGCCGCCTTCTGAAGGCTGGATCATCCATCGTTTCCGACTCCGTGCATATGCACTCCAACGGTCGCGATACGACTGCTCACATGGAAGTAGGTTTTCGATTCCATCCTGTAGGCTATGAGCCCAAGTATCAGAACGCCTTCATCGGTTTAGGTAACGGCGTAGACATCAGCATTACTGGTAACGCGAAAGACCAGGAACTTCATGCCTATACTGTACTCAACCAGCACACCAAGGTTGTTACTTTCGAACCCCACCTGCACGCTCCCGGCGAACGCATGTGCCTCGAAGCGATATGGGGCTACACGGTAGAAACACTATCTTGCGTAGGCTACGACCATAACTGGGTACGCGGCTATCCTTACGCTGATAATGCAGCCCCCCTACTGCCTAAGGGCACTATCCTGCACATCGTTGGCTACATGAACAACACGGAGACTAATCCGAACGTTCCTGATCCACGCAACTGGCAGGGTTCTGGTAACCGCTCTGTGACGAATATGTTCATCGATTTGGGCATTCGCGTTACTTTAACTGATGATCAGTTCTTCGAAGCTATGGAAGAAAGACGTCAGGCACTCAATCTGGGCCCGAACGATCACGTGATCGGCTGCCCTCTTTGCTTGGCCCCTCTAGTTGCTCCTGTTGCCGAGAATGACAGCGAAGAAGCAAATGAAGTAGCCAGTAACTAATTGAGGCTGTAGTAGAAACATGAGTAAGCTAACGAGTAAAGCAATCAGCCGAGTTAACACTCTGCTGATTGCTGTTTTTTTATTAGGCACTTCGAGTGTGGTTGTCGCCGATACTTTTCAGCATGGGCAACACGTTGAACCCGCCTACGAAGGCTGGCGCCCCAATGCTGATGGTACGTTCAGTTTCATGTTTGGATACATGAATGAAAATTGGACAGAACAGCCGGATGTAGCAATTGGAGACAGTAACTCTTTCTCCCCAGGGGAAGCCGATCGAGGCCAACCTACGCATTTCCTGCCACGTAGAAATCGCTTCACGTTTGAGGTCGTCGTTCCCTCCGATTGGGGTGAGCGCGAACTGATTTGGACACTCAACGTCAACGGAGTCGAACGTAAAGCGTATGCGACACTGAAGGACGATTATCTCGTAGACAACATGGTCATCGCGTCAGAAACAGGCTCGTTGGGCCCCGGCACTAGTAGCCCGGAGTCCCGGTCTAATGTCCCACCCATTGTGACAATTCAGGGTGATGATATCCGTACTGCAAAGGTTGGCGAAGAAATCACCTTCGTTACTCAAGTTGCCGACGACGGTCTTCCTGTAGCACGCAGAGAGAGCACCATTGATGCGGACGCCCTAAAGCGTCGAATGATGCGACCACCATCTCGTATCACAGTTGGCAAGGTGAATGGTCTGTTCTTGTCCTGGAACAAGTACCGTGGCCCAGGCAATGTGACTTTTGATCCGCCAATGCCGAAGCCCTGGGAAGACACGCGAACTTCAGCAAACTCACCGTGGGGCCCACTTTGGTTGCCACCCGAAGCGCCAGAGGATGGTCTCTACGAAGTCACTGCGACTTTCGACGAACCTGGAACCTACATTCTCTGGGGTCGTGCAGATGATGGCGGCCTCTATCACGATGGCTACATCACGGTAAATGTTAGCGAATAGTTAGCAGACAGTAACAGGGGGCGACATTCGCCCCTTTTTATTGCCTACAATTCGCCAAGCTAAACAGTCGACCCTGTGAAATGTATCTCGATATGGATCTCAAACACTTTGCTGCAAATGTCACTAAATTCTCGACCAGAAAACTTCAGCTGCATGGTTTTTTTGGTCGAAAGCGTTGCACAAGGAAGGGCAATATGAGTGCGCCAAAAGCAAGTGAAATGATACTCACCCAGCTTTTGGTGCACGATAGTCTAAACAAGTCATGAATGACTTTTCAGTATCGACTAATTTCAGTACAACAATCTAATTTGAAACAAATGCTGGCAGAATTGATCCGAGTCAACGCGGTGAACAACTCAACTTACTATGCTCAGGTCAATCTACAACTAATAACATAAAGAATAGCGCTGGGGAGAAACATGAATTGTAATTCAAACAACGGATCGAAATGGCTAATAGGATCGCTTCTTTTCTCGATATTGAGCGTGCCATCTGCGTTCGCACAGCTCAGCTATCGTGCGGGCGCTGAAGTTGAGCCGGGATACGAGGGTTGGCGCGCCAACGAGGATGGAACTTTTAGTCTGATTTTTGGGTACATGAATGAAAACTGGGAAGAGCAACCCAATATCGAAGTCGGCGAGAACAATTTCTTCGCGCCCGGTAATGCCGATCAGGGTCAACCCACGCACTTCTTACCAAGACGAAATCGATTTACCTTCGAGGTTACAGTGCCCGCAGATTGGGGCGACAGGGAATTGATTTGGACCCTAACTCACAATGGCCAAACTAATAAAGCCTATGGAACACTCACAACAGACTACCTTGTAGATAACATGGTAATTGCCTCCGAAACTGGATCTTTGGGAGCCGGTACTAGCAGCCCAGAGTCGCGAGCTAACGTGCCCCCCGTGGTTACTGTACAGGGAGAGACTGTTAACGGCGGCATAGTTAGAAATGCGAGAGTCGGCGAAGAAGTTGTACTTTTGACTCACGTCGCCGATGACGGCTTACCGAAACCCCGTCGCGGGACGACTCAGAGAACAGAAACAGACGTCAAGGAACGCATGATGCGACCACCGCGGCGAACCACTGTCGGAAAGACGAACGGCCTGTTCCTGACTTGGAATAAATTCAGGGGACCCGGTGAGGTTAGCTTCGAGCCAGCTCAGATTAAATCCTGGGAAGACACTCGAACCTCTGCTAACTCTCCCTGGGGAGCTCTTTGGACCCCTCCCCCTATCCCAGATGATGGTATGTATGAAGTACGAGCGACCTTCTCCGAACCTGGTGAGTATGTGTTATGGGCGCGCGGCGACGACGGCGGTCTCTATCACGACCAGTACGTGACCGTTAATGTAAGTCCTTAGGCTTAGCGAGGAGCGGCGGAAGAGTCTCGAACCTGTTCCGCTGGCTCCTGATCTTCCAGTTTTATTGTGAAAGGCGGGTCGTAACTGCGACGGTCCTGATTGATGATGATATTGGTACGCGGAGGCGTAACGAAACGCGTGTTAGACGTATTACCATTTCTCGAATCTATTAACAGCGCTTCAGCCGCCTTGGTTACCGAAGGCGCCTCTGCATTTGGACCAAACGAAAAACTAAAACTCCCTCTCACAAGACGATCATTCTCCGCAAGTATGGCCCAATCCGCAGTGAAATACGTGGCCGTATTCAATTGTGGTATCTGCCAGAGAAACCTTTCTTGAATTCTGGGGTCGTAACGGAAACTAATGTCCACCCAGTCGCGCAGCTCATTCCGAAGAGTCAATTTGACCAAGCGTACTCCATAGGGAAACTGC
This sequence comes from SAR86 cluster bacterium, assembly GCA_002401885.1. Classification (GTDB taxonomy): domain Bacteria; phylum Pseudomonadota; class Gammaproteobacteria; order Pseudomonadales; family Pseudohongiellaceae; genus UBA9145. The sequence continues at coordinate 49,584 of NVUL01000043.1, forward strand.
AAGCTCATCTGCTCAGGAGCTTCAACCAATACGCTGTCATCTGCCGGAGAGGTTTCTGTTTCGAAGCTTATTCCTGTAACATCTTCATCTTGATGATACAGGTCATCCTGAAGAGACTGGGCGGCTGCAGTATGCCAGAACCCGATACCCAAGAGCACAACTGCTATTTTTTGGAAACAGTATAATTTCAATGCTTTTCCACTTTTTTAGCCCCGCAAAGAGCGTTAAAACCCCTATTCCGGCTACACAAAAACTGATGACGAAGAATATCATCGACGGCCATATTTGGGAAACATGATGGCGAAATTTGACAAGAAATACAGGCATTAACAATAGATGGAAGAACTCATAATGCAGGATACGAGTCTAGAAAACATACTCGGCGAGCTAGAGGATAGCGATTCGAATAGCACACGATTTAGTGAGAATTGGTCCCAAGGCCGCTCTGCATTTGGTGGCATAGCAGCCGCGTTCGCAGTAACCGCAATGAGGAAAAAACTACCTCAGCCGCAGACAATTCGTTCCCTAATGGTTTCCTTTATTGCCCCTATTGCCGCCGGCGAGATAAATGTAGAAGCCGAAGTCCTACGCCAGGGAAAGAATGTCACACAGTGTAGTGCGAGCGTAATATCCGAGGGACAGATCGGACTGCAAGCTATGGCAGCATTTGGCAATTCTCGCGAAGCCTTCAAGCCAGCCAATGATAACAATAAGGATTTGCCGAGCCGAGAAGGCGGCATATCTTTTAGTGACAATGCCAAACGACTGCCGCATTTCCTTCAGTATTTTGATGGCTGCTGGATCGACGGTGGCATCCCATTTTCTGGCAACTACCAGCCTTTTCTGAAAATGTGGGTTCGACACAAACAAGACGTCTCTCGATTTCCTATCGAAAAACTAGTCGCCATAGCAGACATTCCACAGCCGGTTCTACTCTCCCATTTTGAGAAGCCTCCCGTGCCTGCGAGCTCCTTGAGCTGGTCTCTGGAATTCGTTGAAGCACCAGAAGAGATATCTGGCGATTGGTTCTACTTGGAATTCGAGGTGGAAGCCGCAGCCGATGGTTATACACAGCAGTCGGGTAAAATTTACGATGAACTGGGTCGTCTGGTTGCCCTCACCAGGCAATGCATGGTCTATTTCGGCTGACGGATATTGAAAGCTTGCCTATTTGGAAGCTCTTTAAACCCTTTAAACCCTATTATCTGATAGAGAGCGATGAAGGTTTTTGCTAAAATTCAGATTACGAACCAGTGCACGCGGAGTACGCAGTCGATGAATCTTTACGCATTCCAGAGAAAGGCAGGCGTACTGCTGTTTGGCGCACTACTTGGGCTGCTAGCGGCCACTACATCACTAGCACAGCATACTCACGGAATTCTTACGCCCGGCGTAACTTTCCCGCCGGATGATTCCGTCCTTGCAGAACCTCCGCAGATGATTACCATGAGCTTCCGAGTAGATGTCCGGCTACTTAAATTGGCACTCTACACCGCAGATGGCGAATGGATCAGCATCAACTTCCAGTATGATCCTTCACGACTGAGCCACAGCTTTGTCTTGCCCATTCCGGGTGAATTACCCAAATCGGACTACTACACCGCGCGCTGGTCTGTAACAGATGGCAGGCGCGGCCTGGTAAACGGTGAGTTCAATTTCGCATTTGGCTCAGGTGCAATACCACCGTCCGAGACGATCGAGTCTCGAGTAAGCGATAAAGTGGAAGTATTGCCCTCAACGGGCTCCTATCGATACCAAAGGGACACCAATTAAGGTTCTAACTTTCTGCAAGGCCCTAATGCCCTCCTGAATTTCCGCGACCTAGCGAAACTCGAATCCCTGATCAGCGAGGAATTCTTTCATATGTGGCCGGGCCTTTCCCGCTAGCAAGGTGGACACCTGTTCTGTCCAACTTATTCCATGCCCTCCCCCAGTCCTCAAACGATAGTATTCACGAATATTCTCGTCATATTCCGCAATGGCCTCCGCATCGCCTGCTTCGTTGTAGACCTCTTCCTTCATTATCACCGACAGAGGGAGTCGCGGTTTAACCTCTGGATCTTGATCGGGATACCCGAGACAAAGACCGAAGACTGGGTAGACACCCTTAGGTAACTCTAATAATTCAGCCACCTGCGCGGGATCATTTCTAATTCCGCCTATGTAACAAATACCGAGCCCGACGGATTCAGCCGCGGCAACCATGCTCTGCGCCATTAATGCAACGTCGACAGTCGCAATGATGAAGTGCTCTGTATAGTCACCTTCGAATGACTTCTCATACTCATCACAATAGTTGCCCGGCCGTTTTAGGTCGGCGCAGAAGATCATAAACTCCGCCGCCGATTCTACATAAGCCTGACCTCCAGCCAACTTGGCAATGGCACTGCGTGTTCCAGGCTTCTTTATTCTTATGACAGTAGTGCCCTGCAAAAAACTTGACGTTGCAGCCGCTTGGCCCGCAGCAATCAACTCGTTAAATAGTTCTGGTTCTATCGCTTGATCTGTAAATTTTCGAATACTACGGTGGGACTTCAGCAAGTCAATCACTGAGCTCATGAGATTACCTATTATTGAGTTAACGAATTAGTGAAATTTCTTGATCAAAAATACTGCGGCAATACCGCGACAATCAATCGGCTGTATCCGTCAGATTATCGAGGAACGCGGGCACGATGTCATTGGCTAAATTCGATTCCGCATTAAACAGTAGCACAAATCCAATGTTTGCTTCAGGCACGAAGGCCATTTCCGATCGATAGCCTCGCACACCGCCGCCGTGATGAACCACGCGCTGCCCCTTATAGTCAAACACCCTCCAACCAGTGGCATAGTAGGCTTTTTCAAGCCCGGACCAGCGATTAAAATAGTTGCCTCTAGGGGTTGCGATAATGGGTTCGTGTAGCTGAGATAAGAAATCAGGAGACAAGACTTCTGGAAATGCGCCGAGATTTGCACGCACCCACATACTCATGTCGAAAATACTCGCGTTGATTCCTGATGCAGGCGCGACGGAATAGTACGCCGGATTTGTGGACGTGGTACGCCAAGCCCCTCTCGACCTGCGATGAGGTTCTGTCGCTTCATCATTTTCCAAGAAGGCCTCCATCCCAACGGACGCGGTAATCATTCCCAACGGTTTAAAAATTTGATCGTAAATAAACTTCTCGTAGCTTTCCCCAGTGCTCTGTTCAACCACATCCCCGATAAGTGAAAATACGACATTCTGATAGCCGTAGCATTCACCCGGCTTGCACACGGTTGGGATTTTAGAAAAGCTGGATTTAATTCGGTCGTAGGAAACGCCGTCATCCAATAAATTGGAATAGGAATGAGGCATTAGACCGGTTGAATGACTAACAACATGCTTTAAGGTGATGCCGCTAGAGGAACGCCGCGTGCCCAGATTCATGCTAGGAAACAAGTCAGTAAGTCTTGTATCCCAAGATTGATAGTGTTGATCGACAAGCAACGCTGCCGACGCACCCGCGAAAGTTTTCGACATCGAGGCGATGCGAAAAACCGAGTCGGTGTTAACCGCTTCCCGCGTATCGATGCTCCTGACACCCCAGGTCTGCATGTGCATGATTCCCTCTCGGGATACGATTGCCAACGCGACACCAGGAATTTCCTTTTCTCTGACGGCGCCTTCCATCCACGCAACGAAATCAGAGAGGTCATAGTTGTAGTCTACATGCGAATCTAAATTATCTGCTGACACAGACCCAGTGCTCAACAGGAGAGCCACAAATAGACTTCCAAATTTTAATTTATTGGTTCTAAAGAATTCGTCCATGTTGGTCCAGCAATTAGTCACAATGTGACTTTTACTAATTCCTCTATTCTATTAGCTCGCATCTTGGGGAGTTACAAAAGCTGCCCAGTTTAACTGTGTTAGCAATTGCATGAAACTATTGACAACAAATGCACACTTTTCAACTAGCGTATGAGCAAGTGCATTAGCAATCAAAGTTGCAGACAAAAAAAACCGACTTAACTCTCATTAAGTCGGCCAAGCGGGGGCACTTTTTAGCGTAAAGACTCATTCACTGAAACGGCGACTAGCTCCCCTGTAGTGCCGCTTCGGTTTTCTACTACAGAAACATGAGGATTCTGCGTCCCTCGCGAATCACGGTCAGAGCTGAGATGCTGTTCCTTGAATCTGCAGCACTAGCGGACGTCGCTCTATTGAATGCCTCGATATCTGCGGTCGACCGGCGATTGACCTCGACTATGACATCTCCCTCCCGTAATCCCGCGGCCCAAGCAGCTCCAAGCTGACTTAAAGAAACCACTTCAATACCTTGATTTACATGATTATTATCATCTTTTACAACCTCCAATATCGCGCCGCGAAATTCGCTTCTGATAGCGACGGCAGAATTTCCCGCGACGGCCTGACCCGTGGCGCCACCTATTCTGGCCTGCACTGATTCTCGGATGCCATTGCGATATAGCACCAACTCTACCTGCTGGTCTTGCAACATTAGCCCCACAATATTTCGGAGTTGCCTGCTGCCGCGCACCTCCTTGCCATCTATTTCTACGATGACGTCAGAAAGCTGCACTCCTGCCTTTTCTGCAGCGCTGTCGGGCATTACGCTAGTGACGACAGCGCCGTACTCGACATCAACTTCGAGCGCTGCAACAATATCCGCTGTGGCATCTGCTATTGTCACGCCGAGAAGACCGCGCCTGACCTCTCCGTCACGTTTCAGGTGTTCCATCACGCTTACCACCATATCCGTTGGCACAGCGAATCCTATGCCATTGCTGCCACCACTGCCGCTTATGATTGCCGTATTGATGCCAATGAGATTCCCTTCCATATCAACCAGGGCGCCACCTGAGTTACCAAGATTGATCGCTGCGTCAGTCTGGATAAAGTCTTCGTAGTTATCGTTATTAATGCCGGCCCGGCCCAATGCGCTGACTATGCCAGAGGTTACGGTTTGTCCAATGCCAAAAGGATTACCAATTGCCACTACATAATCGCCGACTGCCACCGTACTGACGTCGGCAAATGCGATCTCTGTCAAGTCTTCCGCCTCGACCTGTAATAGCGCCACATCCGTACCTGGATCACTGCCCAATAGCACCGCCTCCAGCGTCCTTTGATCGCTGAGCCGCACTGTAATCCGAGAGGCATTAGCTACAACGTGGTGATTAGTAATGATCAAGCCCTGAACGGCATCCACGATGACACCCGAACCCGCGCCTGTGGCGTAGGAAAGCCCCAGCTGCTCGCGGTCACGCCCCGATGTCGGCATAACCTTACTTACTCGAATGCTGACCACAGCGGGCGTTACCTGCTCTAACATCGGTGCCAGCGAGGGTATGCCTTGCTGCAATGCCGTAGCACTTATCGCCTGCGCCTGGGCCACCAATAGCAGCATTGCCGCAGTGATCATAATTTTGCAGAACCTCACTGATATTCCATAGCTCATATTGAATTCTCCTCACTAAACCCTATGAATGAATCTGACCTGCAAAATTACTAATCTGCAGACCTCAATGACCTGAATTTAGAGTTAGAAGCGACGAATAACCTGAAATTGCGATGAATATTATGTCCAGAAAACCTGCGGGGGGAGAAAATTGCAGTTTGAGCGGTCTTAATAAATTAGAATACAGTGCAGGAAGTTAGAAACAGACGCTTCACAGCAATGTTGAAACCTGTAATTGTTTAATTAAACTGCAATAGAAAACATTAGCGGAATAACCATGCCGACACTGAGCGCAGAGCAGACCGAACAGAATAGAGAGACACAGGAGCTGGACACAAAGCCCGCCCTTTATCGCGAATTTTCCGTAGGAGAATGGCGCGTGTTGCCACAGTTAAATCGAATTAGGCTGAATGGCACAGACGAACAGCGTCAGTTAGAACCACGCCTCATTAAATTGCTTTGTTTTCTCGCCGCAAACGAAGAACGAGTTCTCTCCCGCGAAGAGCTGGTTCAGGAATTATGGCCCCAAGTGGTCGTCAATGAAAACTCGCTTACACGGGCAATCTCCGAACTGCGCAAACAGCTTCAGAGCCAAACCTCCAAAGTTCCGAACTATATTGAGACCATTCCCAAGCGCGGCTATCGCCTCCTTCCTAGGATAGAACTGAGAGAAGCAGAGGTTATCACCTCATCACTACTCAATAGCGCGCGCTGGACTGCCCTGTTCGCGATGCCCACTCCTAGATATGGCACTGCCGCTTCCGCTGCCTGTCTGTGCTTACTCATTGCCGGCTGGGCTTCTCTAGAAGGCGCGAACTTTTTTAGTAGAGGGATCGATAGAGTGAGTTCCCCAGTCCTACTGAGCGACGAGCTGCTCGACAATAAGCCGGATTATCTCGGCGGCGAATTGCAGCGGAGCACTATCGATAACAGATCGAGCATCGTCGAATCTATCGCGACGCCAGTCGTGTCTCTAGACGAAAAACAATATGCTTTCATTCAATACGATACTAGCGGCTCTACCGTTTTTTTAGGCGGCTTGGGCACGGCAATAGAACCCGTTCCCGTCTACTACAGCAGTCAACACGTATTCAATCTAGCATGGTCACCAGTGGGAAATAATCTATTGTTTGCAATGAAACCGTCTGTGATTACAGCGGCGGTGTATTCAATGGTCGGCGAGACAGCCGAGCTGGTCACACTAAACCTCAATACTTTGGAGACTAGCCGCTTGGTGGAAGACATCCATCCCGCCGACGCCAATTCTCGTAACGGCCTCAACCTTACTTAGCTCTCTCGCCAACTCACAATTTTTTATCAAGCGGGCTCTACAGCTGATGCTCGACAGGACCTACTATTGTTGATAGGTAGGATGTGACAACGAGTATAGCGACAGCAATTGCTAGCTCGTAGCGAATAGAACTCTGCAGCTTGGCTGTACTGCCACTGCTTATCAACACCGGTACCAACATCAGTTTATTCATAGCAGCAACTCCCAGTATCACCAAAACAAGAGCGAGCTTCGTCAACAACGCCAAGCCGTAGTCGGTATCGATTAAAGCCATGGGAGATTCAAGTAACTCATATAACATTAACCCCCCTCCCAATAAAAGCGCTACGAGGATCACAATCGCGTTATCTCCGAAACGTTTTAGCGTTTTCTGGAGGACTTCAAGATCCAAGCTTCTGCTTAGTTGCAAGAAGGGGTAAAGACAGCCTATCCACAACGCGAAGGCGGCAAAGTGCACCACTATTGATATCTGCGCCACTAGACTTAAAACAGACACATGGCCCGTTATTCTATGAGAAAAAGCCAGTGCTAGCAGAGCTACTAACTGCAGGAGAAACAAGAATCGAGTTAGCGGGTCCTTGAGATCGATATTGGAGCGCTGCAGCTTCTTGAGAACAATCACGCTGCATGCGCCGGCAAGTATAAACGCGAGCAACCTCAGCAAGGTGACATCACCGAGACTTGTATCGAGTAATATCGATATCATTCCCCAGTCAAACATCCCTCCCAGACCGCTATCGTTTATCAATCCCACTTGCACAAGGAAACCCAGGAGAGTCCCGTGAAAGCCAATAACCGTCCCGACAAAGATATACGAGAAGTTTGAGAAGAGCAGAGTTCTATCTGCATTTGAGTAGCGCCAAGCACTCAGGCTGCCTCCAGCAATACTGAAGGCGCCGATGTAGAGAAGTAATTTAGCTAGTAGGCTTGCTAGCTCCCAAATGCCAGGGAGTGTAAACATAGAGCTGACTATTTAGAATTAATGGCTGTTGCTTGCAGATTCGCCAGCATGTTCTTCTGTGATGCTAGGATCGACAGTAAAGCTATAGCTATCGGCTACGGTGTGACCGTCTTCGCCCATTACAGCCCAGTTAACAGTGAACGCACCCGGATGCATGCCTGGTGTTTCGATCATAAAGGTAGCCGCCGCGGTGCTGTTGCTCTCGAAGTTAGTTGGCATCTCATGCCCCACCCCCATTAGCTCCAGCTTCACCAACTTAACAGGACCATTGAAAGTCAGATTGATATGCGCCGGCCCTTGTTTGATGATCGCTCCATTAGCGGGTGTAGCCTCTGTCAGCGCAGTGTGTGCAAAAGCAGTCGCGGAAATCATGAACGTAAATATCGCGCAAACTACGAGTCGCGATGCGCTCCAAAGTGTGAATTGTGAATGCTTCATAGGAACCTCTATTTAGGAAAAATGAGTTAGATCAGGGGATTATCGCAGTTCTGGGCAGAATAGGCGATCTAAGCCATCTCTGTCAAATTGTCGCCGATGACGCCGCGCTGAACTGAAGTACTAGCCTTTCCCCCACCCCTGCCTCATCTGACCTGTGACCTAAGCGTCTTTCTTCTTCCAAACCTGATTTCTGGGAGAAAGTGTGATTTCGTCGAATACAGTGCCCGGCCTTGCTGCCAGCACCATCGAGACTGTGCTCGCGATATCCTCAGGCTCGATTGCATTTTCCGCAGCGAGCTCTGGCTCGAACTGCAATTTCTCGAAGAATGGCGTACGCACAGCACCCGGATTGATAAGCGTCACCCTGACTCCTGACTTTCCACACTCATCCCGCAGTGCCTGCGAAAAACCACGAACAGCGAATTTACTCGCACAGTAAATACTGCCCTGTCTCGCTCCCTTCAGGGCCGCTTCCGAGCCCATGAACAAGATATCACCCTCGCCTTGCTTCTTTAACAGAGGCAGGAACGCTTTAGTCACGATAATCTGACTCGTTATGTTGGTATCCATAACAAGACGAATGTCTTTTACTGAGAGCTGTTCTAGAAATCCCATTCGTCCGATGCCAGCGTTGTTGATCACCGCCTTGACCGGCATAGTAATTTCATCAAGCAATGAGGACATGCGTTCAGGAAGCGCATCTAGATCCGCTAGATTAATACTCCGGCTACTAAAACCCGGATGATCCAACCGCGCCTTCTCAAAATCATTCGCGATCCCTAATACTGCATACCCTTCCTCCAGCAAAGCTTTCACCAAGGCCAGGCCTATGCCCGAGGAAGCCCCGGTTATCACCACTAATTTCTTGCCGCTCGAATTGCTCAAGTTTTCAATCTCCAAAAATCCCTACAAGCTAGTTACCTACAATAAGATAGCAACATGATCACGCACAGCGATAATATTGCTCAGCCGATATATGCTTTAACAGCAGTTTCTCTATCGCCAGCAATTGCGAGCTTTCCTTCGCCGTTTTTAATCCAATCATTCCATTTTCTGTCTCCGTCGGCCGCGCATACAACTCCTCATCAGGATAGAGCTTAACGATTCTCTTGTGAAAATCGACAGGCATCCTAAACAAACCGCTGCTAACCGAGTGAAGCCTTTGCACATCGAGCTTTGAAAATATTTTCGAAAACAAGGTTTCATAGGGCGCCAATCCTTCAGCGCCAAGGATGAGTGGCTCGAAGCGGATAGCGACGTTCCAGCCCGCGAGCTGTAATTTGTGCAACGCCTCTAATCTCTTTTCTATTGAAGGAACTTTATGCTCCCACTGCACCGCAGCCTCGTTAGTGGTGAAACTCATGGCGATTACACAGTTAGAAACAACCTCGGTGTCGAGCAAACATCGAACCTGCGTGCTCTTCGTTCTAATCTCCAATTCTGCATCAGGGTAACGCCTGAAAACAGGCAGAAAATGACTACAGAAGTTACTGACTGGCTCTAGCGCCAGGCTATCGCAATCGTAGCCACTGTAGTACACGCCTCCGCCATTGTTTTCTTCTATTTTCTCTTCGATCGCTTCCTCGAAGTCCTCAAAATTAATGAATAAGACGTAATTCGCGGAGCTATACATGCCCTGCAGGAAGCAATAACGGCAATCGTAAACACAGTTCAACATATGCGAGAAGTAATAACTCTTGCTATCGTTGTAACCATAGCCAGACGGTGCGGTTAGAACTTTGCGCCCGTATTTCTTCGCCAGTATCAGTGCTGGCGCCGTTTTTTGCAGACGAAAGTTTTGCGACTTGCGATTGAAAACCTCGCCGTAACGATCACAAATGACTTGCGGGACTTGCGCAAACCTGCCGAGCAAGTTTTTTACTCGCTCCGATTCTAGAACTTCTTCTTCGATATAGATTGTCGAAAACATGGCATTTTAATCGCGAGCTTATGCCTCGCTTACCCCGTCAATGTGTTCTGCAAGCAGCCGTATAAGTTTTCTGGCATCACTAGCCTTCAGTTCCGCAAACCTGCCTAGCTCTTCTTCCAAACCTAACGCTTTGTAACGCTGACAGAGCCGCCTCAATTGCAGTTTTTGATTTACGGTTAGACGAATCTTCGAACATATCTCATGATAGTGACTCGGTAGTCGCTGGCTAGAATTGTACTGCTCGAGAATTTCACTCATTCTTTCGATCAATGTCAAAATTTGTGGCGCCTGTGCTGTAATTAGATTCGGCACACTCTGCAAATCGATCTCGCTTATCGGGTATTCCAAGTTATCCGAAATTACTTTGAAAACCTGCACTAGCTCCGCTGTTGAATATTTAGTCGCCTCAGCATAAAACGCGGAAGCCTCCATTTCATAGGCGGCATCTAATGGATACAAATTTTCGGGTTTATCGACAGTGACGACACTGCCAACTTCGACTCCTTCGATGAGCTGTGGCGGATATGCGCTAGCTCCTGAGCTCTGATCTATGATTTTATTGCCAAGCCAGGCACTGCCTAACGGCGCATCACGGTGGCCGGCAATACCAATATTCAACCACGCTCGATTCTCGCCATCATCAAAGGCTTGTTGCTCACCTAGATAAGTTACTGCCGCAGCTACTGACTCTTTGCCTATGCCAGACACCAGAAGACGCAGCTTATTGGAGTTGCTGTACTCTACGAATTCGGTAGAAGTTGGATGGCGCTCTAACTCTAGCATCTTTACTAAAGCCTTGGCTTCAAGCCCATGAGCCACTACTATATTCACAGGCATAGAATATTTCACATCTTCAATCATTCAACTCTCTGAGGCCACTTCGCTAAAGTTTATTAATAGTTGCTCGTAGTATTCCGCACTCTCTGTCTTGCCTCTCTTTGCAGCACCATTTCTCAGAATCTCCACTTTCTCTAACAATGTTATCTTGGCAAGACGTTCTTGTTCATCCTTTAATACGCCAGTGTTAAGTAGTTTAACAAGCGACTGTACACGAAACCTATCCATGCCCCAATATTGCCTAGATAATTGATCCTCGTGCCCCCCATACTTCTTAAGCAATGGCGTGTCGATAAAGAGGACTTGTTCCCGGCTACAGAGTCGCAGCCATAAGTCGTAATCTTCGCAAGCTGGCAATGACTCATCGAAGCCACCGAGCTCGACATAGAGCGATCTTTCCAGAACAACGGATGACGGTGAAATCACACAGAGCGGAAGACAGCGGGCAAATAGTTCTCCGCCTCTTTTCCTGTGTTTATCCATTTGATTGACACGCTTTCCATTGCGAACCCAAATTTCATCGCTGTGCACCAGCCTAAAATCAGGCTCTGCCTGAAGAGCGGACATCTGAGTCTCTAGCTTCTTCGGCAGCCACTCATCATCCGAATCCAAGAAGGATAGATATTGACTAGTCGTAGCTTCGACACCTTTATTTCTTGCCGAGCTAACTCCGCTGTTTTCTTGCTTGATGTAAATTGTGTCAGGGTAGTGGTCTTTGACGAGCTCTTCGGTGCCGTCTATAGAGCCGTCATCTACAACACAGACCTCATCAGCCTGCCGTGATTGCGTAGTGACAGATTCTAGCGCACGGCCCAGCAAAGCCACCCTATTGTAGGTTGGTATTATAACTGCAACAGTATCATTCACGGGTTTCAAATCAGACAAACTCAGCCCAATAACGTCAATCGATAAGCACTCAACGGATTTAACTTCACTTACAAAAAAGGGAACCGAGGTTCCCTTTTTTGTACTACCTTACTCAAGCCAGATTCTTAGGTCCTGCTCAGAATCAACGATCTAATTGTACTTCGCCAGTTCCTTTCTTGCGATCACACGGCGATGAACCTCATCTGGCCCATCAGCAAGACGCAAGGTACGCTGACCTGTCCACAATGCGGCGAGCGGAAAATCTTGCGAAACGCCTGCCGCTCCATGCATCTGAATTGCGCGATCGATAACCCGCAAAGCCATATTCGGAACAGCAACTTTAATTTGAGAGATCGCGTCGCGTGCAGCCTTATTACCGATAGTGTCCATTAGCCACGCCGCCTTGTAAGTAAGCAATCGACACATCTCTATTTCGATTCTGCTATCGGCAATAATATCGTAGTTACCACCCAATTCGGCGAGCGGCTTTCCAAAGGCATCTCTGCTAACCGAACGCTTGCACATTAGGTCCAATGCTTTCTCTGCCGCGCCGATGGAGCGCATACAGTGATGGATTCGTCCTGGGCCTAGACGCCCCTGCGAAATCTCAAACCCGCGACCACGACCAAGAATGATATTACTCTCTGGCACATGTACATTGTGAAATTTAATATGCATATGCCCGTGAGGTGCATCGTCCCGTCCGAATACATGCATTGGGCGAATGACTTCTACGCCCTCAGCATCCATAGGCACAAGGATCTGTGACTGGCGAGTATGCTTAGGCGCATCTGGATCCGTGACCACCATGACAATCATGATCTTACAACGCGTATCACCGGCACCCGAAATGTAGAACTTCTCACCGCTAATTACCCATTCATCGCCATCTAGCACTGCGCTAGTTGCAATATTCGTTGCATCCGAGGACGCAACTCCCGGCTCAGTCATCGCGAATGCGGAGCGAATTTCACCCGCCAAGAGAGGCACTAGCCATTCTTTCTTCTGTTCTTCCGATCCGTAGCGCTCCAACACTTCCATATTTCCCGTATCAGGCGCACTGCAATTAAAGGCCTCCGAGGCGAGCCTGCTTCTGCCCATGATCTCGGCCAGATGGGCGTAATGCAGATTAGATATACCCGCACCACCTTGGCTCTCTGGCAGGAAGAAGTTCCATAGTCCGAGCCTGCGCGCTTCCGCCTTCAAGCTTTCCATAATTTCGTCTTGACGAGGTGTATGCGACCAGCGGTCGCCAACACTCACTTCGTTGTGATACTCGGCCTCTACAGGCGCTACTTTTTCTTCAACAAAAGTACGAATCTTTTCGCGCACTTCGACTAGTTCTTCCGATAATCCTAAGTCCATCATTCACTCTTCCCCTAATCTCAATTAAAACTGACTATCTCTAATTAACTTACGATCAACTGGTGGTCAGCTAGCAATAGTGCCACCACCGTCGATCACTATTGTTTGTCCGGTAGTAAAGCTGCCGGCATCCGATGCGAGAAAAACCGCAGCGCCTGCGATCTCATCGGGCTCGCCGATTCTGCGCAGTGGATACTTGGATACCGTCGCCTTGTAGATTTCTGGGTTTTCCCAGAGCGCCTTTGCAAAATCTGTCTTGATAAGCCCGGGCGCGATGCAATTGACCCGGATATTCTTCGGCCCCCACTCGACCGCCAAATTGCGTGCGATCTGCATATCAGCAGCCTTCGATATAGCGTAGGCGCCAAGCGCATCAGTACCCTTGAGACCACCGATTGAAGACACGATGATCACCGCACCACCTCCGGTTTCAGCCATACCAGGAAGTACCCGCTGACAAAGCCTATGTACGCTGCCTATATTAGCATGCATTACCTTGTCGAATGCCTCATCTGGAATATCCTGAGATGGACCAAAATAAGGATTCAGTGCTGCGTTGCAAACTAGCACATTGACCTTGCCAAGTTGCTGCTCGGTCTGAGCAACCAATTCCTGCAGTTGTTCCTTATAATTGATATTGCAGGCTATTGCGATGGCCTCAAAGCCTTTCTCTCGAATAGCTGCTGCGACTTCATCGCAGGCATCTTGATTGCGGCTAGATATGACTACTCTCGCGCCTTGTTCTGCCATGCGATTCGCGATTGCCAGACCGATGCCCTTGGTCGAGCCAGTTATGATGACCACTTTGCCTTCTAGGCTAAATAAACTCATGCTCTCTCCATTCTTTCGAAAACTAATTCTTTTCTGAGCCACAAAACACAATCGAAATAATACCAATTGTCATTCTGTCCAGGGTCTTTTTCCTTTTGAGATACTAGTACCACCATCCACCGGTATCACCGTTCCATTGGTATAGGCGCCAGCACGAGAGGCAAGGTAGGTCACTATGCCCACAATCTCCTCCGGCTTACCTACGCGATGTAGAGGACAGTCATCCTCGATATCTTGTTTATAGTGCTCGAACACGTAGTCGGTCATCTTAGATTCGAAGAATCCCGGTGCTATCGCATTGACTGTGATATGACGTGGAGCCAAGTCCACTGCGAAACTGCGCGTAAGATGATGCAACGCAGCCTTACTTGCAGAATAGGCGAACGTTGGTATTCGCTGAACAATCGGCACGTGTATGCCATCCATCGATCCGATATTAATTATCCGAGATGGGTCATCTTTGAGTGCAAACTTGGATAATAGAGGAACAGCATCCCGTGTCAGAGAAAATACTGCCGAAAGATTTGTATTGATGACTTTCTCGAAGCCCTCATCTGGGTAGTCCTCGAGTTTCGCGCCCCAGTTTGCGCCCGCATTGTTGATAAGAATCGAGAGGCCGCCTAATTCCGATTCAACGAACTGCAAGAGACGTTCGCGGTCCTTGCTCTCAGTAACATCGGTTGCCAGAGACCAGCACTCACCAAATTCAGACAATTCAGCAAGTGCCATGTCACATTTTTCCTGACTGCGTGAAGCTATAACTACTCGAGCTCCGTTGCACAGAAGGCCCTTCGCCATTATTAATCCTAGGCCAGAGCTGCCACCCGTCACCAGCGCCGTCTTCCCTTCCAGAGAAAACAGCGTGGCGGTCACATAGTTTTCTACGTCTTGCTGCGACACTAGTCCTCGTCCGCCACTTTAATCAGTTGTTTACCGAAGTTTTTACCCTTCAACATGCCGCGGAAATACTCAGGCGCACTCTCTAGGCCAACCCCGATACTCTCTCTATAGTTCAGCCTTCCATCCTGAATCCAACTCCCGAGTTGTCGAGTTGCCTCCACCCAACGATCGCGCCATTCGGTCACGACAAAAAACCGATTCTCTGGCTCTGGGTCCAAGCCTTTCAGTATGCGCATCGGTGTCTCTGAGTTGGCTATGTCTTCATCATTGTAATTCGAAATATAACCACAGATCGGCACTCGCGCTCCCGGGTTTAATAGTGGAGCAACGGTCTTTGTTACCTCGCCGCCGACATTCTCAAAATAGATATCCACGCCATCGGGACAAGCAGCGGCCAATTCTGCGGCGAAGTTGTTCGCTTTGTAGTCTATACACGCGTCAAACTTCAGCTCTTCTTTCACATAACGGCATTTCTCTGGTCCGCCAGCAATACCTACAGCACGCAAACCTTTGATCTTAGCGATCTGTCCCACAGCGGAGCCCACGGCTCCCGATGCAGCAGCCACCACCAGAGTTTCTCCGGGCTGCGGCTTACCTACTTCTGTGAGACCAAAGTAGGCGGTTCTGCCCGGCATGCCAACGACGCCTAGGTGAGCCGACAAACTGCCGTTATTTAAATCGACCTTCATTAACCGCGGGTCATCGGCGTTCGCCACGAGATGCGATTGCCAGCCCATATGAGCCGCGACAGCATCTCCCTCTACAAAGTCGGGAGAAGTAGACTTAATCACTACGCCGCTTGATTCACCAGTTATCACATCACCAATCTGCAAAGGATCGGCATAGGATTTAACGTCGTTCATTCGGCCCCGCATATAGGGATCTAGTGATAGCCAGCAAACCCGGATCAATATTTGATTGTCTGCCAATTCAGGGATGTCGAGCTCGCGAAAACCGAAACTCTCGTCACTAGGCTCTCCGAGTGGCCGCTGCGCCAGAAATACTTGAGTATTTTTTGTCATTTTCTATCCAGCTCTGTTGGTTTTTTACTCGAGCAAAACAGTCTACTTTACTCAATGCCTCGGAACAACTGAAGCCAGCGCGGATTCCAGCAGTTCCAACCCCCTAGCTATCTCGGCCCCCGTCACGATCAGCGCCGGAATCAAACGAATAATCCGATTTCGTGTTGGCGTGACCAACAGCCCTCTTCTTAGTGCGGCTTCTGTCACTTTAGTCACCAAGTGATCTGAGCCCAACTCGAAGGCACAGAGCAGACCTTTTCCGCGAATCTGCCCGATTAACTTCGGATACTTCTTCCTCAGTTTATGCAGACCTTCGATCATTAGTTCCCCAGACTTGGCTACCTTATCCGCGATGTTTTCAGCGCGCAGATGACTAACTACCGCAGTCGCCACAGCACAGGCCAGAGGATTACCACAAAAAGTACCCCCGTGATCACCGATGTTCAGCTGTTTATCCACGCTCTCGGAAACCGCGAAGGCAGCAAAAGGAAAGCCACCAGCGATACCCTTACCCATGGTCAAAATATCAGGAGCTATGCTTGTCGGACTGTGCTCAATAGCGAAGAACTTTCCTGTCCTACAAAAGCCAGTTTGAATCTCATCAATGATGAGCAGAACTCCCCGTTCCTTGCAAAGAAGAGCAACAGAAGCGAAATACTGCTCATCAGGTATCCTCACCCCTCCTTCTCCCTGTATCGGCTCCAAGATAACGGCAGCAGTTTTCTCGTCTATAGCAGCGTTGAGCGCAGAGATATCCCCAAAGGGCACAAAGCAATTTCCCTCCAACGCAGGCAAGAATTGTTCGGCATTGTCTTTGCCGCCAGAAATAGAAAGAGTATTGAATGTTCGGCCATGAAAAGATGCCAAGGTAGATACGACTTTCGATTTACCAGTGATTTTTCTCGCTAGCTTAATCGCCGCATCGTTCGCCTCGGCTCCACTATTTGCGAAATATATCTTCGCAAGATTGCCCGGAAGTACTCCGCTAAGAGTCTCCAATAATTTCGCCCGTGAAGGCGAATACGTGAAGCCGGAATTTGGATTCTGTATGATTTTCTGCGCCTGCTTGATGAGCGCATCCGTTATCAACGGATGTGAATGCCCCAAACAGGTAACTCCCCAGCCCGATGTGAAATCCAGATACTCATTCCCATTCTCATCCCAAACCAAACAGCCCTCGCCTCGCTCTATCGCGATGGACTGCCGATTACAGAATGTAATGCCAAGGCGGTCTTCTATTTCTATGCTACTCATCTTTTAGTCTCCACTATTGCTACCCTTGCGTTTCCCGACTCGGTACCAATACGAATACGATTTCTTAAATCCTAACTTTTGGTACAGATTAACTGCCGCCTGATTTGATTCTTCCACCTGCAGATACGCGAATCTCGCACCCTTCGCGAATCCCCAGCACAGTAGTGAATTAATAATCTCCAAGGCATGCCCCCTCTTCCTGTGTCCGCTTGCTGTAGAGATGCCAAATAAACCCATTGCCTGATTCGCATACACTGCCATGCCATTACTCATGGGAGCTCCATCGAACCCTTGTTTGAGTAAGAACAAATGCGACAGCTTACTCGCCTCTAAGAGTGCTCTGTGCACATCAATTTTCTCGAAATTCCTGTTAGTTAGTGTGTACCAAGTTTGCAACCACGATCCAACATCGACCCTCTCAATAGAACCATTCTCCAATTTTTCTTTCGTTTCCAAAACGCCTTCCAGATTAAGCAACATGGAGAGAGTCGGCGCCTGTTTCTCATACCCTCTGAGCTCCAGAGCGCTATCGATATCGGCTATTGAATCAAGCGCGACCCCGTCCGGCTGCACAATTCTCACAATCGGCGCAGCATCTCTCTCAGCAAAAAACTTCTCTGCTGCGCCAATAAGCTTTCCTGTCTCAAATTCGGCGTGCGGATAGAGACTCAAAGAGTTAGAGCGTCGATCTGTGCCGCGGGAATACCTAAGCAAACCGAAAGATAACTCTTCCTCCTCTAGAGCTGGCCATGCAAGTCTCGCTGCATTCTCTATCTCCATCACGTTCATTACATCTCTCCTGCGGTATATAGTGCCAAATCAAAATGTCGGCAAAAAAAAACCCCTAAGGCCGAAGGCGCTTAGGGGTTTTGATATTCTTATCTGTTACTTAGATAAAACCACGGCTCTCCGGCAAGGGTGCAACTATCGCGCGCGCGGGGCGGCGGGCGGCGGCATTGATTGCCGCTGCTGCCTGACGTGGTGCTACTTGTTGTGAATTCAATTTATACATCGTCTGAATCTACGCTTGGGTGTGCTTCAAGGGGTGGAACTGTATTGGATTGGAGTTAGGCTGTCAATAGAGACCGAATATTCTAGACATCAATTGCGTCATCAAACCTTGCTCTAAGGTCCCTGTCCGTGAGCATTTCGTGCTACACCCCATCTCTAAAGCGATACTAAGAATAGAGAGGAATTAATTTTGTTCGTGGTATTGCGCCGCATATTGCCATGAGCCTTTTGATGAAAGTACTTTCCTAAGCCAGAAAGCTGCAAATAGTACTATTACAATCTCAGGTACATATAGAACTGGAGTTTCCACAATCCAATCTGGAAAAACTTGTTGTTGACCAAGGAAAAATGACAGAGCGCCAAAAAAAAATGTAAAACACATACGCCATATATGCCGTGCTAATCGTTGCATTCCGTAGATTCCCTTACGAAGAATCAATCGTATATCTCCGCTGGCAAATATCAATGCCACAATCGTGAAAAAGAAGACTGAAGCTGGAGTTCCGTCTTTAAGGACCATATTTCCACTTGCTACGCTGAGACCAATTGCCAATGTAATAGCGACGAACACAAGCACGAATACGAGCGCTCCGTATTCAAATAGTCCAATCTTGCCTTCTTCCCTCCTCAGGGTCATCCATGCTGTTGTCACCGAATAGCATGCCAGAACAGCTACTAGCACGCCTCCAATGTTCTCTCGAATCAATCCTGTAACGACTCCGCCCACAGACATGCATACCATTGAAACAAAAAATACATTTCCAGCCCGTCTGTGCGGGTGTGAGCCTTTCCTTGCAAACATTGCGATTGAACCCGATATTAGCCCTATCGACCCTGAAATCACGTGGAAGAACAGAATGCTTGAAGAAATTGTCAATTTGATTCGCCTTCAAGTAAATACTGAATTTGATACATCGGAATAGAATCAACACTTCGACGATATGACAGACGATCAATTCGGAAAATGATTGTAATCATTCTGAGCTGAAGTCTATTGAAAGCAATTCCCTGCCCTTAGCCCTCTAGCTCGTCCTGACATCTTCATTTACGTTTCTTCGATCTCTGAATCCCTCGAACTCATTCATATTAAAGTCGAAGTAAGGATTCTCGAACTCTATAACTCTCGCTTCGCGGCCTGTAATCATTCCCTCTGCCACCAAGACGCCCATGTAGACAATCAGTGTGGCTAGCAAGAGCGTATAGCGGTTTCTTAATATTAGATCTTTCATGGCTTGCTCCTCTTAGTCCGTAAAGCGACGCATGAATACTGCGCCCGCGATTAGAATAGCGCCGACCACTATTCCGAACAGTGTATCGTAGTTAAAAACTCTCTCGAATACGCTTTGAAACTCGAAAATTAGATATTGATTCGGGTCTGACGTTCGCGACGCCACCCAGTTCGCCAAGTACTGCGTGCCGAATATGAAATCCTCGAGAAACCCTACGAGTATGAAGACACCACCTGCCCACAATAGAGGCGTTTTCTTCGCGAAGGCTGAGAAAAGAAGCAACCAGCCTACGGATGGAAGCAACCAAAGAGAAGTCACCAAGGCAGAAATATAGATAAGCACCAGACTGGCGATTGCGGCTAGAAACATGTAGCCAATGCCTACTAGGTCCACATCGTTGCTAATCCCTAGTATCGTTAACCAGACCATCGCGACCAGATACATCGCAAATATAATCAGAACGTAAAAGATTGGCGCGACCACGACAATGGCAACGATTTTAGAAAGCACTGTTTGAAGATTCGAGACAGGCATGGACTGCCAAAATAAGACACTCATCTCCTTGCGGTCTTGATACAAGGTGTTAATGAGGTAAATAACGCTACATACATAGAGTGTGAGATAGAAGGGAACTGCCAATAACATAAAAAACGGCGCCATATCGAAGGGCGACAATCCATCAAATAGAACTGACACATAGCGCAGCCCTTCAGCCAATTGGCTCTGATCTATCTGAGTAGCTACCCATATCGTCGCCACCAAAATGAGCAAGGCGACTACAGCAGGCGCACCAATGAATAAATTTCTGTGCTCTAGCACTTCCCGTTTCAGGAGCCCGTAGAATTGAAGTAGTGCGAATTTATCCATGTTTTTCTTCCTTCAATTTCGCTACAAACAGATCGGCAACACTTGGAGTGTGCAACTCCCCCAAAATCTTCAGCTGTTCCCTGGAAACGGATTCAAAAGTGTAAGACTTTTTCCCGAGCAATTCGCGAACATAGATAGGCTGAAGCGCATCAGCCTGCGCCACCTTGTCTGTATCGACGAGGACTTCGGTATAGATATCGGGCAAGTCGGACATTAAGGAATCGAGAACTATCTTGCCCTTGTTTATGAACACAAGATGCGAAAGTAACGTTTCTATCTCTTCGACCTGATGCGTACTGATAATTATCGTTCGATTCCCATCGTAAAAATCGTTAAGTAGGCGATCGTAGAATTCTTTTCGGTAAATTATGTCTAAACCAAGTGTCGGCTCATCGAGCACGAGTAATTGAACTTCAATCGCCATCACTAAAGCGAGATGAAGTTGTGTCACCATCCCTTTAGATAAATCTTTAATACGCTTATTCGCAGGGATGTCAGTAGTGCTGAGGGATTTTTCTGCTTTCTTGCGATCGAATCTAGGATGTACCGCTTCCACATAGTCTATTACATGAGAAACCTTGAGCCATTTAGGCAGAATACCCACATCGGCTATAAAACAGACATCTTCCATCAATTTGTGCCTGGCAATTCGAGGATCGCGGCCGGCGACACTGAGGTCACCGTCAACATCGCAGAGTCCTATCAGCGCTTTTAGAGTTGTCGTCTTACCTGCACCGTTAGGACCAATCAACCCACTGATGGATCCTCTAGGAATAGTCAAATCCACCCCATCCAGCGCAGTAAAGCTACCGTAGTTCTTTGTAAGTGATTTGGCTTCGACGATGTTACTCATGCTCTATCCCCAAAATTCTCGATTTCTATTGATTCGTCGAGCTGCCAAGGAGTTCACCGATCTCCAAGCCCAGCCTCTCAATACGCTCAGCAATTTGTGGCCATTCCTGTTCAAGAAATTTTCTCCTTTCTTCGGTTGATAATTTATCCTTCGCTCCTGATAAGACATACATTCCAAGCCCCCGTTTTTTTTCAACCAACTCTTCGTCGACTAATATTTGCATCGCTTTTGAAACAGTAATCGGATTGATACGCTGTTCGCTGGAAATTTGCCGCACGGACGGTAAGGCATCCCCTTCGGAGAGAACACCATCCATAATCAGCTCTACCAGCTTGGCTCTAAGCTGAATATAGATAGGTTCTTTGTTGTTCCACTTGATTTCCAACTAGCGACTCCGCGTGATGTAGTGTTATACATAACTATAACACTATATCAGCGAAGAACAAGGAGAAATTTCTACGAGGTGTTCGAGAAGTGAATGACGGCTATCTAGCTGAAATATAGGGGAATAATACTCGAAGGAAGTGGTGAGGCCTAACTCTGCCTGCGCTCCAGTATCGTATCGCTGCTCAATAATTCTTGAATTTCTTGGTCTGCAAAATCGAACTCGCGCAGAATCTGCTGAGTGTGTTCGCCGAACTTAGGTGGCTTATGTCTAACTGAACCGGGGGTGCGGGATAGCTTAATAGGCGTGCCTGTCATCTTGTACCAGCCATCTTCAATAACCATTTCGCGATGCTTTGTGTGAGCGTGGTCCACTACTTGCGCGGTATCGTGGATAGCGCCCGCCGCTAATCCTGCATTGGCAAGACGATCGGCAATCTCGCTGCCATCGATCTTCATCAAGCTCGACTCTATTTCTGCCTTTAGGTCATCACGATTAGTGACGCGATCAATGTTATTTAGAAACCTAGCGTCTGAGATTAGCTCCTCCCTGCCCAGCTCGACACACATCTTCGCATAAGCGCGATTATTTCCTGCACCAACAAAAATATCTACCGTCTTCGTGCGAAATGTATCGTAGGGGCTAATATTCGGGTGGGCGTTACCCGTCGCTACCGGCACCTGGCCTGAATATAAATAATTAGGAATATGCGGATGCATCAATGAAACGGCGCAGTCGTAGAGTGTCATATCCAGATACTGTCCTTGCTGCGACTTTTCTCTTTCCGCCATCGCCATCAGAATTGCAACAGCCGAGTACAGCCCAGTGCCCATATCCACCATAGCTAAACCAAGTCTCGTGGGATTGCTACCCGCCTCCCCGTTTATACTGAACCATCCTGCCATAGCCTGAATAATTGCATCGTATCCAGGATGCCCGCCCCATGGACCGTCACTGCCAAATCCGCTAACTCTGCAATGTATTAGTCTGGGAAATTTTTCCTTTAGTATGTCTTCATAACCAAGGCCCCATTTTTCCATGGTCCCCGGTTTGAAATTTTCGATGAGTACGTCTGCTTTTTCTAGCAGTCTTAACAGCACTGCCTGTCCATCGGGTTTCGAAAGATCCAAGCCCATAGAGCGCTTGTTTCGATTTACTCCCAGAAAGTAAGCAGAATCTTCATCGTGAAAGGGAGGCCCCCAATCTCGAGTCTCGTCTCCGCGAGGAGGTTCGATCTTGATTATTTCGGCACCATGATCACCCAACATCTGCGTACAGTAAGGCCCGCCCAAAACTCGGGACAGATCGATGACTAATTTTCCCTTAAGAGCACCATCACTGGACATATTAAACACGTTGAATTCCTGATTTTTGCGTTGCGCATCGCTACACAGACGATTCGTTTATTCGGGGGGTGAGGATACGGCAGCGTCGGCAACGGTTCAAGTCCCTGCAATAGTGTCTGCGCGAGAGGTGGAGAGGACACTACACAGCCTCGCCTAGCAGCTCACGATTTAAGCCTTCTCTGCGAATCAATATCTTGAGCTGCTGCAGCGCCTCAATCTGAATTTGCCTAACCCTTTCCCGCGTAAGACCCACTTCGACACCCACGTTCTCCAGTGTGTCAGTGTCAAAGCCTCTCAATCCAAAGCGTCGACAGATAATTTCCCGCTGCTTCTCGGATAGTTGCTGTAACCAACACTCTATTCGAGCGCGCATCTCAGATGTTTGAACGTGATTTCGGGGGTTCTGCTTTGACTCTGCGCTAAGCATATCCACCACCGCAGTTTCCGAATCAGCGGCAGCAGGCGCATCCACAGAGCATAGACCCTCATTCAGAATCATAAGCCGTTCGACATCCAACCGTGAACAACCCGTCGACTCGGCAATTTCGCGACTGCCCGCCTCTTGTCCCGTTTCTCTAACGTAGTCTCGCTGAACTCGAAGGAAGCCGTTCAGTCGCTTAACAATATGCACAGGCAAGCGAATAGTTCTCGCCTGATTCATCAAACCACGTTCGATATTCTGTCGAATCCACCACGTCGCATAAGTCGAGAAACGAAAGCCCTTCTCCGGATCGAATTTCTCAACAGCGTGTATCAACCCCAGATTACCCTCCTCTATCAGGTCCAGTAGAGAGAGCCCTCGATTCAGATAGCGTCTCGCGATTTTTACGACCAGGCGCAGATTGCTTTCAATCATCCTGCGCCTGCTGGCACTATCTCCCTGTAACGCGCGCCGCGCATAGAACACCTCTTCTTCGGCGGACAGCAGAGGCGTATGCCCAATTTCTTTAAGGTAGATTCGAGTTACATCTAGAGCAGTGTCTATCGGTTTAGCAGCGACGCTTTGCGGTTTCTGAGAATCGCTAGTATTGAGCGTCAGTTTCTTATTATTCATGCAGAGACTCCTTCTCTGTAGACAAATAATCCGGCGAACACATCCATTGTGTTCCATTGTTTGCATCTCCCGAATATCAGGGCTGACGCGCGCGAAGATTACTTAACTAAAGTATAGAGTGCTTTGCGAAAAAGTCGAATCGTTTGACGCCGCTAATCCAAGATGGCGGGCAAGAAAAACTCGGCAACCATTATTGGTTTCTCGAAGAGATAGAAAAGACTGCGCCTTCCCCAGGAATCACCCGCAATGGGCGTTATCTCTATACCGCTTCTAATCAGGTCGGGGTGGCTGAACAGATATTCACCGAGGGGCTTTTCGTTTAGCTCGAGCACACGCTTGAGTGGTCCAGTCAGACTAAACTCTGGAATCAGCGTGTGCGCCAATACCCAAGGAGTATTATCACCAACAAGCACCACTTTGCGGGACCAGAATCTATGGTCACTCGCCAAGGGTCCAAAGCAGCAGCGAACGACTGGATTTGGAAGCAGTAACCACTCCTCTTCACGCACCTCAACGCGAAAGTCTCCTCCGCTTTTCTCGATTAACAACTTCGTGAGTGAACTCGAGTCGAATAGCCATTGCCGCCACGCATCAACGGCGAGCAAGCGACGTTCTCCTTCGCTATGCCAATCGAGACTTGAATCCGAGATATCAGGGACGTCAAGGAGCAGATTTTCTAGCAGTAAATTGGAGTCAGCTTTCGATTGCAAGGGCATCAATTATCGAGGGTGGCGGAATTGAATGCCCCACGCTGCAAGTTGCAGTGCGGGGCAGGTTTTGCAGTGTACTATCTCTACCTACTAGCGTGGTCGGTAGCTCTCAGTTGTATTAATGAGTACAGTCATCACACGTCGGTTCTCAGCCCGACCCGCATCAGACTCGTTGCTTGCAACTGGCTGCGACTCACCGAAACCACGAGACGATACACGGCTTGCCTGTACGTTAAAGCGATCAATCATCACCTGACGCACAGCAGCGACACGGCGATCTGACAGGTCAAGATTGTAGACCTCTGTGCCGCGGCTATCTGTGTGGCCTTCTAGCTCAATATCAACATCTGGAAACCGGGCCATGAAATCAACCACTTCCTCTATCTCAGAGAAGTATTCTGATTTGACCTCAGAACGGTCGAAATCGAAATTAACCATCAGCTCAACTCTTGCCACTTCTTCCACTGGTATCGGGCAGCCATCTGCGTCGACTGCGTAGCTTCTAGGCGTGTCTGGGCAGTTGTCACGGCTATCTGGAACACCGTCTCTATCAGCATCGGATGCAGGAGCTGGCGCAGCTGCAGGGCGTGCAGCAGCTGCCGGTGCCCGCGCCACTGCTGGACGAGACTTATTTCCACCGAAACGGTAGACCAATGCGGTATCAATGCCCACATCACCATCTTCGTGATCTCGATCCCTGTAGTTGAAGGAGCGAACTGCCGTGCGCCAAGACCACTGATCGGAGATTTTGTAACTTACACCACCGCCAATATCCCACACCGTGTCGTTTTCGCCACCAAAATTAGTATTCCCCACACCACCTACAACAAAGGTATCGAAAACGCCAAGATTCACACCTAAATCGTAGATGGCATCCAATTTGTAGTGATCAATATCAATCTCCCGGCCACCGAAAGGCTTGCTATCCAAATCGAACGTGCTCAGCTCAAAGCTTAGTCGGTCGGTGAAATCATAGCCGATACCCAAAAAGTAGTTGATATCGTCTTTGAGCCCAGTCCTATCATCAAAATCCATCCACTGCAGCCCAGGCGCTATATAAAACTGGCCTTCATCCGCTAGGGCGATGGGCGAGAGAAGCCCCGCAGAAACGAGTAGGACTGCCGATATTTTGATACGTAAACTCATAATAGTTTCCACATTATTAATATAGTGATTAGTTGAAAAATTTGAGCGCATTATATTGATAATGCTGCACATATAAAGAATTACTCTTGCATTTTTACCCTTTTTTCCCTGTTCTACCCCAATTGGGGCATACCCTTGAAAAACGGACGCCTATTTCCAGTGAGGAGCCTAGGTTCAATCCAAACTAGCAACCATTTCTCGGACAACTAGAATTTCCTATTTATGCCAGGAGCAAGCAGTTAGCGCTAGCCGGTCCACTGTCAGCCACATACAATATGCCCACACCATAATGGCATCCAAGCAGTCTCTGATGACTACCTCTCTCAGCAATCCATTAGGCAGACCACCGATCATGCTTCAGGTATCTCAGCTTGCAAAATTGGCGCTCTGAACTAAATCGGCTCTGCCTACTATTATCACTGGCCGCCGTAGTCGGCTACGCCGTGGGTCATGTCAGTTGGGCTATGTTGATCAGCCTTTGCGTCTACTACCTATACAATCTCTATCAGCTGCGCCGCTTCAACCTCTGGCTGAATCGAGATTCATCCGAGGCTGATTCCGAACCCCCCGAGAGCTTTGGACTTTGGGGAAATATCTTCGACGGAATTTACCGCCTGCAGAAGCAAGAGCGGCGCGCGAGCTCTTATCTAGCCAATATAGTCGACAAGGCGCAGGAGTCTTCCGCCGCGCTGAAAATGGCTGTTGTCATGATCAATAGGCAAGGTAATCTCGATTGGTGGAATTTCGCAGCGGAAAAATTACTCGGCCTGCAGCATCCAAAGGACCGTAATCAATCCGTCACCAATCTCATACGCAATCCTAGCTTTTCGGAATATTTCCATAGCGAGAACTATGATGAGACTCTAAAAATGGAGGCGCCTGGGGAGAGCAATAAGATACTTGAGTTTCAGATTGCCTTATTTGGCGAGAATGAGCGCCTGATGATTGTCCGCGACATTACACAGCTGCACCGCCTCGAGTCCATGCGCAAAGACTTCGTCGGTAACGTCTCCCACGAACTGGGGACCCCAATAACTGTCATAAAAGGGTATTTAGAAGCGATTCTCGACAATCTCGACGGGATGGACGCGAAATGGCATAAGCCCATGCGTCAAATGCAACAGCATTCGACGCGCATGGAAAATATAGTTCGAGACTTGCTGATGTTATCTAGCCTCGAGACAAAGGGGCTTACGAAGACGCAGGATGTCATTGACCTGAAGAGTCTGTTTTCCGAAATCGAAAGCGATACTCAACAGATGTTCAAGGACAAGTCGCATACCTTCGAGCTTATCTGCCCCCCTGCCCTCTGCCTCGTCGGTAAGCGGAGTGAGCTGTACAGCGCAATTTCCAATTTGGTCGTAAACGCAGCCAAATACACTCCCGCTGGTGGGCATATCAAGCTATCGGCTAACAAAGGCACGGAATCCTTAAATATAGCAGTACGGGACAATGGTGCCGGTATTGAGAACCATCACATTTCGAGGCTCACTGAACGGTTCTATCGAATCGATGGGAGCCGGTCTTCGGATACCGGAGGAACAGGCCTGGGGCTGGCTATCGTAAAACATATTCTGGCGAGACACGAGGCTGAACTAGAAATAAAGAGCATCTATGGCGAGGGCAGTTGCTTCACTTGCAGACTGCCGCTAAGTCGGGCGGCTTCTAACTCCGCCTATGATAAACAGAGTAAAAATTCTACGGACAAAGAGACGGGGCAGGTCTAATCTGATTCCGACAGTTGGTCGGCAATATTCGCCAGCGGAGCGTGTCTTACATCCATGCCTTTGACCAAGTAGATGACGTGCTCAGATATATTTTTCGCATGATCGCCAATTCTCTCCAGCGCTCGCAATGCCCACAACAAATTCAACATGCGGCTTATGCTTCTAGGGTCTTCCATCATATAGGTAATGAGAGATCGCATCGCGGAACCGTATTCGTTATCGACAACTAGATCGTCATGAGCTATTTCCAGCGCAGATTTCACGTCATAACGCGCGAAGGCGTCTAGTGTCAAATTGAGCATTCGAGCTACTCGGTCTCCTAAATGCCTGAATTCCACAATCCCCTCGGGATAGTCGCCATCTTCAGAGAGTTTGATCGCCATGCGCGCAATCTTCGAGGATTCGTCGCCTATTCTTTCGAGGTCGCGGACAGTCTTGATGATAGTCAGGACTAAACGTAAATCGCGGGCCGCAGGCTGCCGCCTAGCAAGAATTAGGTTGCACTCTTCGTCGATCTTAATTTCCATAGCATCGATCAAGTCTTCTTGCACCAAGACTTCGGCGGCAATGCCAGTATCAGCAGACGTCATTGAAACAAGCGCATCCGCCAACTGCTGCTCCACTGCACCACCCATCTCTAACAATTGGTTCTTGACGTCTTCCAACTCAGAATTAAACTGCTTGGAAATATGGTCGCCGTGACCTTCAGCTTGAGGGTTCATTGTAAATTCCTGTCAAAGATGACTTGTTCGTTCTAGCCGTAACGGCCAGTAATGTAGTCTTCAGTTTGTTTTTGCCGCGGGTTGGTAAAGATTGAGTTAGTTGAATCGAACTCAACCATATTGCCCATGTACATGAAGGCGGTAAAGTCTGACACCCGCGCTGCCTGTTGCATGTTGTGCGTGACGATGACGATTGTGTAGTCAGTCTTAAGTTCGTTGATTAACTCTTCGATTTTTAGAGTTGAGATTGGATCCAATGCAGAAGCTGGCTCATCTAACAGCAATACTTCCGGTTCTACAGCTATCGTTCTCGCAATAACCAAACGCTGTTGCTGACCTCCAGACATGCCAAGAGCACTATCGTTAAGCCTATCTTTTACTTCGTCCCAAAGTGCCGCTGCCATTAGTGAATTCTCTACGGCATCATCCAGAATACGCTTCGAATTAATTCCCTGAATACGCAGACCATAGGCGACATTCTCATAGATGGACTTTGGAAACGGATTGGGCTTCTGGAACACCATTCCTACCCGGCGCCTTAGGTCGGCGACATCAATAGACTTCTGATAGATGTCACTACCATCTAATGACACTAAGCCTTCGATAACGCAGTCATCAACCAAGTCATTCATTCGATTAAAACAACGAAGCAGGCTCGATTTACCACAACCACTAGGCCCAATAAACGCAGTCACTCGCTGTTTTGGTATAGTCAGATTAATATCTATTAACGCCTGCTTGTTTTTCGAATAGAAAAGATTCAGATTTTCAATGTCAATGCAGCTAGAAAGCACCTCACCACCAGTCTTAGTCTTGTCGCCTAGAACAGCCGACACATCCACCTTCATCGTTGGTGATGGCGTGTCTCGGGCCTGCTCACTACTCATGTCATTCATCTTTATTTAGTCCATTTAAACAATTGTTATACATCTAATGCTTTGTATTTCTCTCGAAGATGGTTTCGCAAGGCGACTGCAGTTAAGTTCAAGCCCGCGATAACTATGACGAGCAATAAAGCCGTCGCGAAAACTAACGGTCTCGCCGCCTCGATGTTTGGGCTCTGGAAACCAACATCGTAGATATGGAACCCCAGATGCATAAATTTTTGCTCCAAATGCAAGTACGGGTAATTCCCATCCAATGGTAAAGACGGAGCCAACTTAACCACGCCAACCAGCATCAATGGGGCCACTTCACCTGCCGCTCTTGCCACAGCGAGTATCAGGCCGGTCATCATCGCCGGGCTTGCCATGGGAAGAACGACACGCCATAGCGTCTCGAATTTAGTGGCGCCTAATGCCAAGCTTCCTTCTCGTACACTTCTTGGAATTCTAGCTAGCCCTTCTTCGGTAGCCACAATCACTACTGGCACGGTAAGCAGCGCTAACGTCAAAGAAGCCCAGAGCAAACCGGGCGTTCCAAATGTAGGCGCCGGCAAAGCCTCCGGATAAAATATCTGATCGATCTCTGCACCGATAATATAGATAAAGAAGCCTAGTCCGAATACGCCATAGACAATAGACGGAACGCCTGCCAAATTATTTACAGCAATTCGGATTGCACGCGTAACAAACCCCTGTCGTGCGTATTCTCGCAAGTAAACTGCGGCCACTACCCCGAAAGGAGTGACGAATACCGACATCAGCATCACCATCATCACCGTGCCGAATATAGCCGGGAAGATCCCCCCTTCCGTATTCGCCTCGCGCGGCTCTGCGGTCATGAATTCACCAAGCTTAGAAAAGTAGGTGAGCAACTTCGAGAATATATCCATCTGATTCGGCTTGTAGGCCCGCACTATATCTGCGAACTCAATCTCTATCTCCTGCTCGTTAGCTGCAAGAAAAATCGCCGAGTCTCTATTCACTGTCTCGTACAGCGCTAGGAGCTCATCCTGTAAGAGCTCGTATTCGACATTTAACTCTTGCCTGCGCACTGCGATCTCGGCCGATGTCTCTGGCGATTCTTCTCCATCCAACTCTAGGCGACGCTCGCGCAGCCTCAGTCGCTCCATGGCGTAGTTGATCAGGCCTATCTCTTGATTTTCTATGACATAGATATCGTCTCGAATATCTAGCGCGCGCTCCAATCGCTGATTGAATTCCAGCCATCGCTTCGCTTCGACATCCGCAGTATCACCTGAGAACGCGAGCGGCTCACCAGCCTCGCGGATATTTCGTAAGAAGCCATAGAAATTACCCCATTCTCGCCTTTCCATCGCTACAACTTCAGCAGGATATTCTACGTCTTCCACGAAATCACTGAGAGCCCAGGTAAAGTCGGCCCCAGTGATATCTCTATTGCCCAGCTTTAATAGTTGCCTTTCGTAGAGGTCTTGCGTCTCATCTACCGGAATGCCCGAGGATGCGATCTGCGCAGCTACCACCATCTCACTCTCAACAAACTCACCAATGACCTGCGTCGTCAGCAACTCGCCAGTCGAAGTCGGAGGTGTATAGTTGGCTTGCAATACGTCTCTCGGCCAGAAATGACTCATGCCTCTGACCGTAAGGAGAATTAGCAAGCCAACCACCATCACGATGCTAATCGCAACAGCACCAGCATTTAGCCAGACCCAGGGAGTCCCTCTGCGCATCCAATTTGAAAGTTCATTATTCATATTGTGCTGTACTTCGTTCTCAGTCGCTGCCGCACTACTTCAGCAATCGTGTTAAATACAAACGTGGACATAAAAAGCACCAGAGCTGCGAGAAAAAGAATTCGGTAGTGTGTGCTGTCCACTTCGGATTCTGGGATCTCGACTGCGATATTAGCGGCTAGGGTGCGCATGCCTTCAAAGATGTTGATGTCCATGATTGGCGTATTGCCTGTGGCCATCAACACGATCATAGTTTCACCAACGGCTCTGCCCATACCTATCATTAGCGCACTAAAAATACCGGGGCTCGCTGTAGGTAGAACTACCCGTTGAAGACTTTGCCAAGGCGTTGCACCTAAGGCCAACGAACCATAGGTCAATTGCTTAGGGACAGAGAAAATTGCATCTTCTGCTATAGAGAAAATTGTCGGTATGACAGAAAAGCCCATAGCGAAGCCGACAACCATTGCGTTGCGTTGGTCATAACTGACACCCAAATCGTTGCTGATCCAGAAGCGCATGTCGCCGCCGAAGAAACTATTCTCGATAGGCACCGCCAGAGCGAACGACAAGTAGGAAAAAATAAGTATGACAGGTATCAGTATGCCTGCCTCCCAGCCATCGGGTACGGAATCGCGAATTTTTCTTGGCAGCTGCGTCCAGGCAAAGCTCGCCCCTAAAATACTCAATGGCAGCACAATTAGAATCGAAAATATGCCTAGCAAATTCTTCTCGACAAAGGGAGCGAGCCACAAGCCAGCGAGAAAACCCAGCACCACTGTCGGCAGCGCTTCCATCAACTCGATCAGAGGCTTGACCTTGCGACGCATCGCAGGCGCCATGAAATAGCCGGTAAAAATGGCACCGCATATTGCCAGAGGTGCCGCCAGCAACATGGCATAGAAGGCTGCCTTCAAAGTTCCGAATGTCAACGGCATGAGAGAATACTTTGGTTCAAACTCATTGCTAGAGGCAGAGGACTGCCAAATATATTCTGGCTCCGAGTAGCCTTCATACCAAACCTTATCCCAGAG
Organism: SAR86 cluster bacterium; assembly: GCA_002401885.1. Taxonomy (GTDB): domain Bacteria; phylum Pseudomonadota; class Gammaproteobacteria; order Pseudomonadales; family Pseudohongiellaceae; genus UBA9145. The sequence continues at coordinate 81,410 of NVUL01000043.1, forward strand.
CACAGACCAAGAGACCTCGGGGTGTTCATTGTGAACTTCCCAGAAACCTATATCTCCATCAACCGCTTCTAGCAACAGACCGTCGCCGCGGGGAGAAAGCGCCAGAAGATTGGGTGTTGCGTCAGTAATATCTTCTGAGAATACGGCGCGATGCGCCGTAGTATTATAGATTGCTAACCTACCTTGGTCGTCCACGCTCACAAAATTCTTACGACGCTGTTCCGGCGTCATGCGTAGAACCGGCTGTGCCCCTGGCTTGAATTCACGAGCCTTCTGCAATCTTGTCTGGCCCTCTTCGCGAGAGAGAAACCACTGAGATATAGCCCCAGAATCGTCAGCAACCAATAGCGAGATGCCGCCTAGGAGGAAAATTACTTGCGTTGGTCTGATCCCGTCTTCGGTCAATGCTGCCTGGATAGCAAAGCGGTCGCTGTCTCCATTCATGACTGCCACTAAATCTAGGGCGCGAATGAGGCCGCTACTTGAAATGAAATAGAGCCAGCGTTGATCGCCGCCGATAAACATCTGCTCCACGTCTCGGGCAGAAACTTCCACCGGGTAGCTTTCGATTTCAAAATCAGCGTCCTCCCCTCCAATATCAAAGGCCGAAAAGAGATTCGTCTGCTTCGTTGCATTGATCAGCTTAACGGCGCCGTTCTCGTCCACACCGGCGACCATCAAGCTATCTCCGTTCGATCGCACAGCCAGCTCTGTTAATACTGTATCGGCAAACAGTGCGTAGGGTTGCTCCCCAAAGGGAAAGTCGATTGTGGGAGTAAGAGTTCGCGTATTATTTTCGCCAACAAAACTTGTGTCGTAGCCATAACGCGCCACTACCGCTTCGCCATTGTCCAATCCCAATGCGAAAATGCCACTCTCTTCTGTATCCAGAGCAAAGTGATTGATACTAGCGCCAGTCGGCAGCGAAAGCTCCATGAAGGCAACGGTCGCTCCATCGCTCACATCGAAGAACAGGACATCTGCCTGATCACCGATACGCATTCCGATTTCTGACTGTTCTTCTATAGCGAGATGCAGGGAGGTTGAGTTGGAACGATTCTCTAGCTGATATTCGCCCACTCTATCTAGAGTCGCGGACTCAAACAGCGGAAGCACTTCGTAAAACAGGTACATAAAAATGAGAAGTATCGCCATTATGACGCTAATGCCGCCGACGGCGATAGCAACACTGGCTGATTGATCATAAAAATGGCGAAGCTTCCGTCGCAGAACCATCCGATTGGATGCCATATTCAATACCGAGGTACCTGCTTCACGACTTTCCGTGGTCTGGCTTACAGCTGTTTGCCTTACATCATTTGACATGGAGCTCTCAAATATCGACTCAACGAGTTTAAACTATCACTAATTTCTTCCACAACAGTCTTACATAACAAAGGCTCAGCCTTTAATAGGTTGACCCTTTGTTAATTCAAGAATGAATTACGATTTTCTTTTTATGATTTCGCAGCTCAATCAAGTTGCAATTTGCGCATGGTGCCTTGCACTACTCGACCTGGCAGTGGGATGTAACCGTCTTTCAGAACTACTTCCTGACCAGTCTTTGAGAGAATAAGTTTTACGAATTCACGCTCTAGTGGAGGCAAAGGCTTATTCGGCTCTTTGTTTACATATACATAAAGAAAACGTGCTAGTGGATAGCTGCCGGACACGGAATTTTCCGGGGTCGCCTCAAAAAATTCACTGCTCGCCGATTTCGCGATAGGTACAGCTCTCACACTAGAAGTACGATAACCAATACCAGAGTAGCCAATACCGTTGAGCGAAGTGCTCACTGATTGAACCACAGAGGCTGAACCCGGCTGCTCGTTCACGGTATTCTTAAAGTCACCGTCACAAAGCGCAACATCTTTGAAATAGCCGTAGGTGCCAGATACTGAATTCCGACCAAATAGTTGTATGTCTCGACGCTCCCACGCACCTTTCATCTCCAATTCTCCCCAACTATTTATGCTGCCAGATTCCCCGCAGCGTTGGTTAGAAGAGAAAATGGCATCTATCTGGGGGATAGTCATGCCGGGAATTGGGTTGTCCTTGTGCACATATACCGCAAGCGCATCTATCGCCACCGGAATCGCTGTTGGCTTGTAGCCAAAGCGTGACTCGAAAGCCTCAATTTCATTGTCCTTCATCTCACGGCTCATTGGACCAATAGTAGAAGTGCGCTCGGTTAGCGCTGGCGGTGCCGTAGATGAGCCAGCCGCCTGTATCTGAATGTTTACGTTCGGGTAAACCCGTTTGAAATCCTCAGCCCAGAGCGTCATTAAGTTCGCGAGAGTATCTGAACCGACACTCGAAAGATTTCCAGAAACGCCACGAGTGCGCTCGTACTCTGGAATCCCCTGATCTATTTCTGCGGCCTGCACCGCAAGCGAGGCTACTGCTAAAAGGGATAGTGCCAACGTTTTTCTTAGTACTTTGATACGCATATGACCTCCATAAGGCGATTTGCAGCCTAGAAATTAATAGAGGAACTATATACACAGAATATTACATAATTATGACAATAGGATTTCAGTTAGAAGCTGCACTTACAGCGAGGTGAGAGCGCAATCTCCAGCGGTGATTGTGCTAAGATAGTCGGTCAGCCTGAGGCTTAACAATCATTGGCGATTTTCCCTAGAATTCAAAAAGTCTGAAAAAAGTTAGCTGAATACTAGTAATGTATTTGTCATGATAACGTCACAATCGCGCCAAATAAAAGAGTTACACTAATCCCCCGCTTCATAGATAGTGCTGAATAGAGAGCAACATGTCTGAACAGGCAGAGAACAAGCCATTGAACCTCGCGGTTGATAATACTACCGGAGCCAAAATGCCTCTTCCCGCAACGAAGCAGCAGGACTCAGCTGTGGACCCCCAAGAGTCAATTGACCTAGACGATTCCGCCTACTTTGAGAACCGCGAGTTAAGCTATTTTAAGTTCAACCTGCGCGTACTGAGCCAGGCAAGAAACACGAAGCACCCGCTGCTCGAACGCCTCATGTTTCTCCTGATATTTAGCTCCAATCTGGACGAGTTCTTCGAGGTTAGGGTTTCGGGCTTAAGGAAGCAGCTGGATTTCGGTAGGCAGCGACCAGGGCCAGACGGCCAATATCCAGAACAAGTCCTCAAGAATATCCACCTGCAAGTTAAAGAGGCTCTTACCGAGCAATACAGAATTCTGAATGAAGACTTATTACCCAATCTTGCCGAGGAAGACATACACTTCCTGCCGCGCCATGATTGGAACGACGCGCTAAAGAAATGGACTAGGGACTATTTCGACGAGGAGGTTCAGCCGGTGGTAAGCCCGCTCGGGCTGGATCCGGCACACCCCTTCCCTAGACTCGTCAATAAGAGCCTAAATTTCATTCTTTCACTGGACGGGAAAGACGCCTTTGGCCGGCAAAGCGGTCTGGCCATAGTCCCCGCGCCTCGCTCCCTGCCGAGATTAATCAAGGTGCCTGCTGAGATTGCTCCTGAGGGTGACAACTTCATCTTCCTCTCATCGATCATCCACGCCTACGTCGATGAGTTATTTCCCGGCATGAGCGTCATGGAATGCCATCAGTTTCGAGTGACTCGGAATTCCGATCTGGAAATGACCAATGTTGAGGTCGAAGACTATGCAATGGCTCTACAAGGACAGCTACATAGTCGGCGCTTCGGTGCTGCCACTAAATTAGAAGTGAGCATCGATTGCCCGGAAGAACTTACCGATTTTCTTCTAGAGCGCTTTAACCTTTCCAATGATGAGTTGTTCCGGTTAGACGGGCCCGTGAACCTGCGGCGCCTGATGGCTCTTTACGGAATGATCGATCGCACGGATCTGCGCTTCCCACAGTTTTCTCCCGGCACACCAAAATTATTGGAGGAGGACGCGTATATTTTTTCCGCAGTAGACAAGGAAGACCAGCTACTGCTGCATCCATTCCAGTCTTTTATACCCATCATCGATTGGGTTCGTCAGGCCGCGAAAGATCCAACGGTGCTGTCCATTAAGCAGACCTTATACCGCACCAATGAATCTTCGGAACTGGTAGGGGCGCTAGCCGACGCGGCACGAAATGGCAAAGAGGTAACCGTCGTCATCGAACTCCGCGCACGATTCGACGAGGAAGAGAATATTAATTTCGCCAGCATCCTGCAAGAAGCTGGAGCAGTCGTTGTCTATGGAGTAATGGGGTACAAGACCCATGCCAAGATGCTGTTAATAGTACGCCGCATCGGCGATACACTAAAGCGCTACGCACACTTAGGTACAGGCAACTATCACCGCAAGAACTCACTCTTGTACACCGACTACAGCTTGCTTACCTCGGACGAAGTTCTCTGCGCCGACGTGCACAAGGTGTTTCAACAAATCACCGGAATGGGTAAGAAAATTCATCCGAAGTTGCTAAGCCATGCCCCTTTTAATCTGAGAAAATCTTTGCTCAAGATGATAGGTGGCGAAATTGCAGCCGCTACGGCGGGTAAAAAGGCGCGCATAGTAGCGAAGATGAATTCGATAACCGACCCCGACCTGATTAAGGCACTATACAAAGCATCCATAGCAGGTGTGAAGGTCGACCTTGTAGTGCGCGGCATCTGTTGTCTACGGCCTGGAATAGCCGGCGTGAGCGAAAACATCCGCGTCGTATCAATCATCGGTCGCTTTCTCGAACATTCGCGCGTTTTCTATTTTCTAAATTCCGACCCACAGGTCTACTGCTCCAGTGCCGACTGGATGGAACGTAATCTGAACAATCGAATTGAAGTTTGCTTTCCTATACTGAAGAAGAAACACAGCACTAGGATTAAAGCTGAACTAGAGATGTACCTTGAAGATCGTGGTCAGAGTTGGGAGCTTACTGCAAATGGCGAGTACCACCCCTTGGCAAACGCGGAGGCGGAAGAAGCGTTCCAAGACGTACAAAAACTGTTACTGAAACAGCTTTCCTAAACTCTTTCAGCGACGTGTACACGTCATGAGTTGCCGGTCAGGCTGACTTCCGGAAGCTGGCTATTCTGCATAATGGCTAGGGTCTTCTTATTCTTCACCATGAAATCTAACATCCCCTCTCTCAGAGCCGTCGCACTGAAGTAAATACTATCCACTGTGTAGGACTGCATCAAACCCACGAGCACCGCCAACCCTGGCAACAACAGCCCACGCCGACGCTCCTTCAGGCCGGGCAGGTCTCCGCCGCCCGCGATGGCAGTAATAATCTGCGGCTTCAATGACAACAGCGCAGCAAGCTTAATCTCTCCCTTCCCAAAGCCATGAGCCTGGCAGATAGCGGCAAGCATTTTTACTGTCCCCGAGGAGGCATAAGCATCATGCCATCCAGCCTTTCTCACGGCGAGACTAATGTCATCGAATACGGCCTTGGAGGCTGTGATGGCTGCATCCAGTTGCTTCTCTAATAGAAGCGGGTCTGAAGTTTTCGGAGAAAAGAATTTATCGCGCCAGGCAACACTGCCTATCGCCATACTCTCGGTAAGGAGTCGACTGTCTTTGTGACCGATGATTATCTCTGTACTTCCACCCCCGATATCGATAACTAAACGGTGATTCTCGGTGAATGGAAGTGAGGTGGTTACACCGGCGTAGATCAACACGGCTTCCTGCACACCACTGATCGCTGAGATTTCAATCCCGATATCGCGCGTAGCTTGAATAAAATCTTCGGCATTATCGGCGACACGAAAGGTATTAGTACCGAGAGCCCAATACTGCTCTAGCGGGTATTGATCCATCAGTGTCTTGAAGTGTTGCAGACAGCCCAAGCCCCGCTGATAGGCCGCCGGCGAAATGCTGCCGGTTTTCCTAACGTCTTCGCCCAGTTGAACCGAGTCACTACTGCGCTCAACAATTTCGATTCGTCCATCGATCCATTCACCAATCAATATATGAAAACTATTGGACCCGAGATCGATGCATGCATACATAGGGAAAGAGTAGTGACAATTTAAGGATGAGTGTGCGCTAAGCAAATTTCAACCGGGACTCTTCCGGCATCTCTCTATAAGAAATCGAAAGAGTCTCAGCAGTGCTTTACTAAGCTCTATTACACTATATCGTCAGATGTGACGGGAGTCTGAATGTGCGCGGGGCGCGCTACTAGATCATCGACTGCTGATAATTTTCGAGGCCGACCTTCTCGATCAGCGTGAGTTGAGCCTCTAGAAAATCGATATGCTCTTCTTCGCTACTCAGAATTTCACTCAACAGATCACGACTCACGAAGTCACTGATAGATTCACAATAGGCTATACCCTCTTTAAGGTCCGGGCAGGCAATTAGCTCAAGCTTGAGATCGCACTCCAACATTTCCTTAGTATTCTCACCGATCATCAATTTACCTAGGTTTTGAACGTTCGGAAGCCCTTCCAGAAATAGTATGCGTTGCATGAGTTGGTCTGCATGCTTCATTTCGTCAATAGACTCCTCGTATTCTTTCGTAGCCAATTTCTCCAGACCCCAATCCTGATACATACGTGAGTGGAGGAAGTACTGATTGATAGCGATGAGCTCATTGCCAAGCGCTTTGTTCAGATGCTTGATTACGGTGGCGTCCGACTTCATAAATAGATCCCTAATGACTATATTAAAAATAGCTGAGTTGAGTTCGCGCAAGCTTCGCTTTTTAGCTCGAAAATGTCAAGAAAAATAGCTGTAAGTCATTGATATAAAAGATAAAACTAAATGATAAGCAATCCCATTCCCATCTATTAGTGAGAGCATAGCTAGAGCCCTCTTGGACGTAGAGCGAAGAATGGAAATTAAACGGGAGAAATAGCGAAACTAATACACGGCAGGCTACGCTGCGTTCGTATAAGAGCCTGTCTTGTGGAATTCTTTGACGATAGTCTGAGCGAGTTTGCCGCATTTGCCGCATTCGCTAGCAACACCGAGCTTCGCGCGTAGGTCAGTCAAATTACTCGCACCACCACGACAGAGGTCGCGAATCTGGTTATCGGTAATCTGTCTGCAAATGCATACGTACATGGCTTATCCTCAGTGTGATTGATACTTTAAATGATAATGAGAATGATTGTCAACAACATTCATATCTGTTAATTTAGCTGCATCTAACATCATCAAGCCAATGGCGTAAGTCATTGTTTTTAAAGACTAAGAAGAAATCCATGTCAGGCACCACCCTATCTACTGCCAAGAGCGGCGATCATTGCGTCGTACTGGAAATAGCCTCTGAGCCGGCAGAACTCAAGAGTCGCCTCTACTCATTGGGCATCATTCCGGGCTCGGTACTGAAATTACTGCGCTTCGCCCCACTCGGTGATCCCATGCAAGTGAAAGTTGGCGGCAGTTTTATCAGTATTCGTAAATCCGAAGCAGCAATCATCACCGTGGATATTCAATAGCCCATGCAGAAAATCGCACTTATCGGTAATCCCAATTGCGGGAAGACAACCCTCTTCAACGTGCTTACCGGCGCCAACCAAAAGGTCGGTAACTGGCCGGGCGTAACTGTAGAGAAGAAATTTGGTTATTTTGAGCTGGAAGACGAATCGATCGAACTGGTCGACCTACCCGGTATCTATTCCCTAGAACAAGATTACAGCGGCATAGATGAGAAGATTGCCCAAGACTATTTGGAACAAAGCGATATTGGCTTGATCGTCAACATCGTTGATGCGACCAATCTAGAAAGAAGTCTGATACTGACACAGCAACTGATGGATCGCGACGTCCCAGTGCTGCTTGTTATGAATATGCTCGATGTGGCAGAGCAGCAAGGCATCACCGTCAGCGCGAACAAGCTTGCCGATAAACTGCAATTGCCGGTGATTGAGATGATTGCCTCACAGAAACGAGGCATCGATGAGCTACGCAGCGAACTGATCAGCAAGATCAATAGCGCTCCGGAAATAGTTAGACTGAGGGAAACTCCACTCTCCTTTACTAGCAGTGCCACCGAAGAAAAATTACTCCAGCGCTACCATCAGTCACGCCAACTCATCAATGGAGTTGTCGAAGTCTCGCCTACTCACCACAGCCTTTCGGAACGTATCGACGCCGTGGTGATAAATAGATGGCTAGGCATTCCCTTCTTCCTGCTAATGATCTACATGATCTTTACTATCGCTGTAAATCTTGGCGCCGTATTCATCGACTTCTTCGACATATTATTCGCAGCAGTACTGGTAGATGGAACGACTTGGCTACTACGCGAAATTTCCGCGCCTGAGGTGATAATCACTCTACTTGCCCAAGGCGTGGGTGGTGGTATAACGCTGGTCGCAACGTTTATACCAGTCATTGGCTTTCTCTATCTCTGTCTCTCCGTATTGGAAGACTCCGGCTATATGTCCCGCGCCGCCTTCGTAATCGATAGGGCGATGAGCGGTATTGGCCTGCCAGGTAACGCCTTCGTGCCACTGATCGTCGGCTTCGGCTGTAATGTGCCAGCGGTAATGGCCGCACGAAGCCTAGGAAGAGATAGCGATCGGCTGATGACTATCGCTATGGCTCCATTTATGAGCTGCGGTGCACGACTGACCGTCTACGCACTCTTTGCCGCCGCTTTCTTTCAGGAGAATGGGCAGAACATCGTATTCGGCCTCTATCTGCTCGGTATAGCGCTAGCGATATTTACCGGCTGGATATTTCGCAAACAACTCTTTACTAATGAGATCACACCTTCGTTTCAAGAAATGCCGGCTTATCATGTTCCAATCGCACGCAATATTTTGCTCACTACCTGGTTTCGCTTGAAGTCTTTCGTTCTTCGCGCCGGAAAGACGATCGTTGTCGTGGTGATTGCGTTAAGTTTTCTGAACTCCATAAGCACCGACTTTAGTTTTGGCAATGAAGATTCGGAAGATTCTGTGCTTAGTGTAATAGGCAAGTCAATTACTCCGGCATTCGCACCGCTAGGCATCGAAGAAGACAATTGGCCCGCAACAGTAGGACTATTTACTGGTATGTTTGCCAAGGAGGCGATCGTTGGAACCCTCGACGCACTCTATAGCGAATCAAACGCGGATGCTTATGATGGCTCACCGCCTGACCTCATAGCTGCCGCAGGCGAAGCCATCTCCTCGATTGGCGCAGAGTTAGTAGCGCTGAGCTCTACCCTGACCGATCCCCTGGGCATATCGATTGGCGATGTTAGCGACCTAAATGCTGTTGCCGACGAACAGGAAATTGAATCCTCGACGCTTACCAATATGGCCGCACTGTTTTCAGGCCCATTTGCCGCATTCTGTTACCTGGTTTTTATCTTACTCTATGCTCCCTGCGTGGCCGTGCTTGGCGCGATTACTAAAGAAGCCGGCTGGCACTGGATGCTACTGGTATTCGGCTGGAGCACTGGACTCGCCTACATCACCGCTACGGTTATTTATCAGATTGGCACTTTCTCTGTAAACCCCCTATTCTCCTCAATATGGATAGTGAGCATGCTTACCATCTTGGTTGTCTTCATTCTTAATCTGAAGAGGCTCTCAAGCAAGATGGTGCCCAAGAATCTCATCCCGGCTGTTCAGCTAGTGTAGGAGAAAGAACTTGCAGGACTCAGTGCAACAGGGTGCTCGACTCCCTGTCCTTAAGTTTCTCGTGGGCGGGATTACTCTTCTTCTGCTGAGCAAGATTTTTCTAGCAACCGCTCTCGACTTATACAGCGACGAAGTCTTCTACTGGCAGGCATCCGCAAATCCGGCCATCGCGTACAGCGATCTACCGTTCATGACTGCGCTGCTCATCGGATTAGGCTCTGCTCTCGATTCATACAATACCCTCGCGTCACGAAGCCTATTCATCTTGATGGGGAGCTCCCTGCCGCTGCTCGTGTATTGGATTGCCAAGCCAATCACAAATCCCAAGCATGCCATAGAGTCTGCAGCGTTAAGCTTGTGCCTGCCGCTTGCAGGCTTCCTTGGCCTTCTGGCCGTACCAGACGTTCCTCTAATTTTCTTTGGTCTCTTGGCAATCGGTTTCTTCGAGCGAGCACTGCGCACCGATCAATTATTGTATTGGGCGTTTACCGGCTCGTTTGTGGCGCTGGGTCTGTGCACGCACTACCGTTTCTTCCTCTACCCAGCAGCCGCCATACTTTTCCTGACTTGCTTTAGACAAGAACAAAGCCAATGGAAAAACCCACACCTATGGCTAAGCATCCTCATTGCGAGCCTTGGATTGATACCCATCCTTTGGTTCAATCTAAGCAACCAACTGAGCAGCGCGAGCTTCTACTTCGTAGATAGACACCCCTGGGAATTTCAGGCTTCCGGCCTGTTACACCTTTTTAAGCAAGCAGGCTTGGTTACACCACCACTCTATATGCTATTCGCCTACACGATAGTTTTGATGTATCAAAAGGCGATCGTCGGCGATCGTAGTGCCGCGCTCCTACTCAGCTTTTCGCTGGTCAATGTACTAGTCTATTTGTTGCTTGCGCCATGGACAGATGCCACCAGCACGTCTATTCACTGGCCTCTTTCCGGCTACTTCCCTCTGCTCATTTACGTACCCTTTGCTCTAAGAAACGCTGCGAATTTACTCGGCGCATATTTTACTGCACAAACGGCCCACCGGCTCGTCATCGCCATCCCAATTATCGGCTTTCTTGGCACCCTCACTGCTCTATTTGGAGTCGGTTCTCAGGCTTTTCAATTGCAGCTCCAGCCACTTATTGGAGCGGGTGTACTATCGAATAAAATGGCCGGGTGGACACAATTTAGCAGCCATGTAGATGAACTCTTAAAACGCGAATTTGCAGAATCACCGCTGCTGTTAACCGATAACTACTACACGCTCGCACAGATCGAATTCGCTGGACTAACGCGCCAAGGATTTACCCTAGATGAGGAAAAAGCAGTCCGCGATGGTCGTATAACCCAATATCAACTCTGGCAGAAGGACAGAGTCGGCTTAGAGCAGGTAGCGGCGAGCGAGTATCTATTTATTGCGGAGGACAGCACATTGGACACGGCAGCAAAGCACGATCTGCTATCCGAACTCTG